>NZ_CP020569.1:1408000-1760000 GCF_002082195.1 Streptomyces gilvosporeus | reverse complement strand
TAAGCGTGTGCTAAGTGGGAAAGGATGTGGAGTCGCAGAGACAACCAGGAGGTTGGCTTAGAAGCAGCCACCCTTGAAAGAGTGCGTAATAGCTCACTGGTCAAGTGATTCCGCGCCGACAATGTAGCGGGGCTCAAGCACACCGCCGAAGTCGTGTCATTGCGATATTACCCCCAACGGGGATCGTGATGGGTAGGGGAGCGTCGTGTGCCGGGTGAAGCAGCCGTGGAAGCGAGTTGTGGACGGTTCACGAGTGAGAATGCAGGCATGAGTAGCGATACAAGAGTGGGAAACTCTTGCGCCGATTGACTAAGGGTTCCTGGGTCAAGCTGATCTGCCCAGGGTAAGTCGGGACCTAAGGCGAGGCCGACAGGCGTAGTCGATGGACAACCGGTTGATATTCCGGTACCCGCTTTGAAACGCCCAATACTGAGCCCATTAATGCTAAGGCCGTGAAGCCGCCCTGATCTCTTCGGAGTTGAGGGGAGTGGTGGAGCCGCTGACCCAAGGTGGTAGTAGGTAAGTGATGGGGTGACGCAGGAAGGTAGTCCAGCCCGGGCGGTGGTTGTCCCGGGGTAAGGGTGTAGGCCGTGTGGTAGGCAAATCCGTCACACGTTAAGGCTGAGACCTGATGCCGAGCCGATTGTGGTGAAGTGGATGATCCTATGCTGTCGAGAAAAGCCTCTAGCGAGTTTCATGGCGGCCCGTACCCTAAACCGACTCAGGTGGTCAGGTAGAGAATACCGAGGCGTTCGGGTGAACTATGGTTAAGGAACTCGGCAAAATGCCCCCGTAACTTCGGGAGAAGGGGGGCCATTGCTGGTGAGGGGTCTTGCATCCTGAGCTGGTGGTGGCCGCAGAGACCAGCGAGAAGCGACTGTTTACTAAAAACACAGGTCCGTGCGAAGCCGTAAGGCGATGTATACGGACTGACGCCTGCCCGGTGCTGGAACGTTAAGGGGACCGGTTAGTCACATTTCGGTGTGGCGAAGCTGAGAACTTAAGCGCCAGTAAACGGCGGTGGTAACTATAACCATCCTAAGGTAGCGAAATTCCTTGTCGGGTAAGTTCCGACCTGCACGAATGGCGTAACGACTTCTCGACTGTCTCAACCATAGGCCCGGTGAAATTGCATTACGAGTAAAGATGCTCGTTTCGCGCAGCAGGACGGAAAGACCCCGGGACCTTTACTATAGCTTGATATTGGTGTTCGGTTCGGCTTGTGTAGGATAGGTGGGAGACTGTGAAGCATCAACGCCAGTTGGTGTGGAGTCATTGTTGAAATACCACTCTGGTCGTGCTGGATGTCTAACCTGGGTCCGTGATCCGGATCAGGGACAGTGTCTGGTGGGTAGTTTAACTGGGGCGGTTGCCTCCTAAAGGGTAACGGAGGCGCCCAAAGGTTCCCTCAGCCTGGTTGGCAATCAGGTGTTGAGTGTAAGTGCACAAGGGAGCTTGACTGTGAGACTGACGGGTCGAGCAGGTACGAAAGTAGGGACTAGTGATCCGGCGGTGGCTTGTGGAAGCGCCGTCGCTCAACGGATAAAAGGTACCCCGGGATAACAGGCTGATCTTCCCCAAGAGTCCATATCGACGGGATGGTTTGGCACCTCGATGTCGGCTCGTCGCATCCTGGGGCTGGAGTCGGTCCCAAGGGTTGGGCTGTTCGCCCATTAAAGCGGTACGCGAGCTGGGTTTAGAACGTCGTGAGACAGTTCGGTCCCTATCCGCTGTGCGCGTAGGAGTCTTGAGAAGGGCTGTCCCTAGTACGAGAGGACCGGGACGGACGAACCTCTGGTGTGCCAGTTGTTCTGCCAAGGGCATGGCTGGTTGGCTACGTTCGGAAAGGATAACCGCTGAAAGCATCTAAGCGGGAAGCCTGCTTCGAGATGAGGGCTCCCTCCCACTTGATGGGGTAAGGCTCCCAGTAGACGACTGGGTTGATAGGCCAGATATGGAAGCGCCGTAAGGTGTGGAGTTGACTGGTACTAATAGGCCGAGGGCTTGTCCTCAGTTGCTCGCGTCCACTGTGTAGGTTCTGAAGTAACGACTGTTGAGTCATGCTCCGGTTGGTTAACTTCATAGTGTTTCGGTGGTCATTGCGTTAGGGAAACGCCCGGTTACATTCCGAACCCGGAAGCTAAGCCTTTCAGCGCCGATGGTACTGCAGGGGGGACCCTGTGGGAGAGTAGGACGCCGCCGAACAATTCTTAGAGAGAGCCCCGCCGGGAACCACGTTCCCGGCGGGGCTCTTTCGCGTTTCCCGGTTCGGGGACCCGCGGCGCGGCGTGGCCGGCGCGGCAGGTAAGGTCAGGGGTATCGTTGGCACATTTCACCCAGGAGGCTTCCGAGTGGAGGTCCAGGAGACGCGGGTACAGACGGATCGCGTCCTCACCATCCCGAACATTCTGAGCATGGCGCGCCTCGTCGGCGTGCCGGTGTTCCTGTGGTTGATCCTGTGGCCGGAATTCGGCGGCCCGAACGCCGATCCCTGGGCGTTGCTGGTGCTCGCGCTGAGCGGCGTCAGCGATTATCTGGACGGGAAGCTCGCTCGGCGCTGGAACCAGATCAGCAGCCTCGGCCGGATCCTCGACCCGGCGGCCGACCGGCTGTACATCCTCTCCACCCTCGTCGGTCTGACATGGCGTGAGATCCTGCCGTTCTGGCTCACCGCGGCACTGTTGGCGCGGGAACTGATGCTGCTGATCGCGGTCGGATTCCTGGGGCGTCACGGGTATGGCCCTCCCCAGGTGAACTTTCTGGGCAAAGCGGCTACGTTCAACTTGATGTATGCCTTCCCGTTGCTCCTGCTGAGCGGCGGAAGCACCTGGCTTCACTCCCTCGCTACTATTTTCGGTTGGGCGTTCGCGGGATGGGGTACGGCGCTGTATTGGTGGGCAGGGATCCTCTACGTGGTCCAGGTCCGCCGGCTCATCAGGGCGGACGCCACGGCCGACTGAGCTCGTCGAACCGGCAGATTATGCCAAGGTCCGGTGCCCGAACGTGAGCACAGCAACAGTGGGCGACCTGGACAAGTGAAGTCGGCAAGACCGTTCGTCTCTTAGAGGAGGACGCTTCCGACATGAAGGCCGTTGTGATGGCGGGCGGCGAAGGCACTCGACTTCGCCCCATGACGTCGAGCATGCCGAAGCCGCTGCTGCCCGTGGCCAATAGGCCCATCATGGAGCATGTGCTGCGGCTGCTGAAACGGCATGGTCTCACCGAGACCGTCGTGACCGTGCAATTCCTTGCCTCGCTCGTCAAAAACTATTTCGGTGACGGGGAAGAGCTCGGAATGGAGCTCACATACGCCAACGAGGAAAAGCCGCTGGGCACCGCGGGGAGCGTGAAGAACGCGGAGGCGGCCCTCAAGGACGATGCTTTTCTCGTCATCTCGGGTGACGCTCTCACCGACTTCGATCTCTCCGATCTGATCCGCTTCCACAAGGAAAAGGGCGCTCTGGTCACCGTCTGCCTCACCAGGGTTCCCAATCCGCTGGAGTTCGGCATCACCATCGTCGACGAGGGCGGTCGGGTCGAGCGGTTCCTGGAAAAGCCCACCTGGGGCCAGGTCTTCTCGGACACCGTCAACACGGGCATCTACGTGATGGAGCCGGAGGTCTTCGACTACTTCGAGCCGGATGTTCCCGTGGACTGGTCCGGCGATGTCTTCCCGCAGCTCATGAAGGAAGGCAAGCCGATTTACGGTTATGTCGCCGAGGGCTACTGGGAGGATGTCGGCACCCACGAGAGCTATGTCAAGGCGCAGGCGGATGTGCTCGAAGGCAAGGTCGACGTCGAAATCGACGGCTTCGAGATCTCGCCGGGCGTATGGGTGGCCGAGGGTGCGGAGGTGCATCCCGATGCGACGCTGCGGGGGCCGCTGTACATCGGTGACTACGCCAAGGTCGAGGCCGGTGTGGAGATCCGTGAGCACACGGTCGTCGGCTCCAATGTCGTCGTCAAGAGCGGCGCCTTTCTGCACAAGGCCGTGGTCCACGACAACGTCTACGTCGGTCAGCACAGCAATCTGCGTGGCTGTGTGATCGGCAAGAACACCGACATCATGCGGGCCGCGCGGATCGAGGACGGCGCGGTCATCGGTGACGAGTGTCTGATCGGTGAGGAGTCGATCGTCCAGGGGAACGTGCGGGTCTATCCGTTCAAGACCATCGAGGCCGGCGCGTTCGTCAATACGTCGGTGATCTGGGAGTCCCGCGGCCAGGCGCATCTGTTCGGGGCGCGTGGGGTGTCCGGAATCCTGAACGTCGAGATCACTCCGGAGCTGGCGGTGCGGCTTGCGGGTGCGTATGCCACGACGCTCAAGAAGGGGTCGACCGTCACCACCGCCCGTGACCACTCCCGTGGTGCGCGGGCGCTCAAGCGCGCGGTGATCTCCGCGCTGCAGGCCAGCGCCATCGATGTCAGGGATCTCGAGAACGTTCCGCTTCCGGTCGCCCGTCAGCAGACCGCCCGGGGCAGCGCAGGCGGCATCATGGTCCGAACGACGCCGGGGGTGCCGGACTCCGTCGACATCATGTTCTTCGACGAGCGGGGCGCTGACCTGTCGCAGGCCGGGCAGCGCAAGCTCGACCGGGTCTACGCCCGTCAGGAGTACCGTCGCGCCTTCCCCGGCGAGATCGGTGATCTGCGTTTCCCGGCGAGCGTCTTCGACTCGTACACCGGATCCGTCCTGCGGGCCGTGGACACCACGGGTATCGCCGACTCCGGGCTCAAGGTCGTCGTGGATGCGTCCAACGGAAGCGCCGGTCTCGTGCTGCCCAGTCTGCTGGGACGGCTCGGCGTCGACTCGCTGACGATCAATCCCGGTCTCGACGAGTCGCGGCCGACCGAGACGGCCGAGGCCAAGCGCTCCGGCCTGGTGCGGCTCGGTGAGATCGTGGCGTCCGCGCGGGCGGCCTTCGGGGTGCGCTTCGACCCCGTGGGCGAGCGGCTGTCCCTGGTGGACGAGCGCGGCCGGATCATCGAGGACGACCGTGCGCTGCTGGTGATGCTGGATCTGGTGGCGGCCGAGCGGCGCAGTGGGCGGGTGGCGCTGCCGGTGACCACGACCCGGATCGCCGAGCAGGTGGCTGCGTATCACGGGACCCAGGTGGAGTGGACGACCACCTCGCCCGACGATCTGACCCGGGTGGGGCGGATGGAGGGCACGGTTTTCGGCGGTGACGGGCTGGGCGGGTTCATCATCCCCGAGTTCAGCAGCGTCTTCGACGGCGCGGCCGCGTTCGTCACGCTGATCGGCCTGGTGGCCCGTACGCAGCTCACGCTCAGCAAGATCGATGCGCGGATCCCCCGGGCGCATGTCCTGCGCCGCGATCTCGCCACGCCGTGGGCGGTCAAGGGGCTGGTCATGCGGCATGTGGTCGAGGCGGCTGGTGACCGGGAGGTGGACACCACCGACGGTGTGCGGGTCGTGGAGACCGACGGCCGCTGGGTGCTGGTGCTGCCCGACCCGGCCGAGGCGGTCACGCACCTGTGGGCGGAGGGGCCGGACGATGCCTCCGCCCAGCAGCTGCTGGACGAGTGGTCGGCCGTGGTGGACAGCGCCGGACGATGAACCCCGGCACACCGGCGTGCCCGCAATCGGGCACGCCGGTGGGGCCATTGGGAGACTGTCAGTGCGACGTGCGACGATGAGCGGTATGTCGCAGCAGCGCCCCGATCGGAGCACTCCCAGGAAGCCGGCCGCGCGCCCCGACGCGTCGATGTCGCTGCTGACCAATGTGATGGATCACAGCCTCGACGACGGGTATGCGGAGGCCGCGGCGCGCAAATCCGCCGCGGGCGTCAGCGGTCTGCCGCGCACTCTGCGCGCAAAGTTGGGCCTGGCCACTGGTCTCGTCCTGGCGGCCGTGGTGGTCACGGTCGGTGCCGCTCAGGCACGTATATCGGCACCGACGCTCGCGAAGGAACGCGAGGAGCTCATCCACCGCATCCAGAAGGGCACCAGCGCGGCGGACACACAGCAAAAACGGGTGGACGCGACCCGGGACGCGGTCAGCAGAATGCAGCACGAGGCGCTGAAGACGCATGGCGGCGACAAGGTCGATCTGCTGGCCTTGTTGTCCGGTTCGACCGAAGTGACCGGCCCTGGCGTGAAACTGGTGGTGGACGACGCCAAGGATGCGGAGTCCACCGGGGGCGGCCCGCGGGAGAGCAGTGGTTTCTCCGACACCGGGCGGGTACGGGACAGGGACATGCAACGCGTTGTCAACGGCCTGTGGGAGTCGGGTGCGGAGGCCGTCTCCGTCAATGGACAGCGGCTTACGTCACTCTCGGCGATCAGGGCCGCGGGAGACGCCATACTGGTCGACAACAAGCCACTGGTACCGCCTTATACGGTGCTGGCGGTGGGGGACGGGCAACGGCTGAGCACCGCGTTCCAGACCAGCGCCGACGGTCAGTACCTGCGGGTGCTGCAGGAGAACTACGGCGTGCGCACCAAGATTTCGGCCGAGGGCGAGCTCACGCTGCCGCCCGCGCCCAGTTTGACCGTACGTACCGCAAAGCCGCAGGCCGGTGCCGCCAAGGCGGACGGCGCCGACATAGGGAAGGGCACATCGTGATCGCCGTACTGGGCCTCATTGTGGGAGTCGTGGTCGGGCTTGTGGTCCGACCCGTGGTGCCGACGGTGGTCGAGCCCTACTTGCCGATTGCTGTCGTCGCGGCGCTGGATGCCGTGTTCGGCGGTCTGCGCGCGATGCTGGACGGCATCTTCGACGACAAGGTCTTCGTCGTCTCCTTCCTCTCCAACGTCGTGGTCGCCGCGCTGATCGTCTTCCTCGGCGACAAACTGGGCGTCGGCGCCCAACTCTCCACCGGAGTCGTCGTGGTGCTGGGTATCCGGATCTTCTCCAACGCGGCCGCGATCCGTCGGCACGTTTTCAGGGCGTGAGGTGGATGGCAGCCGACGAGACCCCCGGGCCGGAGAAGAAGACGCCCGAGCAGCACGAGCCGGAGCAGCACGAGCCGGAGCGGCGCAGGCCGGAGCCGCAGCAGGACCGCGGCCCTGCCGACCGGCGGCCGATGCCTCCCGAGAGCCGGTCAGCCCCCAAGGCCGCGGGGGAGGAAGCGGAAGGGCGCAAAACGGACGACACGCGGCAGACCGCCGATAAACCGGCAGATGCCGGTGATGCCGCCCCGGTGGCGGAAGATGGGGCTTCCGGAGAGCCGCAGACCGGCCGCCAGCGCCTCGTTGCGAGCCTGTGGCCGCCGCGGCTGACCCGGGCTCAACTGATCGTTGCTCTGCTCCTGTTCATTCTCGGTCTCGGCCTGGCGATTCAGGTACGTTCCACGAGTGACAGCAGTGCGTTGCGGGGTGCGCGCCAGGAGGATCTGGTGCGCATTCTGGATGAACTGGACAACCGCTCCCAGCGGCTGGCGGACGAGCAGCGGCGTCTGGAAGGGCAGAAGACCGAGCTGGAGAACAGTTCGGACCAGGCCGAGGAGGCCCGTAAGCAGACCGTGGAGAAGGAACAGCAGCTGGGCGTGCTGGCCGGGACCGTCGCGGCGCAGGGCCCCGGCATCACCCTGACCATCGACGACGCCTCCCACTCCGTCGAGGCGGACAAGCTGCTGGACACCATCCAGGAGCTGCGGGCGGCCGGTGCCGAGGCCATCCAGGTCAATAACGTACGGGTCGTCGCGAACACCTACCTCTCGGATGTGAGCGGCGGCGTGGGGATCGACGGAAAGCGGGTCACCCAGCCCTACCGTTTCAAGGTCATCGGTAAGCCCGAGGATCTGGAACCGGCGCTGAACATCCCCGGTGGGGTGGTTCAGACTTTGGAAAAGGAGCAGGCCAGGGTGTCTGTGACCCGACAAAGGAAGATCATTGTGGATGCCTTGCGAGAGGCGAAGCGGCCTGACTACGCTCGGTCGTCATCGCAGTGAGGGATTCACGTATGGCGATGGCCCGGGGAGGGCATGAGGTAGCGGGGGGTCGGCGCACCGTGAATGTGGTGTGTGGTGGAAACTGTCTGATGGCCACGGACGTTCACAGGATGTCCGGATCGGCCGGTGTGTGCATCGAGGGTTCGTCCTGCCCCACGGGCGGGTCTGTTTCGTTCAAGGGGAATCGCCCGTGAAGTTGTTTGGAAAGCTGTTCGGCAAGAGCGCACGCCAGGAAGGCGGCAGCGGCTCGGCGCGGCATCGTGCCGCGGGCCGGCCCGAGGAGGGTGGCGCCGAAGCGGACCGTCCGCTCTTCCGTGACGAGGTCAGCGGTCCGTCCGGGGGGCACGGCGCGGGTTCTGTTGACCCCTCCGGGGCCGCCCGCATAGGTTCCCAGGAACCATCGGCCTCAACCCCGGGTGGAGGTTCGGCTGTGCAGGTCTGTACGAGGTGTGGGCACCGGAGCGCCGAGGCGAGCCGGTTCTGCTCCAACTGTGGTGCGCCGCTGCGCGCGGGCGCACAGCCCGAGCGCGCGTCCGAGACGACGTCGACGATCTCCATCTCCGGCATCGAGGCCTATGACGCGGAGGCGACGGGCCAGACCCAGATGCCGTCCCTGTCGCCCGAGGCCCAGGCGGCGGTCGATGCCCTCCCGCTGGGTTCGGCGCTGCTGATCGTCCGCCGGGGACCGAACTCGGGCAGCCGCTTCCTGCTGGACGGCGAGCTGACCACGGCCGGCCGCCACCCGCAGGGCGACATCTTCCTGGACGACGTGACGGTCTCGCGCCGCCATGTGGAGTTCCGGCGCGGCTCCGACGGCCGTTTCACGGTCGCCGACGTCGGCAGCCTGAACGGCACGTACGTCAACCGCGAGCCGATCGACTCGGTCGTACTCTCCAACGGGGACGAGGTCCAGATCGGCAAGTTCCGGCTGGTCTTCTACGCGAGCCAGCGAGGCGCCGGAATCTGACCGGCCAGGGAAGGCATATGCGCCCCACACCGAAAGGCGGTGCCGGGTCCTCCGGCGCCGCCTCCTCGGACGGCAAACCGGTGAGCATCGGTACGGTGCTCACTTTGCTGCGCGAGGAATTCCCCGAGGTCACCATCTCCAAGATCCGCTTCCTGGAGGCCGAGGGGCTGGTCGAGCCGGAGCGCACGCCTTCCGGGTACCGCAAATTCACGCCCGCCGATGTCGAGCGGCTGGCCGGCGTGCTGCGGATGCAACGTGACCACTATCTTCCGCTGAAAGTCATCCGCGAGCATCTGGACGCCCTGGAGCGCGGTGAGCAGGTGCAGCTGCCGGCCCAGGCCACCGCGTCCCGGGATCTTGTTCCGGGGATGCGTGAGGCGGGCGAGGGGCATGCGCAGGCCGCCCGGATCGGCCGGGAGGAACTGCTGGCGGCCGCGGAGGCGGACGAGGCAGCGCTGGCCGACTGGGAGGCATACGGGCTGGTCGCGCCCGATGCCGACGGCAGCTACGGCAGCGAGGCCGTCACGGTCGCGAAACTCGTCGCCGAGCTGGGACGTTTTGGTCTCGAACCACGGCATCTGCGTGCCGTCAAGGCGGCCGCCGAGCGCGAGGCGGGCCTTGTCGAGCAGGTCGTGGCACCGCTGCGCCGGCACCGTAATCCGCAGACCAGAGCCCATGCGGAGGCCACCGCCAGGGAGCTGGCGACCCTGTCCGTACGCCTGCATGCGGCATGGGTCCAGACCGCGCTGAAGGTCCGCCTCCCGTGACCAAATGACTGCCCGACTACCCAAACCTGCCGGGCACGTCCTAGGGTTGCTGTGTGAACGAGCTCGACGTCGTGGGTGTCCGGGTGGAAATGCCTTCCAGCCAACCGATCGTGCTCCTGCGGGAGGTGGGAGGCGATCGTTACCTGCCCATCTGGATCGGGCCGGGGGAGGCCACCGCCATCGCCTTTGCCCAGCAGGGCATGGTCCCTGCCAGGCCGCTGACGCACGACCTTTTCAAGGATGTGCTGGAAGCGGTGGGCCAGGAGCTGACGCAGGTCCGCATCACGGATCTGCGCGAGGGAGTGTTCTACGCCGAACTGGTCTTCGCCAGCGGCGTCGAGGTCAGCGCGCGCCCGTCGGACGCCATAGCGCTGGCGCTGCGCACCGGTACGCCGATCTACGGCTCCGACGGTGTGCTGGACGACGCGGGCATCGCGATCCCGGACGAGCAGGAGGACGAGGTGGAGAAGTTCCGCGAGTTCCTCGATCAGATCTCGCCCGAGGACTTCGGCAGCAGCAGCCAGTGACCCGGCCGGCCCAAGCGTCTGATTCCGGCCAAACTCTTTAGCCGTTCCCCGCGCGAGGTCACGAGAAACCACTCGTAGGGTGATTATCACTCGGCGTGGCGAGCGCGGCGATCGTTGACGCACCCCCAGTGACTGCATACCGTCGATAAGGCAGGTCCCGTCCGGGACGTGGAGGACGGAGGGCGGCGTGGCAATCACCGGCGACGGTACGGCGGCGGAAGGGGCGTTGCCGCTCCACCCGAATGCAGCAGCGAACCGCGCACCGGCGCGGCCCGCCGCGGTGTCGGATGACCGCGCGGCGGAGAGCATCGGCTACCGGGGACCGACCGCGTGTGCGGCGGCGGGGATCACCTACCGGCAGCTGGACTACTGGGCGCGCACCGGTCTGGTGGAGCCGAGCATCCGCCCCGCCTACGGCTCCGGCACCCAGCGGCTTTACAACTTCCGGGACGTCGTCGTCCTGAAGATCGTCAAGCGGCTGCTGGACACCGGGGTGTCGTTGCAGAACATCCGCACCGCCGTCCAGCATCTGCGCTCGCGCGGGCTGGCCGATCTGACGCGGATGACGCTGATGAGCGACGGCGCCACGGTCTACGAGTGCACCTCGCCCGACCAGGTCGTCGATCTGCTCCAGGGCGGCCAGGGCGTCTTCGGGATCGCGGTGGGCGTGGTGCTGCGGGATGTGGAGGCCGCGCTGTCCGAGCTGCACGGCGAGCGGCTGGACACCGGCGAGACGCTGATCGGGGAGAACCCGCACGACGAACTCGCGCGTCGGCGCAACCGGGCGGGCTGAGTCCTCACACGGCTCCGCCGCGGCCCTCGGATCGGGTTCGGGCCGATTGTCAGTGGGGTGCGGGAGGATCGGTGGTGTGAGACCCGCGCCGACGATTCTGCATCTGGACATGGATGCCTTCTACGCCTCTGCCGAGCAGGCGGCGAAGCCGAGCCTGCGCGGGAAGCCGGTGATCGTCGGCGGGATCGGGCCGCGCGGAGTGGTCGCCACGGCGTCGTACGAGGCCCGAGTCTTCGGTGTCCGCTCGGCCATGCCGACCGCGCAGGCGCGCCGGCTGTGCCCCAACGCCGCCTACCTCAGTCCGCGCTTCGAGCTCTACCGCCAGGTCAGCGAGAAGGTGATGGAGCTGCTGCATGCGCTGTCGCCGCTGGTGGAGCCGCTGAGCCTGGACGAGGCGTTCGTGGACCTGGAGGCGGGCGGGGTGGCGCCCGAGGCGGGCGCCGTACGGGCCGTGGGGGAGCGGCTGCGGCGCGACATCCGTGAGGCCACGGGACTGACCGGCTCGGTGGGGCTGGCCGGGGCCAAGATGCTGGCGAAGATCGCGTCCGAGGCGGCGAAGCCGGACGGCCTGGTGGTGATCGAGCCCGGTACGGAGCGGGAGTTGCTGGGGCCGATGCCGGTGCGGACGCTGCCCGGGGTGGGGCCGGCGACGGCCGAGGCGCTGCGCCGGGCCGGAATCCACACCGTCGCGGAGACCGCGGAGGCCGGGGAGGACGAGCTGGTGCGGCTCCTGGGGAAGGCACACGGCGCCGGGCTGTACGCGATGGCGCTGGGCCGGGACGACCGCCCGGTGGTGGCCGAGCGGGATGCCAAGTCGATCTCGGTCGAGGACACCTTCGAGGTCGATCTCACCGACCGGACCCGGGTGCGGACCGAGCTGATGCGGCTGGCCGAGCGGTGTGTGCAGCGGCTGCGGGCGGCCGGGCGGTCCGGGCGCACGGTGGTGATCAAGGTCCGTAACTACGACTTCTCGACGTTGACCAGGTCGGAGACGCTGCGCGGGCCCACGGACGACCCCGCGGTCGTGCGGGAGGCCGTGGCACGTCTCCTGGAGACGGTGGACACCACGGGCGGGGTGCGGCTGCTGGGGGTGGGAGTGAGCGGGCTGGCCGACTTCACCCAGGAGGATCTCTTCGCGCAGCTGGCGACGGAGCAGGAGGCGCAGGAGAGCGCCCGGGTGGCGGCGGAGCCGGCGGGGGCGGAGGGGGGCGAGCCGGAGCCGGAGGAGGAGCCGCCGCGCCGCTGGTCACCGGGGCTCGATGTGGTGCACGACGATTACGGCACCGGATGGGTGCAGGGCAGCGGGGTGGGCAGAGTGACCGTACGTTTCGAGCAGCCGTGGTCCGCACCGGGGAGGGTGCGGACCTTTGCGGTCGATGACCCGGCGCTGCGGCCAGGGGAGCCGTTGCCGCTGGTGGGCGGGGGACCCGGGGCCGGTCAGTCCTCCGATCCGGCGACGTGGCCGAAGTCCTTGTCGCCCGGGGACGGGGCGGAGCCGGAGTCGGGGGAGGAGATATCCAGCCGGTAGTGGTGGTAGAGCTGGAGTTCCTGCTCGGGGGAGAGATGGCGGCCGACCCCGAAATCCGGGGCGTCCTTGATCAGCTTGCGGTCGTAGGGGATCTGCAGCCCTTCCTCGACCAGCTCGCTGGGTTCCAGGGGGACGAACGCATCCCGGCTGAAAAGGCCGGTGCGCACGGCCGCCCATTCGGGTTCGCCGGTCGCGTCATCGAGATAGACCTCATCAATGGTGCCGATCTTGGTGCCGTTCCTGTCGAACGCTTTGCGGCCGATCAGGCTCCGGGGATCGATATCGGTGTGCACGGCCCCTCCTTGTGGTCGCAACGGCCCTGTGCACCTACCAAACGGCACATTTCCCGCCCCGGCCACTCGAAGGTTCGCCCGACAGGTGCGCTGGTAGGCTGGCGAATGGCCGCTGACCCCATGCGGGAGAGTCCCTTGCCGTTCGCGGCGGGGGCGCCGAAGGAGCAACTCCTCCCCGGAATCTCTCAGGCATCCGTACCGCATGGACGAGGTCACTCTGGAAAGCAGGGCGGGCCGCGGAAGGCACCAGCGCCGGGACCCCTCCTCACCGACGGTGAAAGCCGGGCCGCCTCCTGCGGGCCGGTGAAGCTCTCAGGTTGAGATGACAGAGGGGGAGGCCGTCCGGGCACCAGCGCCGTGGTGCCCCTCGTAGGTCGTATGACCAGGAGGCCCCCGCAGATGACCACCAATCGCATCTCCTTGACCGAGCTGGAGCGCGGTATCCCCTTCGAGCACCGGCACGTCGGCCCCGACCACGAGGCGCAGGCCAAGATGCTCGCGCAGGTCGGCTTCGGTTCGCTGGACGAGCTCACCGACACCGCCGTCCCCGACGTGATCAAGAGCGCGGAGGCCCTCGGCCTGCCGCAGGGCCGTACCGAGGCCGAGGTCCTCAAGGAGCTGCAGGGCCTCGCCGAGCGCAACCAGGTCCTGTCCTCCATGATCGGCCTGGGCTACTACGGCACCTTCACCCCGCCGGTGATCCTGCGCAACGTGATGGAGAACCCGGCCTGGTACACCGCGTACACGCCCTACCAGCCCGAGATCTCCCAGGGGCGCCTGGAGGCGCTGCTGAACTTCCAGACCACGGTCGCCGACCTGACCGGGCTGCCCACCTCGGGTGCCTCCCTGCTGGACGAGGGCACCGCCGCCGCCGAGGCGATGGCGCTCTCCCGCCGGGTCGGCAAGGTCAAGCAGGGCGTCTTCCTGGTCGACGCCGACTGTCTGCCGCAGACCATCGCGGTGATTCAGACCCGCGCCGAGCCGACCGGCGTCGAGGTCGTCGTCGCGGACCTGTCCGACGGCATCCCCGCCGAGATCGCCGAGCGCGGCGTCTTCGGCCTGCTGCTCCAGTACCCGGGTGCCTCCGGCGCGGTGCGTGACCCGCGCGCCGTCATAGCGCAGGCGCAGGAGCTGGGCGCGGTCGTCACCGTCGCCGCCGATCTGCTCGCCCTGACGCTGCTGACCTCGCCCGGCGAGCTCGGCGCGGACATCGCGGTGGGTACCACCCAGCGTTTCGGCGTCCCGATGGGCTTCGGCGGGCCGCACGCGGGCTTCATGGCCGTACGCGAGAAGTTCGCCCGCAGCCTGCCCGGCCGTCTGGTGGGCGTCTCCGTCGACGCCGACGGCAACAAGGCCTACCGCCTCGCGCTCCAGACCCGTGAGCAGCACATCCGTCGCGAGAAGGCCACCAGCAACATCTGCACCGCGCAGGTGCTGCTCGCCGTCATGGCCGGAATGTACGCGGTTTACCACGGCCCCGAGGGCCTGCGGACCATCGCCCGGCGCACCCACCGCTACGCCGCGATCCTGGCCGAGGGCCTGCGCGCGGGCGGCGTGGAGATCGTCCACGGCACGTACTTCGACACGCTCACCGCACGGGTGCCCGGCCGGGCCGCCGAGGTCGTCGCCGCGGCCCGCGAGGCCGGTGTCAACCTCCGCCAGGTCGACGCCGACCTGGTCGGCATCGCCTGCGACGAGACCACCGGACGCGCACAGCTGACCGGGGTCTGGGGCGCCTTCGGGGTGGACGCCGACATCGAGCAGCTGGATGCCGCCGCTGCCGAAACGTTGCCGCAGGAGCTGCTGCGCGGTGACGACTACCTGACCCACCCGGTCTTCCACCAGCACCGCTCCGAGACCGCGATGCTGCGCTACCTGCGCAGCCTGGCGGACAAGGACTACGCGCTGGACCGCGGCATGATCCCCCTCGGCTCCTGCACGATGAAGCTGAACGCCACCACCGAGATGGAGCCGGTCACCTGGCCCGCGTTCGGTCAGCTGCACCCCTTCGCGCCCGCCGACCAGGCCCAGGGCTACCTCACGCTCATCCAGGAGCTGGAGGAGCGGCTGGCTGCCGTCACCGGCTACGACAAGGTCTCCATCCAGCCGAACGCCGGATCGCAGGGCGAGCTGGCCGGTCTGCTGGCCGTCCGCGCCTACCACCGTGCCAACGGTGACGAGCAGCGCACCGTCTGCCTGATCCCGTCCTCGGCACACGGCACCAACGCCGCCAGCGCCGTCATGGCCGGGATGAAGGTCGTCGTCGTCAAGACCGGCGAGGACGGCGAGGTGGACGCCGACGATCTGCACGCCAAGATCGACAAGCACCGCGACGAGCTCGCGGTCCTGATGGTCACCTACCCCTCCACACACGGCGTCTTCGAGGAGCACATCACCCAGATCTGCGCGGCGGTGCACGACGCCGGCGGCCAGGTCTACGTCGACGGCGCCAACCTCAACGCGCTGGTCGGCCTCGCCGAGCCCGGCAAGTTCGGCGGCGATGTCTCGCACCTGAACCTGCACAAGACCTTCTGCATCCCGCACGGCGGCGGCGGCCCCGGTGTCGGCCCGGTCGCCGTACGCGCCCACCTGGCGCCGTATCTGCCCAACCACCCGCTCCAGCCCACCGCTGGCCCCGAGACGGGCGTCGGGCCGATCTCCGCGGCTCCCTGGGGCTCCGCCGGGATACTCCCGATCTCCTGGGCGTATGTGCGCCTGATGGGCGGCGAGGGCCTCAAGCGCGCCACCCAGGTCGCGGTCCTGAGCGCCAACTACATCGCCAAGCGCCTGGAGCCGCACTACCCGGTGCTCTACACCGGCCCCGGCGGCCTGGTGGCGCACGAGTGCATCATCGACGTCCGGCCGCTTACCAAGGCGACCGGCGTGAGCATCGACGATGTCGCCAAGCGACTGATCGACTACGGCTTCCACGCGCCGACGATGTCCTTCCCGGTGGCCGGCACGCTGATGATCGAGCCCACCGAGAGCGAGGACCTCGACGAGCTGGACCGGTTCTGCGACGCGATGATCGCCATCCGCGCGGAGATCGAGAAGGTCGGCTCGGGGGAGTGGGACAAGGACGACAACCCGCTGCGCAACGCCCCGCACACCGCGGCCGCGCTCGCCGGCACGTGGGAGCACCACTACACCCGCGAGGAGGCCGTCTTCCCGGCCGGTGTCGTGGCGGCGGAGAAGTACTGGCCGCCGGTGCGCCGGATCGACGGCGCCTTCGGTGACCGCAACCTCGTCTGCTCCTGCCCGCCGCTGGACGAGTACGAGGGCTGATCACCACCGGTCCCTCCGGACAACATCAAGGGCCCTCGGCGCACTCGCCGGGGGCCCTGTTGTACTGCCAGGCGCCGGAGGTCAGGCCACGCTGGCGACGGCCTGCGGCCGGTGCGGGGCGATGACCTGCCCGTCGGGCAGCAGCTCACCGGTGTCCTCGAAGAGCAGGACGCCGTTGCACAGCAGGCTCCAGCCCTGCTCGGGGTGGTGCGCCACGGGATGCGCGGCTTCCCGGTCGCTGGAGTCCGCGGACGGGCAAGGAGGTTGGTGCTGACACATGGAAGTTGTCTTTCGCTGCGGTGTGAACGTCGTAGTGCGGCTCGATGAGATGGCCATGGCCGCTCCCCCGTTTCCCTCGGTTGCTCCCAGTGTTGCCCCACGGAAGGGTTTCCGCAGGGATTTCGCAGCAGTTGTGCGCACTGGATAAGGACGCATCACCCGTGCGGGCGGTTCAAATGCATTCGTACCCAAGGGGGTTGGGGTCCTCAAGGGGGTCGGGAGGTGTTTTCGCGCCGCCGGGTGCCCTTGACAGAGGCAGACGGACGCAGCCGAGCGCCCCGCGGCCACAAGGGAGCGCGGGGCGCCGGGGGTGGGCTACGGCGTACGCCCTCAGGCGGCCGGGGAGTCGAGCAGCGGGCCGGGCGGGGTGAGGCGGAGGGTGAGCCGGGGCAGGAGATCGGCGACCCGGTGGGGGCGGTGCGGGGCGATCCCTGGTGGGGCGGGCGCCAGCGGCACCAGCAGATCACCGGGGGCGGGCAGGCCGTCGGTGCCGTCCGAGGCGGTGTCGTGGTGCAGCCACAGGGTGACCATGTACAGCTCCGGTACGGACAGCAGCCGCGGCTGGTACGGCGCGGCCAGCGCTTCGGCCTGGTGGAGCGCCTGTTCCGTGGCGGCGACATAGGGGCCGCCGCAGAAGTGGGCGAACGTCCAGCCGTCGGCGGTGAGCCGCGCCTCGGCGGCGGCCACCGCACGCTCCCCGCTGCGCACCAGGAAACGCCAGCCGGCCAGCCGGGTGCGCGGCGGGCCGCTCGCGCCGCGGACGTCCTTCCACACGTGGACCGGCAAGGGGTGATCGGGGGCGAGCGGGCCGTGCGCGGAGCGCAGGGCGGCGGGGGCCTCGCGGAGGGCGGTGGGCGAGCCGAGGGCGGTGAGAACGCTGCGCAGGGCGGGCGCAGGGGCAGGGGGGAGATGCAGCGGCATGGTGGGTCGCCTCTCACTTCGGAGACACGGTGAAGCCGGGCAGGTGCGGACGGCGCTGTCAGCATGCGGGGCCAGAGCATGGCCGACCGGAGCGGCGGCCCGGTGGGGCGGCGCCGCAGTGCTCCGGCGCCGGCGGGTACGCGACGGCACCGGGCGCCAACTCTCTGCCTCGTGTGCGGAGTTTATCTGACGTATGTTCTGAAAATGTTTCGGCTACTTGTCTTGACGATTTCCTGCAAGGGGGAATCCGGACCCTTTTGCGAGCCCCTTTGCAGGGCGATTTTCGCCGCTTTGTACGGGCCATTGCAGGGGCCACCTCGTATTTCCTGGCGGAGGTGGTAGGCCGGATCTCATCGGTGATTTTCACAAGAGAAATGCGGATGGCGATCGCCGTCGAGATATGCCCGGGGAATGTGCCGCGTTGCTCCCCGCGCCCGTTCCTGTCCGCAGGCCGACTTCCGTTCGGCCGATCCGTCGCTTCGAGCCTATCGGGAGCGTCACACCGCTGAGGCGTTATCGATCAGATTGCCGGGGCATCATCGACCGTAGCGCATGCCCCGGTGGTGTCGGGGACGGCCTAACCGGCCCGTGGCCGCGGGCCGTTCGCTCGATCGAGAAGGGACCCTTCGATGGGGGAGAAGGTCGCCGCGGACGGGATCGACCTGGCCGACCGGGAGCGTTATCGAAGAAAGCTGCACGAGTGTCTCGCCGGATTGCGCACCCTCCTGGCGGAGAAGCGGTTCGACCGGCCCAAGAATCTCATCGGCCTGGAGATCGAGCTGAATCTCGCGGGCTCGGACGGGCTGCCGAGAATGCTGAACTCCCAGGTGCTGGAACGCATCGCCAGCCGCGATTTCCAGACCGAACTCGCACGGTGCAATCTCGAGGTCAACATCGCCCCGCACCGATTGGCCGGCCGCGTCCTGGACCAGCTCGCCGAGGAACTTCGTACGGGCCTTGCCTACGCCGACCGAAAAGCCCGCGAGGTCGCCGCCCGGATAGTGATGATCGGCATCCTGCCGACCCTGGCCGCCACCGACCTCACGGCCGCCAATCTCTCCGCCATCGACCGCTATGTGCTGCTCAACGACCAGATGCGGGCGGCTCGCGGTGAGGACTTCGCGATCGACATACAGGGCGTGGAGCATCTGGTCTCCCGTTCCGCCTCGATAGCGCCGGAGGCCGCCTGTACGTCCGTCCAGCTGCACCTCCAGGTCACCCCGGGGCGCTTCGCCGCCGTCTGGAACGCCGCGCAGGCCATCGCCGCCGTGCAGATCGCCGTCGGCGCCAACTCGCCCTTCCTCTTCGGCCGCGAGCTGTGGCGCGAATCGCGGCCGCCGGTCTTCCAGCAGTCCACCGACACCCGGGCACCCGAACTCCAGGCCCAAGGAGTGCGCCCGCGCACCTGGTTCGGGGAACGCTGGGTGGATTCCGCCTACGACCTCTTCGAGGAGAACCTGCGGTACTTCCCGCCGCTGTTGCCGATCTGCGGGCCCCAGGATCCGCTGCGCACGCTCGGCGAGGGCGGAGTGCCCGACCTCGCCGAACTGGTGCTGCACAACGGCACTGTCTACCGCTGGAACCGCCCCGTCTACGCCGTCGCCGACGGCAAGGCGCACCTGAGGGTGGAGAACCGCGTCCTGCCCGCCGGTCCCACCGTCGCCGACGTCATCGCCAACACGGCCTTCTACTACGGCCTGGTGCGGGCGCTGGCCGAGGAGCCCCGCCCCATCTGGACCCGTCTGCCGTTCGCCGCCGCGGCCGCCAATTTCGACACCGCCTGCCGCTACGGCATCGACGCCGACCTCCACTGGCCCCGCCCCGGTCGCGGCGGCGGCATCGCCGAGATCCCCGCCGTACGGCTCGTCCGCCGGGAACTGCTGCCCCTGGCGGCGGCCGGCCTGGACGCCTGGGGCGTCGAACCGGCCGACCGGGACTTGTATCTGGGCATCATCGAGGACCGCTGCGCCCGCCGCGTCAACGGCGCGTCCTGGCAGGCCGCGGCCTTCCATCACGCCCTGCGCCAGGGGCTGGACCGCGACGCCGCACTGACCGCGATGACCCGCCGCTACAGCGAGCTGATGCACGCCGGAGACCCCGTGCACACCTGGCCGGTCGCGTGGCCGGTGGGTGCGCCTTCGGACGCACCGGGGTTGCGGCACGTGGTGGAGAGCGCGTAACGCGTTCGGCGAGGCGCCGCCCGGAGGGTGGCGAGGGCGGACCCCGGTGGCCCGCGGTACGGACGGATCGGGCAAGCTGTGACGTCCTGTTGCGGTGACGCCGCCGTCTGATGCGGTAACGCCTCCGCGCGGTGCTTGGACCCGCGGGCCCGGAGCCGGTCGACTGCGTGGACGAGTCCCCCGGCCTGTCGCGCGCTCTTCGCCACCGGTGCCGAGACCCTGGCGGGACGGTGATGGCGAAGAGACGGCAGTGCGGAAGTGGAGGAAGCGTGGAGCCGGAGACACGTCCTGTGGCCGATGCGGACGTTCCAGGGCACGGGCCCGGTGCGGGGAACGGTACGGGGACCGCGGAGGGGCCCTGCCGGAGCGTCCTGAGGAGCGAGACGCTGCTCGTACTGGCGCTGTCGCTGGGGGCCAGCGCGCTGTCGGCGCTGATCAGTTTCATCGGCTCGGTGACCAAGTCCGGTGCCCTCAAGCACCAGGCGGCCACGCTCAACGCCTCGCAGGCACCCGGGCGGCCCTGGCTGGATCTGGCGTGGCAGCTGTTCGGCATCGCGACCGCCCTGGTGCCCGTCGCCCTGGTGGCGCACTTTCTGCTGCGGGAACGGGCGGGCGGACTGCGCGCCATCGGGTTCGACCGGCGGCGGCCCGGCTTCGATCTGAGCCGTGGCGTCGCCTTGGCCGCGGTCATCGGCGGCAGCGGGCTGCTGCTCTACCTGGGCGCGCGGGCGGCTGGGGTCAACCTCACGGTGGTGCCCGAGGCGCTGCCCGAGGTGTGGTGGAAGATCCCGGTGCTGATCGCCTCCGCGGTGCAGAACGCCGTCCTGGAAGAGGTCGTCGTCGTCGGCTATCTGCTGCGCCGGCTGGGCCAGTTGGGCTGGGCCCCGATGGCGGCGCTCGCCGCGAGCGCGGTGCTGCGCGGCTCGTACCACCTCTACCAGGGCATCGGCGGTTTCTTCGGCAACATGGTGATGGGCGTGATCTTCGTTCTGCTCTACCGGCGCTGGGGCCGGGTCGGGCCGCTGGTCGCCGCCCATGCCCTCATCGACATCGTGGCGTTCCTCGGCTATGCGCTGCTCGCGGGCCGGGTGGGGTGGCTGCCGACGGCCTGAGGGGCGAGCGGGCGGCGCGGGACGCCATGTGAGGGGCTGCCGTGTGAACGGTCCGCGCCGTCCGCCGGTTCGGCCGTCCGCGGGTTTCAGTCGGCGAGCAGTTCGCCGTCGATGACGGTGACCGCGCCCCCGGTCAGCAGCGTCCGGTCCCCGCGCAGCTCGGTCCGTACGAATCCGGTACGGGGCCCGCCCTGCAATCCGACCAGCGCCTCGCGGCCCAGGCGCGCCGACCAGAACGGGGCGAGTGCGGTGTGGGCGCTCCCCGTCACCGGGTCCTCGTCGATACCCAGCCCCGGGAAGAAGCAGCGCGAGCGGAAGTCGTAGCCGCCGTCGGGGTCTTCGGCGCGTGCGGTGGCGATCACGCCCCGGCCGCCGTGCCCCGCCAGCGCCTTGAGGTCCGGCGCCAGCATCTCTACGGCCTTCTCGTCGGCCAGCTCGATCAGCAGATCGCCGACGTGCGGGCCGGTGTCGTACGCCGAGCGGATCTCGGCGCCCAGTGCATCTGCGACGACGGGCGGCACCGCCACCTCGGTCAGCGGTGCCGTCGGGAAGTCCATGGTGATCGACCCCTCGTCCCCGGTGGTCGTGATCAGTACTCCGCTGCGGGTACGGAAGCGCACCGTGCCGCTCGCCGTCCCAGTGGTGTGCAGGACATGCGCGGTGGCCAGGGTGGCGTGCCCGCACATGTCCACCTCTGCGGCCGGGGTGAACCAGCGCAGCGCCCAGTCGGCGTCGCCACCCGTGGGCAGCCGATGCGCATACGCGGTCTCGGAGAGGTTGACCTCGGCCGCGACCCGCTGGAGCCAGGCGTCGTCGGGGAAGGCGTCGGAGTCGAGGAGCACGACTCCTGCGGGGTTGCCGGCGAACGGACGCGCACTGAAGGCGTCGACGATACGAATCCTCATGGCCGCGAGCGTAGAGGTGCCACAAAACCGCAGGCCAAGGCCAATCCCGGGAAATTGGCCCCGGATCGGGTGCGCGGTGTGGCGCGAGCTGGCGGGAGGGCGCCGCGGCGGTCACCGAAAAGGGGGTTGTTCGGCGAGTGTTCTCGATATATCGTTGAAGCATCGCGATCGGTCAACGATGGATGGCGATACAGAAGTGCCGTGGGTGCACCACGGCGCTGTGAGAACACAGTGATACGAGCAGAAAGGCACCACCATGCGTGGACAGGGACATCACCACGGCGGCCCGCACGAGCACGGGCACGAGCAGCGTCATGAGCGCGGCGGCCCCGGGCGCCGGGGCGGCTGGGGAGAGTTCGTCGGCGGCTTCGAGCGGGGGCGCCCCGCGTTCGGCGGCTTCGGGCCGCCTTTCGGGGGGCCGCCCTTCGGCGGTCGGGGTCGCGGCGGCGGACCGCGCGGCCGAGCGCGGCGCGGCGATGTGCGCGCCTCGATACTGGCGCTCCTCAAGGACCGGCCGATGCACGGCTACGAAATGATCCAGGAGATCGCCGAGCGCAGTGGTGGGGCGTGGAAGCCCAGCCCCGGCTCGGTCTACCCCACCCTCCAACTCCTGGAGGACGAGGGGCTGATCACCAACGCCAGCGAGGGCGGCAAGAAGCTCTTCTCGCTGACCGAGGCCGGCCGCGCCGAGGCCGAGAGCGGTTCGGACGCCCCCTGGGAGGACGCCGGACGGGGCGTCGACTGGGAGGCGATGAACGAGATACGCAAGGCGGGCGGCGGTCTGGTCGAGGCGTTCCGCCAGGTGTGGGCCACCGGCAGTCCCGAGCAGCGGGAGAAGGCCATGGCGGTGGTCAACAAGGCCCGCAAGGAGCTGTATCTGATCCTCGCCGAGGAGGACTGATCCTCGACGGGGAGGACAGGACTGAGCGGGGTCGCGGGGAGCGGGGGCAGAGGTACGGGGCGCGCCCGGTGCGGCGCGCCCCGCCTCAGCCCACCAGTTCTGCGAGCTTGCGCAGCGACTCGTTGAGCGCCGCGCTCGCCGAGTCCTTGAGCTTGCCGGCCATCAGGGAGACCGCGGCCCCGGTGAACGCCCCGTCGATCCGGACCGTCGTCGCCCCGCCGTCCGGCGTCAGCTGATAGCGCATCCCCAGGCTGACACCCATCGGGCCCTTGCCGCTGATGTCCAGGAGGCGGCCGGGCTCGACCTCCCGCACGGTCCAGCCGACCTCGGCCGGGAAGCCCATCAGCTTCATGTTCTCCGCGTAGCCCGCGCCCACTTCGAGCGCCGCGGGGCCGCCCTGGGGGAAGTCGGTGTGGGTGGCGTTCCACTGTCCGTACGACTCGAAGTCGGTCAGCCGGTCCCAGATCTTCTCGGCCGGTGCCTCGATCCGGGCCTGAGCGGTGACATCGGCCATACGACCACCCCTTCGGTGCCTGTCCCTGGCTGGTGCCGCGGAACGTAGCCGCAGGGAGGCGAAGGTTCAAGAGCGGCGGGCCTCAAAGCTGATGCACCATCAGGATCCTGCGGAGGTGCCGCCCGAGAAAGGGCGGACGGCAACCGGGCCGGCGAAAAGCGGGCTGGCGAAAAGCGGACGGAAGGCAGGCGGGGCCAGCGGCGTTCCGGTGGGGAGTGATGGGGTGCGGGTTTCGGCCACCCGCCGGCCTTCGCCTCGCCTCGTTCTTATCTCCTCCCTAAGGAGGAGATACGGTGCGGTCGTCCCCAACCAGCGTGGGATGCGCAAATGCTTCCCAGCGGGGATGTTCCGGGCCGCAGGGACTGGTGGGGTGGGTCTGTGCAAAACCGTACTGCGTATAGTGGCGGCGACGGCCCCGCCAAGGTGGACCTCGACACCCAGCTCACCGCGGAGCTGGCGTCCGTCGTCTCCGCCGCCCGCAGGAGGGCCACCCGCGACGGCGACCGCCAGGTCGACACCGCGCATCTGCTGCACGGCCTCCTGGAGTGGGACCCCGCGGTACGCGACGCCTTCGACGGCGGCCCCCAGATCGCCCGGCTGCTCGGGTATCTCGTCCAGCGCAGCATCGGCTACGGACTCCAGTGGCACGGCACCGTCGAGGACTCCGGCGCGGTCCCCCTGGTCACCGAGGCAGGCGTCCCCGGATGGTCACCGGCCGCGGCCGCCGCCCTGGACGGTGCCCTCGACCGCGCCCACGCCCGCTATGCCACCCGCGCCAGCTGTCTCGATCTGCTCGCCGCCCTGGTGGACGACCCCGAGTCCCGGGCCGTCGAGGTGCTGCGCCGCGCCTCCGTCGACACCGGCAGGCTCGCCGCACGCCTGGACCGGTGCGGCCCCGGCGCGAGCTGACCACGTCCGGCCAGGAGTGACAGGGGTCTCGGCGGCGGAGCTGCTGACGACGGCTGTCATCATGGCCGAATGCATACGTCTTCGGGGAGCCCCGCCGGCCCGGCTGCCGGTACGGGCCCAGCAGCATCAGGGTCCACGGGGACCGCACGGACGTCACCGGCCGTCCCGGCGAACGGTGCGCGCGGGAGCGGTGCGGGCATCGGCATCGCGCTGCTGTCCGCGCTGGCGTTCGGCGGTTCCGGCGTCGCCGCCAAGCCCCTGATCGAGGCCGGTCTCGCACCGCTGCACGTCACCTGGCTGCGGGTCGCCGGTGCCGCACTGGTCCTGCTGCCGCTGACCTGGCGCCACCGCGGTCTGCTGCGCCGTCGTCCCGCCCTGCTCGTGGGCTACGGCCTGCTCGCCGTGGGCGGCGTCCAGGCCTGCTACTTCGCGGCGATATCCCGGATTCCCGTCGGCGTCGCGCTGCTGATCGAATACCTCGCGCCCGCCCTCGTGCTGGGCTGGGTGCGCTTCGTCCAGAAACGGCCGGTCACCCGGGCGGCGGCCGTCGGCGTCGTGCTGGCCGTCGGCGGACTCGCCTGTGTCGTCGAGGTGTGGTCCGGGCTGAGCTTCGATGCCGTCGGGCTGGCCCTGGCACTGGGGGCGGCCTGCTGCCAGGTGGGCTACTTCGTGCTGTCCGACCACGGCAGCGACGGCGAGGAAGCCGTGGACCCGCTCGGTGTGATCGCCTACGGACTGCTGATCGGCGCCGTGATCCTCACCGTGATCGCCCGGCCCTGGACCCTGCACTGGGAGGTGCTCGGCGGCAGCGCCGAGATGAACGGCACCCGCGTCCCGGCTCTGTTGCTCCTCGGCTGGATCGTGCTGATCGCCACGGTGGCCGCGTATCTCACCGGGGTGGTCTCCATACGGCTGCTCTCGCCCCAGGTGGCCGGCGTGGTGGCCTGCCTGGAGGCGGTGATCGCGACCGTACTGGCCTGGGTGCTGCTCGGCGAGCATCTCTCCCTGCCGCAGATCATCGGCGGTGTGGTGGTCCTGGTGGGCGCCTTTGTCGCGCAGTCGGCGAAGCCGAAGGAACCGGCCACCGCGCGGACGGATCCGGCGTCGGATGGGGAGGGCAGGGCAGCGGTCGTGACATCGGGTGTGCTGTCGGCCGGGGAAGACTTGTCGGTCAAGTCGAGCGCGACGTAGGGTGCCGATCATGCGTTTGACTGTGCTGCCCCCTCCCGCCGCGTAAGGCGGGCGGCGGCCTCCGAGAAATCCCCGGCCAGGGCGTGGCCCCGGGCCGGCTGGCGCTGCCTGCAACACGGGACCATGCGACCATTCCGCGGCGCAGTGCGCCGTGCCGGATTTCCCGGAGCACCTCTCTCATGCATTCCACGCCTTCCCCTGCCCTGCCCGTGGGCCGGGGGCTCCTGTACGTCACCCTCACCGGCATCGCCTGGGGCACGGCCGGTGCGACCGCCGCCCTGCTCTACCGGGGCAGTGGCCTCGGCCCCCTGGCCATCAGCTTCTGGCGCACCGTCGGCGGCCTGGCGCTGCTGCTCGCCGTCCGCGCGGTACTGCGCCGCCGGTCCGGTTCCACACCCGCCACGGCCTCGAATGAGCCGATGCGACGCCGCGCCGTACGGATCGCCCTCACCGGCGTCGCCTTCGCCGTCTTCCAGACGTCCTACTTCGCCGCGGTCGAGGACACCGGCCTGGCCGTGGGCACCGTCGTCACCATGGGGGCGGCGCCCGTCCTGATCGCCGTCGGCGCCCGTCTGACCATGGGCGAACGGCTCGGTGCGGGCGGCGTCCTGGCCGTCGCGGGGGCGCTGACCGGGCTGTCGATTCTCGTCCTCGGCGGGGGCGGCGCCACGGTCCGGCCCGCCGGCGTCGGCTATGCGCTGCTGTCCGCGGCCGGCTGCGCGGCGATGACGCTGATCACCCGTCGGCCGGCCCGGGACGGCAACGGCAATCCGTATGCCGCGATCCTGGGTACCTTCGCGGTCGGCGCGCTGTGCATGCTGCCGTTCGCGCTGGTGGAGGGGCTCTGGCCGCAGGCGCACGGCCTGGGCCGCAGCCTGCTGTTGCTGGGCTACGTCGCGGCGGTGCCGACGGCGCTGGCCTATGTGCTGTACTTCGCGTCGCTGGCCGTCGTGCGCGCCGCGACCGCTTCCGTGATCCTTTTGCTGGAGCCGGTGTCTGCCGCGGCGATCGCGGTGCTGTTCCTGGGGGAGCGGCTCACGATGACCACGGCGGCCGGAACCGGTGTGCTGCTGACGGCCGTTGTGGCCCTGGCGGTGACGGAGGCGCGCCGCGCCCCGGAGCCCGCCGAACCGGACGTGGTGCCGGTGGCGGGCTGAGCGGGGGTGCCCGGCCGACGCCGTCGGCCGGGCACTTCGGTGTGCTACCGCGGGATGGCGGACCGGGCGGCCCGGCGGCGCTCCTGGTGGCCGCGGGCCGCCGCATCGCCGGGGCCGTTCCGCTCCGCGAGCCGCTGGGCGATACGGCGCTGGACGGCCTCGCTCCGCTTGCCCGCGTACTTGAACTTGGCGCGTACCTCCTGCACTTCGAGCCGCAGCCCCCGCAGCCCGGACAGCTGCCGGCCGTACGGAGCCTGCCCGGCCCTCACCGGGGCCGAGCCGCCCTCCGGCTGGAAATGGCCCAGCTGGCGTTGCAGCAGCGCCGCCTTGGCCTCCGGGTCGTCCACCACGTGGGCGGTGCAGGTCAGCTGTACCGCGGCGTAGAAGCTGGTGGGTACGCCGTGCTCGGGCGGTTCGTCCACGTCCGCCTGCCAGAGGCCGGGTATGAAGGCGTAGTCGTCCACCACGCTCAGCAGGACCGTCGGATGCTCCTCCAGGGCGCGCCAGAGGGGGTTGGGGCGGGCGAGGTGGGTGATCACCTCACGGCGGGCCGGATCGTAGGCGAAATGCGTCGGCTGCACCATCGGCGGCGCACCGGCCGGGCCGTTGACGGCGAGCTGCCCGAAGTCGTGCGTGGCGAGCCAGTCCTGCCATTCGGCGTCGTCGGTGGCGGCGTCCCAGGGATGAATCAGCATGGCGAGTCCCCCGTCGGCGTGAGGTAGGCGGGCTGCGGTGTGCCGGGCACGAGGTCGTCGGACGGTATGGGGGTGCCGTAGACCGGGGCCACCGGGAGGACGCCGCTCCAGTAGGGCAGCGCGAGGTCTTCCGGCTCGTCGTGGGGGCCGCCCGTGCGCATCTTGGCGGACACCTCGCGCAGATCGAGGCGCAGCACGGCGGTGGCCGCCAGTTCCTTGGCGTTGCCGGGGCGGGAGTCGGCCGCGCGGCCCGGCAGGACATGGTCGACCAACGCGTCCAGGGCGGCCGACTTCTCGTCCGGGTCGAGGACCTGGTGGGCGGTGCCGTGGACCACGACGCAGCGGTAGTTGATGGAGTGGTGGAACGCGGACTTCGCCAGGACCAGCCCGTCGACATGGGTGACGGTGACACAGACCGGCAGACCGGGCTCGGTCTGCTCGCCGCTCGCGCCGGCCATCCGCAGCGGGCGGGAGCCCGTCGAACCGTGTACATAGAGGCGGTCGCCGACGCGGCCGTAGAGCGTGGGCAGCACCACCGGCGCGCCGTCGCGCACAAAGCCGAGATGGCAGACGTATCCCGCGTCGAGGATGGCGTGCACCGTCTCGTGGTCGTAGGTCGCGCGCTCGCGGGCGCGGGTGGGGACGGTGCGGTCGGTCGGTGCGTACGACGACGTCCGCGCCGCATCCCGGGCGGCTGCTGCGGGAGTGCTTGCTTCGCGACCTGCGACGTCCGCTGCGTGGGCCTCCCGCAGCGGCGCTTCTCCCGACACTTCTCCGGCCCCTACTTCTGCCACCTTTTCCGCCGCGCTCTCTGCCGCTTCCTCGGCCGTTTCCTCGCTCACTCGCTCTGCCACTTCTTGCGTCCCTTCCCGTGCCACGGTGCTCTCCTCGCCCTCTCCGCCGATGCGTCCCCACCGGCTTGTGCCCTTGCCGGATCTTTTGAACTAGTGCATAATCGAGTTTGTGCTAGGAGAATATCGGATCGAAGGGCGGCGCGCATCGGACATTGCCGCCAGCGTCGAGCGAGCCATCGGTGCGGGCGAGCTCCAACCAGGCGAAGTACTGCCTCCCCTCCGGGAGTTGGCGGTCTATCTCGAGGTCAATCCCAATACGGTCGCGTCCGCATACCGGACGCTGCGCGACCGCGGGGTGATCGAAACCGCGGGCCGGCGCGGCAGCCGGGTACGCCCCAGACCCGCGAGCACCCCCCGCGAGGCACTGCGGGTCGAAGCGCCGCCAGGCGTACGGGATGTCTCGGACGGCAACCCCGATCCCGGACTGCTGCCCTCGCTGGAGGGTGCGCTGGCGCAGGCCGCTGCGCGCAGCACCCGGCGGCCCACGCTCTACGGCGCCCCCGCCATCGACGGCGACCTTGAGGCGCTGGCCCGGGCGGCCTTTCTCCGCGACGGTCTGCCTGAGGCCCCGATCGCCGTGACCAGCGGCTCGCTCGATGCCATTGAGCGGGTGCTCGCCGCGCATCTGCGGCCCGGCGACACGGTGGCGGTGGAGGACCCGGCGTGGGGCAGCCTGCTGGATCTGATCCCGGCGCTCGGGCTGCGCCCCGCGCCGGTCGCGGTGGACGACAACGGCCCGCTGCCCGAGCAGTTGGCGCAGGCCCTCCGCGGCGGTGCCCGGGCCGTTGTCGTCACCGACCGGGCGCAGAACCCGACGGGAGCCGCGATCGGCCGCGCCCGCGCCGGCGAACTCCGTGCGCTGCTCGCCGAGCACCCCGGCGTTCTTCTCATCGAGGACGACCACGGCCACGGCATCGTCGACCTGCCGCTCCATCCGCTCTCCGCCGTCACCGACCACTGGGTCCTGGTCCGCTCCACGGCCAAGGCGTACGGCCCCGACCTGCGCTTGGCGGTGCTCACCGGCGATGCGGTGACCGTGGACCGGGTGCGCGGCAGACAGCGGCTGGGGCCGGGCTGGGTCAGTCATCTCCTTCAGGACGCCGTCGCCCATCTGTGGCGTACCTCCGCCGTCGACCCGCAGCGGATCGCCGCGGCGTACGGCCGTCGGCGGGACGCTCTGATACGCGCCCTGGCCGAGCGAGGGGTGCGGGCCCGCGGGCTCAGCGGGATGAACGTCTGGGTTCCGGTCCCCGACGAGACCGGTGCCGTCGCCCGGCTCCTGCACGCCGGTTGGGCGGTGGCGCCCGGGGCGCGCTTCCGGATGCACTCCCCGCCCGGTGTGCGGATCACCGTGTCCCCGCTCGCCGATGACGACATCGACCCGGTGGCGGATGCGGTCGCGGCGGCCGTCGGAGTGGGGGAGGCGCGGAGATATGAGTGAGGGGTAGGGGCCGCTGGTTCGAGGCGTAGGGCGCGGGGGCGCGGAACCGGGTTTTCCGACCTCCGGTGATGCTGGTGCGGCCGTGCGCCACGACGCGCCCCGTCGGCGTTACGGCGAGAGCCCCCGAGTGGGGGCTCGGGGGCTCTCCAGGGGAGTGGCTTCGGATGGCCGCGGCTGGGGCCTGGGCCAGGGGAGTTGCTAGGGCTTGCGGCGTGGCTTGCTCTGGGTGAGGGCGGCGCCGGCCAGGACGATCAGGGCGCCGACCGGGGTGTTCCAGCTGAGCTTTTCGTCCAGGAGGGTCACACCGGCGGCGGTGGCGATGACCGGGATGAAGTAGGTGCACATCTGGGCCGTGGTGGGGCCGATCTCGGCGACCAGGCGGTATTGGAGGACGAAGGCGAAGCCGGTGCCCAGTGCGCCGAGGGCGAAGGCGGAGAGCACCGACGCGAGGGGGAAGGAGGTCGGCCAGGAGGTGAACAGGGGCGTCACCACGGCCAGTTGGAGGGTGGCGAGCAGCAACTGGGTGCCGGTCATGGCGAGGGGCGAGTGTTCGACGTCGGCCAGCGTGCGGCGGACGTAGATCCAGCCGATGGCGTAGCAGAGCGACGCGCCCAGTGCCATCGCGGTGCCCGCCAGGTCCGTACCGGCGAAACCCTGCCAGGCGCCGAGGACCGTGAGCACGCCCAGGAAGCCGATCCCCAGTCCGGCGACCCGGCGCCGGGTGGGACGGTCCTCGGACAGGGCGACGAGCGAGAGCACCATCCCCCACAGCGGGGAGGTGGCGTTGCAGATGCCGGCCAGCGTGGAGGGGATGGTCGTCTCGGCATAGGCGTAGAGGGTGAACGGAAGGACGTTGAGGATGAAGGCGGCGACCGTCAGATGGCCCCAGATCCGCGGGGAGCGCGGCAGCCGTTCCCGCTTGATCGCGAGGACCGCCAGCAGCACGAGCGCACCGAAGGCCAGCCGGCCGAGTGTGAACTGCAACGGCACGAAGCCCTCGGTGCCCACCTTGATGAAGAGAAAGCTGAACCCCCACACCGCGCAGAGCATGGCGAAGCGGACCGGCCAGCCCAGGGTGCGGCGACGGGCGGAACCGGCCGGGAGATCGCCGGAGGCGGCGCTGCCGCCGGAGGGCTGGGCGTCAGTGGGCTGGGCGCCGGTGCGCTGGATGTCGGGAGTCGTGGAAGAGGGGGAAGGGGGCGCGGTGCGGGTGGCGTCGGTGGCCGGGCCGGTGGCGGTGCTCATGGGCTCTACGATGCTGAGCCCAACTTCGTAGCACAAGCGAGATTTTGTGTGCGGTATCGCGTAGCATCGCTAATGTGTTGAACCTGGATCGCCTTCGAGTGCTGCGCGCCGTCGCCCGCCACGGCTCGGTGAGCGTGGCCGCCGATGGGCTGCATGTCACCACCTCGGCCGTCTCGCAGCAGATCGCCAAGCTGGAGCGGGAAACCGGACAGCAGCTGCTGGCGAAGAACGGACGCGGGGTACGGCTGACGGATGCCGGCCGGCTGTTGGCCGATCATGCGGGGCGCATCCTCTCGCAGGTCGAGCTGGCGCAGGCCGAGTTGGAGGAGCACCGCGGCCGCGCCGTGGGCGAACTGCGGCTCGCCGCATTTCCCACCGCCGCCCGCGGACTCTTCCCGGCGGCGCTGGTCTCCCTGCGCACGGAGCACCCGCAACTCCGCGCTCAGCTACGGGAGTTGGAGCCGGACGACTCGGTGCGCGGAGTGGTGCGCGGCGATCTGGATCTGGCGGTCGTTCTGGACTGGCACAACCGGCCGCTGCCGCTGCCCGAGGGCCTGGCCAAGGCCCCGCTCCTCGACGATCTGGCGGATGTGGCGATGCCGGCGGACCACCCGCTGGCCCAGAGGGAAACGGTCGATCTGGAGGAGTTCGCCGACGACGAGTGGATCTCCTGGCCGCAGGCGGAGTTCTGCCACGACTGGCTGCTGTTCACCCTGCGCAGCAGCGGAGTGGAGCCCCGTATCACGCATATGGCCGAGGAGCACCACACCCAGCTCGCGCTGATCGCGGCCGGGCTGGGCGTCGCGGTCGCCCCGCGCCTGGGTCGCGGACCGGTCCCGGCGGGCGTGAGCGTGGTGCCCGTACGCCATACGATGTGCCGCCATGTCTACGCCATCTGGCGCGCGGACGCCGACCGTAGGCCCTCGATACGTGCCGCCGTCGCCGCACTCCAGCAGGCGGGAAGAGGTGTGGCGGACGCCTGAGCGAGGGGGATACGGAAGCTGGTTGCGGCGGGCGGCCTGACCTCGCGGACGGGCGTGGCCCCGGCCGTCGCGATTCCGGCCCGACCCGCGCCGACCGGCGTGTTTCAGGCGACCCGGCTCCGGTCCGTCCGTCCTTGCGTCCTTCCGCCCGTCCGTCACACCCGAACAAGCCTCAGGCCGGTGTGGCTCCGGCCGGCGGGACGATATCGCGGATGATGCCCAGGGCGAGCAAGTCCTGGGGTCGGATGCGGAGTTGGTCGGCGGTGTGGTGTACCTCCTGGGGGTCGCGTTTGAGGATGGCGGCGGCCAGCTCCGGGGCGATCACCGAGAAATAGCTGTCGGGCGTCGCCCAGAGCCGGTCGGGCGCGGCCAGGGCCAGGGCACCGCCCGAGCCGCCCTCGCCGATGAGCAGCGACGTGACCGGTACGCGGGCCGAGGCGAGCGCGGCGAAGGCGTCGGCGATGGCCGCGCCTGCGCCGGCCCGTTCGGCCGCGGCGTCATTGGCCGCGCCCGGGGTGTCGATCAGGGTGAGCACCGGGATGCCGAGCCGGTCCGCCAGCCGGACCAGCCGGGCGGCCGTACGGAATCCGGCCGGGAGGGTGGCCGTACCGCACTGCGCCGCGAAGGCGATGGTGCGGCCGTCGCGATGGCCCAGCCCGCAGCGTATGCCGCTGTCGGTGCCGCCGCAGCGGTCGCCGTGGATCTCCTCCCAGTCGTCGAAGTACGCACGCAGATAAGCCTCGGCGCGCGGGCGGCGGGCATCGCGGGCGCGGACCACCGCCCGCCAGCCGGTCTCCGGCAGATTGCCCGTGCCGAGCGCGGCCGGCGGCGGCGCCGCCTCCGGAACGGCCCCCGGCCCGCCCGCGCCGGCCAGCAGTCTGAGCCATCGCTGAAGCGTGCCGCGCAGCTGGTCGGGCGGGACGACGGCGTCGATCTGACCGGCCGCCAGCTGGCCCTCGGCGCAGTAGGCGGCCGGATCGGCGTCCGCGGGGCGCACCCGCGAACCGGCGAAACCGATCTGCGCGCCGGGCAGGGCGAGGAGGACATCGGCGGCCGCGCCGAGCGTCGCCCAGCCGCCGCCGGTGGTCGGATCGCGCAGCACGGCGAGATGCGCGAGCCCGGCGGCGTGGTGCCGCGCCGACTGCCCGGCCACCCGCTGGAGCTGCGTCAGCGCCCGCATCCCCTCCTGCATCCGGCTGCCGCCGGTGGCGATCAGCGACACCAGCGGCAGCCGGCGCTCGCGGGCCTCGGTGTAGGCGGCCACCAGCCGGTCGCCGGTCCGTTCGCCGAGGGAGCCGCCCAGATAGCCGAACTCGAAGGAGATCAGCACGACTTCGGTGCCGCCCACGGTCGCCAGGGCGGTGACCACCGACTCCTCCTCGCCCGTACGGTCCCGGGCCCGCGACCGGGAGGCGTCGTAGCCGCGCCAGCCGAGCGGCCCGTCCGGTCTGCCGGACCCCGGGGCCTCGGGCGTCGGCAGCTCGACATACGAGTCCGACACCGCGGCCATGGACTGACGGGCCGTCAGCCGCATACTCGGCACCGGTGCCGGAAAAGCGGGCTCATGCATGGAGGTCTCGTTTCAGGATCTTGCCCATGTCGTTGCGCGGCAGGGCCGTGAGGAAGTGCACCACGCGGGGCCGTTTGTGGGGCGCCAGCTGACGCGCGACATGCTCGGCCAGCTCCTCGGCGGTGGGGGCGGGCCCGGCATCCGGACCCGTTGCGGGCACGACCCAGGCGACGATCCGCTCGCCGAGGTCCTCGTCCGGCTCGCCGGTGACGGCCGCCTCGGCGACCCCCGGGTGCGCCAGGAGGGCGTTCTCGATCTCGCCCGCGCCGATCTTGTAGCCGCCGCTCTTGATCAGATCGGTGGCCTTGCGGCCGACGATGCGGTAGTTGCCCGCCGGATCCCGGACCGCCATATCCCCCGTACGGAACCAGCCGCCGTCGAACGCCGCGGACGTGGCATCGGGGCGGTTGAGGTACTCGGTGAACAGGTTCGGACCGCGGACCTGGATCTCGCCCACCGTTTCGCCGTCGCTCGCCTCGATGGCCTGCCCGGTGTCGTCGACCAGCCGGACATACACACCCGGCAGCGGCACCCCGACCGTCCCGGTGGCCTCCGGGCCGTCCGCCCGCACGCTGGTGTTCATCAGCGTTTCCGTCATGCCGTACCGCTCGATCACCCGCCGCCCGGTGGCCGCCGCGAGCCGCTGATGATCGGTCAGCGGCAGCGCGGCCGAACCGGAGACCAGCAGCCGCGCCCCGGCGAGCGCCTTGGCGAGTACCGGGTCGCGCCCGGCCTCGGCGGCCAGCCGGTGGTACATCGTCGGCACCCCGAACAGCATCGTGCCGTCCGCCGACAGCTCCCGGGCGACGCCTTCCGTACTGAAGCGCCCCAGGTGGTGAACGCTGCCGCCGCGGCGCAGCGGGCCCAGGATGCCGAGGATCAGGCCATGGACATGGAACAGCGGCAGGGCATGCACCAGGACGTCGGCGGCGGTCCACTGCCAGGCGTCCTCCAGAGCGTCCAAGGTGTGGGCGATGGCGCGCCGGGAGAGGACCACACCCTTGGGCGGGCCGGTCGTACCGGAGGTGTAGACGACCAGGGCCGGTGTCTCGTCGACCGGTTCGTAGGGCAGCGGGGCCGGTTCGGAATCGGCGGCGGGGCCGGCGGCCTCGATGTCCGCCCGGGGGAGCGCGGCAAGCGCGGCGGGCAGTTCCTCGCCGGGCGCGGCCAGTACGAGCGAGGGCGTGCTGTCCGCCACGATGTGCGCCAGCTCGCTCTCGCCGATTCTGGGATTCACCGGCACCGCGGCCACCCCCGCGAGCAGCGCGGCGACGGTGCCGACCGCGGTCTCCAGTGTCGGCGTCGCCCACAGCGCCACCCGGCTCTCGCCAGCGATCCGCCCGGCGAGCGGCGCCGCCGCGGCGGCCAGCTCGCGGTAGCTGAGCGCGCGGTCGCCGAAGCGCAGCGCGATGGCGGGCGATGCGTCGTGCAGCGCGGGGAAGAGCACGTTCACCGGGTCTCCTTCGTCCTGGTCGGCGCCCGGCCATGACGGCCGGGTCACCCCGCTCCCGCGCCTGCGACGGCGCCGGGCGGGCTGACCACACCACTCTCGCAGAGACCACTGACAATGCGGTCCGTGACCGCGCGATCTCGCCGTGCTGCTCCTCCGCGAGGGAAGCAGCGGCCGCCGCCGGCGCGACTCAGCCCGCCATCTTGCGGAAATCCCAGGAGACGACGGACTTCGGCGTCAGCCGCAACCACGCATGCCGGCCGTCGTGCGGCATGGCCTCCATCCCGAAGTACTTCGCCGCGAACAGCCGCTCCGGACCGTCCAGTTCCGGACACCGCTCACCCGTACGGGGCGCCTCCCCGACGCGCACCGCCTCGCCCGCCAGCTCGACCCCGCGCAGCTCCCCGTACGCGTCCCCGTCGTCGACGACCACCGCGATCCGCGGGTCCTTGCGCAGCTGCGCCCACCGCTTGCTGCGGGTGATCGAGTACAGCCACAGCGCCGTGCCGTCCCAGGCGAACCACAGCGCCCCGACGTGTGGCGCGCCGTCACCGCCGACCGTCGCGACCCGGCAGGTCCGCTGCGCCGCCAGGAACGCGTCCAACTCGTCCCGCGCCATCATGATCCGGCGCCCGCGCCGCTGAGTGTCCGCCATGGGAGATCCCCTCCGTTACCGTTGGGTGTGGGATGCCGCGAGAAGCCTCGACGATGAAGCCCTGATGACACAGACGTGATGACACAGCCCTGATGACGCAGTGCTGACGATGCGTCAGAAATCATGAGGCCTCTTCCTTGCGGGCGCAATGGCGGCTAACCTCGCGCTCCGCCACACGAGAGGGCCCTTCATGCCGCCGCACGCGCAACTCGCCGAGCAACTGGACCCGGCCACCACGGTGCTGCTCACCGTCGAATGCCAGCGAGGTGTGGTCGGCACGGACAGCGCGCTGCCCGAACTCGCCGACGTGGCACGTGGATCGGGGGCGCTGGCGAACATCGCCCGCCTGGTGGCGGCCGCTCATGAGGCCGGGGTCCAGGTCATGCACGCGATCGCCGAACGCCGCCCCGACGGGCGCGGCGCCAGCCGCAACGCCCGTCTCTTCCGGGCGGCCGAGCGGCTGCCCGTCCAGCAGATCACCGGCTCCACCGCGGTACGCGTCGCCGATCCGATCCCGGTCACGGACGACGACCTGGTGGTCCGCAGGCTGCACGGCCTGTCCCCGATGGCCGGCACCGATGTCGACGCCCTGCTGCGCAACGTCGGCTGCCGGACCCTGGTGGTCACCGGGGTGTCGGCGAACGTGGCGATCCCCAACACCGTCTTCGACGCGGTCAACCGCGGCTATACGGCCGTCGTCCCCGCGGACGCCATCGCAGGGGTACCCGCCGAATACACCCCTGCGATGGTCCGCAACACGCTCGCCCTGGTGGCCACCATCGCCACCACCGACGACCTCCTGGGCTGCTGGAAACGGCCGCGCCGCGCCCGCTGAGCCGGGCCGGGCGTTCGGGCTCCGGTCGGCGTCGGGTCAGCTGAGGGTGACCGAGCCGTCTTTGACCGTCACCTGGGCCGGCGGCAGCCCCTTGGTGGCGGGGCCCTTCTTCACGCTGCCATCCTTGATGTCGTACTTGCTGCCGTGACACAGGCAGTTGATGGTGCCGTCGGAGATCTCGCCGACGAGACAGCCGGCGTGCTGGCAGACCGCGGAGAACGCCTTGAACTGACCGCCCTCCGGCTGGGTCACGACCACCTTCTCGGCCTTGAAGATCTTGCCGCCGCCCTTGGGGATCTCGGAGGTCTTCCCCAGGACGGTCCCGGCCCCGGCCTCGGACGAGCCCCCGCCGCACGCCGCCAGGGCCGCGGTCATCCCGACCGCCCCGGCGGCCACGACGACGGCCCGCCGTGTGGTCCCGGCCGCGGGCCCCACGGGTTCTGCCGGGGACCGCTCCATCAGGGCATCTTCCGGAGCTGTTCGCTCCGGGGTCCTTTGCTGCGCAGCCGTTCGCTGCGCCGCCCGCTCCGTCGCTTCCCGTCGAGCCATGGTGTGCCTCCGGTTCCTGGTGCGTTCGGTATGGGGTTCCCCGTGCCATGGGGGTTCCTCATGCCATACGGAGGCGCCGCCTCTTCCGTTCACCCTGTTCCCGGCCCGCCGCCGGCCGTCCCCAGGGCATCCAGCAGGAAATCCCGCTGGAACCGGAGCAGGTTCTCGTTGACCGTGTCATCGGCCGGGGAGTGGGTCGCCCCGGGCAGCGGCAGTACGGTGTGCGGCCGGCCCGCCGCGAGCAGCTCCGCCGAGAACCGCAGGGTGTGCGCGGCCGCCACGTTGTCGTCGGCGAGCCCGTGGACGAGCAGCAGCGGGCGGCGCAGCCGGTGTCCGTGGCCGGCCAGAGACGAGCGCGCGTAGTGCTCCGGGTGCGCGTCCGGGTGGCCCAGGAACCGCTCCTTCCAGTGGGTGTCGTACAGCCGCTGGTCGGTGGGCGGGGCACCGGCCACCGCCGCGTGGAAGACGTCGGGCCGGTGCAGTACGGCGGCGGCCGCCAGGAACCCGCCGAACGACCAGCCGCGGATCGCCACCCGTCCCAGGTCCAGGGCGGCGCAGCGTTCCCCGGTGGCGCGCAGTGCGTCCACCTGGTCCTGGAGGGCGGGCCCGAGCTGGTCACCGTGCACGGCCTTCTCCCAGGCGGGCCCCCGCCCCGGTGTGCCACGCCCGTCCACCACCAGGACCGCGAACCCCTGTTCCGCGAACCACTGGGACACGCACGCCGGCCAGCCGCGGTCCCGTCCCACGAGCTGCAACCCCGGCCCGCCGTACGGATCGAGCAGCACCGGCAGCTTTCCGGCGCCCTCCCGGTGCCAGGACGGGAGGTACAGGGCGCCGCGCAGCTCCCGTTCGCCGAGCGTGAGAAGCCGCGGCCGCGGGGCGACCACCGGTTCCTCGGCGTGCGAGACGAGGGCCCCTACGGGTGCGTACGCACCGGCCGCGCCCCGGACGACCGTCACCTCGGCGCCCCGTGCCGTGACCCCGGCGAGCACGGCCGTGCCGCCCCGCCCCGCGCCCCCGTAGCGGCCCGGCTCCCGGCTCAGCCGGTGTGCGCCGTGGCCGGGCTCGTAGCACCACACATGGGTCTCGGTGGGGTCCTCGCTCGCCGTGAACAGCACCCGCTCGCCCTCGGTGCCCAGGACCTCGCGCAGTTGCAGGCCGTCGCCCGTCACCCGGTGGCCGCCGACGGCCAGATAGCGGGTGTGGGGCGTGTCCTCGGGCAGCACGAGTGCCCCGGAGGCGGTCCGGGCGGGCGTGCCGGGCACCAGCTCGACCCAGGCGGGATCGGTCCGCTCGTGCAGCACCCGGGTGGCGCCGGTCGCCGGATCGACGGCGAGGGTCCGTACGGTGCGCTGGTCACGGCTCTGTACGGCGAGGAACGGACCGTGCGCGTCCCAGCCCGCGGCGACGAGGTACTCATAGGCCGCCCGGTCCCACGCCACCTCCACCCGCCGTCCGTCCAGCGCGACCAGCTCGACGGTGACCTCCGCATTGGCGGTGCCCGCCGCCGGATAGCGGATCGCCCGCGGCGGCTTGGCGGGGTCGGCCGGGTCGCTGAGGTAACGGCGTTCCACGGAGGCGGTGTCCACTCGCGCCACCAGGAGGCGGCTGCTGTCCGGTGCCCACCAGTAGCCGCGCGACCGGCCGATGGATTCGGCGGCCGTGTACTCGGCCAGCCCGTAGGTGATCTCCGGCCCTTCGCTGCGGGCCAGTTGGCGGTCGGTGCCGTCCAGGTCGACGACGTGCAACGACCGAGCACTCACATAGGCGATGTACCGGCCGTCGGGGGACGGACGCGGGTCGACCACCGGGCCGGCCGCCGCCACGGGGAACGGCGCGCCGCCGTCCGTGCGTACCGCCCACAGCGCCCCGGACAGCGCGAAGGACACCAGACGGGCGGCGCCGTCGGCGGCATACGCCACCACCCCCACGGAGCGCTCCCGCGCCCGCTCCCGCCGCAGCCGCTCCTCCTCCGGTACCGTCTCCGCCCCGGCTCCCACGAGGGCCGCCGGGTCCGCCAGCAGCCTCTCCGCGCCGTCCTCGTACTGCCACAGCCGGCCCACGGGGTCCCGGCCCGACCCGGTACGCACGAAGAGCACCCGCCGGCCGTCGGGGGAGAGGGTGAACTGCCGGGGCACACCCAGCGAGAACCGGCGGGTCCGCGCGAACTGCCGTGGGAATCCGGCCGGATCCGGGGCATCCGACGCGCCATCCGATGTGCCGTCCATGCTGTCCGAAGTGCCGTCCAAGGCGTCGTCCTTCCGTTGTGCCGTGCTTGTCTGGGCCGAATGGCTCCAAGGGTGTATAGGCACAAATGAACGCGCAGCGAAAGGGAGCGGTCCCCTCCCCGGGCGTCGTTCACCGCCGGGGAGGGGCGGCAACAAGGGAGCGGGTCAGGCCCCTTCGGCGGCCAGCTCGGTGCGGATTTCGCGGGCGGCGGTGACCAGGTTCTCCAGGGAGGCGCGGGTCTCGGGCCAGCCGCGGGTCTTCAGGCCGCAGTCGGGATTGACCCACAGCCGCTCGGCCGGAATGGCCTCAAGTCCCGTGCGCAGCAGGGCTGCCGCCTCCTCGGCGCCGGGGACCCGCGGGGAGTGGATGTCGTAGACGCCGGGTCCGGCTTCACGGGGGTAGCCGTGCCAGGCCAGTTCGCGGGCGACCTGCATATGGGAGCGGGCGGCCTCCAGGCTGATGACGTCGGCGTCGAGGTCGTCGATCGCCTGGACGATGTCGCCGAATTCCGCGTAGCACATATGGGTGTGGATCTGGGTTTCCGGCCGTACGCCGCCGGTGGTGAGGCGGAACGCCTCGGTCGCCCAGTCCAGGTAGGCGGCGTGGTCGGCGGCGCGCAGCGGCAGTGTCTCGCGCAGCGCGGGCTCGTCGACCTGGATGACCGAAGTCCCCGCCGCCTCCAGGTCGTCGACCTCGTCGCGCAGAGCGAGCGCCACCTGGCGGGCGGTGTCGCCCAGCGGCTGGTCGTCGCGGACGAAGGACCAGGCGAGCATGGTGACCGGGCCGGTGAGCATGCCCTTGACGGGCCGTTCGGTGAGCGACTGCGCGTAGGTGGTCCAGCGGACCGTCATCGGCTCGGGGCGCGAGATGTCCCCGGCGAGCACCGGCGGGCGCACGTAGCGGGTGCCGTACGACTGCACCCAGCCGTGCTGGGTGGCGAGGTACCCGGTGAGCTGTTCGGCGAAGTACTGGACCATGTCGTTGCGTTCGGGCTCGCCGTGCACCAGGACGTCGATCCCGGCCTTCTCCTGGAAGGCGAGGACCTCGCGGATCTCGTCCTTGATCCGCTCCTCGTAGCCGGCCGTGTCGATCCGCCCGGCGCGCAGATCGGCCCGTGCGGTGCGCAGCTCGGTGGTCTGCGGGAACGAACCGATCGTCGTCGTGGGCAGCAGCGGCAGCCCGAGGTGTGCGCGCTGGGCGGCGGTGCGTTCGGCATACGGCTGCGAGCGGCGCCCGTCGGCATCGGCGACGGCCGCGGTGCGGGCCCGCACCGCGGGGTCGTGGGTCAGTGCGGAACCGGCCCGGGAGCCGAGGTCGGCGCGGTTCGCGGCGAGTTCACCGGCGATGGCTCCGGTGCCCCGTGCCAGGCCGCGCGCCAAGACCGCGATCTCCTGCGTCTTCTGGCGGGCGAAGGCGAGCCAGCGGGCGATCTGCGGGTCGATATCGGTTTCGGCGGTGGCGTCCAGCGGGACGTGCAGCAGGGAGCAGGAGGCCGAGACGTCGACCCGGTCGGCGAGACCGAGGAGGGTGCCCAGGGTGGACAGCGACTTCTCGTAGTCGTTGATCCAGATATTGCGGCCGTTGACGACGCCCGCCACCAGGCGCTTACCGGGCAGTCCGCCGACCGCGGCGAGGTCCTGGAGGTTGGCGGCGCCCGACTCGGTGAAGTCGACGGCCAGACCCTCCACCGGCGCCTTGGCCAGGACGGACAGCGCTTCGCCGAGACGGCCGAAGTAGGAGGCCACCAGGAGCTTCGGCCGGTCGGCGGCGCCGCCGAGTTCGCGGTAGGCGCGGGCGGCGGCGTTCAGCTCGGCCGGCGTGCGGTCCTCGACCAGCGCGGGCTCGTCCAGCTGCACCCACTCGGCGCCCGCTGCCCGCAGGTCGGCGAGGACCTCGGCGTACACCGGAAGGAGCCGGTCCAGCAGGGTCAGCGGCTCGAAGTCCGCGGCCACTCCCGGAGCCGGCTTGGCCAGCAGGAGGTAGGTGACGGGCCCGACGAGGACCGGGCGGGCGGCGTGCCCGAGCGTGAGGGCCTCCGTCAGCTCCGCGACCTGTTTGGTGGAGTCGGCGGTGAAGGCGGTGTCCGGGCCGAGTTCGGGAACCAGGTAGTGGTAGTTGGTGTCGAACCACTTGGTCATCTCCAGCGGGGCGACCTCCTGGTTGCCCCGCGCCATCGCGAAATAGCCGTCCAAGGCGTCCGCGCGGACGGCGGTGCGGTGCCGCTCGGGGACGGCGCCGACCATGACACTGGTGTCCAGGACGTGGTCGTAGTACGAGAAATCACCGGTCGGCACTTCGTGGATGCCGGCGTCGGCCAACTGCTGCCAGTGCGAACGCCGAAGGTCTGCCGCGGTCTGCCGTAGGGCGTCGGCGCCGACGTGGCCCTTCCAGTACCCCTCGACGGCCTTCTTCAGTTCACGGTGCCGTCCCTGGCGGGGGTAGCCGTACACGGTGGCCCGTGCTGCCGAGGCTGCGGACTTCGCTGTCACGGAACTCTCCTTCGCGAAGATGTCTCGTCGGTATCCCGGAGACGGGACGCGAGCGCGAAGGAACGACCTACCGGGCGGACCACGACGCGGTGTCGCGCGTGCCCGCTCGATATGTACGCCGACCCGCCCACGAGGTCACCGGGATGGCCGCACGCGATCGGTCGCGCGCGGGCAACGGGCAGGTCTTCGGACTCGCGGGCCCGTCTCGTACGCGTACGAGACACCTACTGGCCGTCGCTTCCCAGACCCCTCCGGACCCAGTGCGTATGACGGCGGTCGTTCCCACTCACCGCTGCGGGGCAGTCCCGGATTCCCACCGGGTTCCCTCTTGCGACGCTCCTGCCTGGCGGACAGGGCGAACCAGCTGCATCCGTCACCCTAGAGGGACGATCCGCGGGCCGCACAGCCTTGATCACATCGCGGACGGTGACATGGGACACCCCCGGAGGGGCATGCGGCCTCCAGGGCGGCGGTCTCCGATGGTCTAAGGTCGGCCTTCGTGTCTGAGCCTTCCTCATATCTGACGACGACAGCCGACGCCTACGACGCCGTGGCCGTCCTTTACGCCGACCTGTTTCGCGATTCGCTGGCAGGTCTTCCGCTGGACCGCTCGATGATCGCGGCATTCGCCGAGTTGGTGCGGACGACCGGCTCCGGGCGGGTCGCGGACCTCGGCTGCGGCCCCGGAAACGTGGCGGCATCCCTGCGGGACCTCGGGCTGGACGTCTTCGGTGTCGACCTGTCGCCCGTGATGATCGATCTCGCCCGCGAGGCGTACCCCGACCTGCGCTTCGACGTGGGCTCGATGGATGCGCTGGATCTGCCCGACGGCGAGCTGGGCGGCGTCCTTTCCTGGTACTCGCTCATCCACATCCCGCCGAGGGAAGTGCCGTCCTACCTGGCCGAGTTCCGTCGGGTGCTGGCCCCCGGCGGCCATGTCCTGCTCGCCTTCTTCGAGTCCGAGGGCGGGCCGGTGGTGCCCTTCGACCACAAGGTGACGACGGCCTACCGATGGCCCCTCGACGAACTCGCCGAACTGGCAGCCAAGGCCGGGTTCAGCGAAGTCGGCCGGATGCTCCGCGAACCTCTCGAAGGGGAGCGGTTCCGCCGAGGCCATCTGCTGATGCGCGCGGTGTAGCGCTGCGGACGCGGTCCCGTTCACCGGTGCGCTCCCTCGGCTGGCAGCCGCGCCAGGACCTGACGCACCGTTGTCTTCGCGGCGGCTCCGTCGTAGAGGGACCAGTACGCCTGCGCCAACTCGTCCGTCAGGTCGCCGTCCTGGGGACCGGCGGGGACGCCGGCGATGTGTTCCTTGCGGACCGGGTACGGGCGGGCGCGCATATCGCTACACTCTCGCACTGCTATAGGGGCACTACGCAGAGCGAAGAACGGTTGGGTCGGGCTGCGTGTGAGTTCGGGGGGGCGCACATGGTTCTGCAGGTGGAGTTTGCTCCCGCGTGTGGTATCGACCTTGATGAACAGGGGGACATCGTCGATGCCCTTTGCGATGTCGCCGCGCTGGGGGACGACATCGACATCGAGGAGGACGAGAGCCCCCCGAAGGGGTACTGGCCCGCTGATGTCCACACGGTGACGGTGCTCCGCAGGCTTGCCGGTGGGCGCAGCGGTTCCGAAGTCCTGGAAATCGAGGTCGGCGTAAAGAAAGCTGCCGGTTTCCTCCAGGTCGCGAAGCTGATGAGCCATGACGAGGCCGTACAGGAGTGGAGCGCTTTCACCGCCCTGGCGAGAAAGCACGACGACACCCTCTATGTGCCGATCGTGGCCGTGAGTCGGTCCGTGATCGACAAGCAGTTCGCGGTGGACTTCAAACGGCATGTGGTGGTCTATGCGCATGTGCGGGACCGTGATCAGAACACCGAGGGCACCCTCAGGTCGCTGGAGGACGTGGTGGTCGAAGCCATCAGGGATCCGGACGCGACGGCTCAGGGTGTGGCGACGCTTTCGGCGATGATGAGTACGCTCCGGAACAAGCTGTACCGCAGCGCCGCCTCGGCGTCGGACCAGCTCCTACGGCAGGAGAACTGGAGCCTTGGCCCCAATGTGGTGCTGACGGCCGATCGTATCGACGCCGGAGGCCAAGGACGTGTGCGGCTCATTGACGGAAATCCGGGTGCGGAGGACCTCAAGAAGAATGCGGTGACCTCCACTTCGCTCTTGAAGGCGTCCACCGCGCCACCGGGTGCCGGCCGGAGTCTTGTCGAGGACAAGATTCGTCTGATGCTGAACGATGGTGCGGTGGACGGGGCGGTGGTGTCCGGCGAGTTCAACGGTGTTCGGGTACACGTCGAACTGACCGGTGCGGCCGGCGACCGGACCGATGTGACGGAGCTGATCGGGAAGCGGCCCCTCGATGTGTATGGGGCGGTTCAGCAGACCCGTTCCCAGTGCTGGTCGGATCTCTTTGCCGCGCGCATGTCGGCGAAGGGCGATTTCACGGAAACGGAAAGCCATCTCACCTATGACGGGGTGGCAGTGGAGCATCCCGTGAAGTCATTGCTCAACGTCCTTTCCGCCTCCGCCGAGGCGCGGACGCGCTCGCATGTGCACGGTGACCTCAATCCGCGCAACATCATGTTCTGCGACAAGAATCCGTACCTGATCGACTTCGCCTCCTTCGAAGTGGAGGGATACCTGCTCGCCGACCTGGCGTGGATGGAGGTGTGCACCCTCCGCGACTGCGTCTCCCCTCTCCTCTCCTGGGCCGACCTCGTCCGTCTGCAGCGATACCTGGCGTTGCTCACCGTTGTCACCCCCCTCTGGGAGGCCGACGCAGTCGCCTCGGCTGCCGCCTTCCTGGTGGAGTCGTTTTCCCAGGATGCGCCTGAGTTGAGCCGTTGTCTGGAACTTCTCTGGGCGCTCCGGCTGGGAATCTGGAAAATGGTGCCGACCGAGGACCGCGAGGCGTGGCCCAGGCACTACTTTCAGCACCTGACCCTGGCAGCCTGTCGCACGTTCAAATGGGAGGCGGCCCATCAGTCCGAGCAACAGGTCGGCGCATCCACCGCAATTGCCGGAGTGGCCTCTGAATGCCTCACGCCGGAATTCAACAACTTCTTCGACCAGTGGACGGCCGGCCAGGCCCAGTTGGCCTACGAGACGCTGCTGGGCAATTCCGACGAGCTCAACTGGGCGTCCGCCGACCTGCTGACGGCGGCGTTGGTGGCCGGCGGTGTCGATCCGCCGCGAAGGCCGGGGTCGGCGGCACGGCAGACCACGGAGCGACTGTTCAGCGGCCCGTTGGCACCGACGGTCGAGGAACTGCAACGTCACTGCCGGGACAGGGAGTTCGACAGCTCCCAGCACTACCACGACTTCACCTACATTCCCCTTGAGGGACGTGTGCTGGCGCCGGGGGAGCCCTATGTGCAGCAGGGTGAAGGGGCCCTGACCGTGGCTCCCCGGAGCTGCCTGAGTCTTCTGGCGCAGCACGATGTCGCGGTGTTGGTGGCCGACTCGGGGTCGGGCAAGAGTGTCGTGGTCCGCGAGCTGAAGATGCGCATGATGAGCGCGTTCTCCAAGAACGCGGACCCGGCGGTGGCCGCCAGGACCCCGTGCTGTCTCCCGATGTCCCTCAGCGCGGCTCAGCTGAGCAGCGAGCTGCACACGGCATCCGACCTCACGCCCTCCAAGATCCTGCGCGGCTTGGTCCAGCTTCCGGATGAGCTGTCGCAGGGCCGGCTGGAACGCCTTTTGGAGGTGGGGGCAGTTCACCTGACCGTGGACGATCTGCACAAGGTCGAACTGCGGCACCGCAGAGGCGTGGCTGTGTGGCTCAAGGACCTTCACGTCAAGCATCCGCAGGTACGTATCGTGGTGTGCCAGCGCGGCGGGGACTATCAGCCCGAGGATTTCGGGTGGCCGGCGGTTGTGCTGCACAAGGTACGGGAGGGGCCCGCCCGCACCTTCATCGCCGATGAGCTGCGCAAGAGATATCAGATGGGGTGGCAGGCGAAATGCGCCCAGCTGGGAGAACTCCTCTTCAAAGACCCGTCAGCCGTGGCGTTGCGTGAGCTGGCCGGCAGACCGCTGTTTTTGAAGATGCTGGTGCGGCATTTCGTGGATACGGGCGAGGTCCCCTCGAACCCCGGAGTCCTGGTCCACGAGTACCTGGCGCGCATGCTGAAGTCGGGTGAGCATGCCATCCCGGTCGCCCAGCAGAAACAGATGCTGAACAAGCTGGTGAGCAAACTCGGCGACTCGGGATCGCTCAGTCGCGAGGAGGCCGTCCAGGTCATCGAGGATCCGACGCGTGAGGACGCGGAGCAGGATCTGGAGACACTGCTGTCGACAACCGCCGTTGAGCAGGATGCTTCGCGGATCACCTTCTGCAACCCTCTGGTACAGGCCCTCTGCGCAGCGTCGGTCCTTCTGGAGGACGCACAGGACCAGGTGTCTTCGGTAACCGACCGTATCCGGAAATTCGGTTGGCGGGATGCGGCGCTCTTCTTGGTCGCCGATCCGCACGCGGACGAGGAGACCGTCGCCGCGGTGCTGCGTACCGCGGTGGAAGCAAACCCCTGGTACGGGGCGATGCTCTTGCAGGCGGCTCCGGAGAACGCGGTGCCCGATGTGCGCGAGGCGTTCTTGGCGGCTCAGCATGGGGTGCTGCGTTCGGAGGCGAGCGGCCGGCCGGCATGGCGGCGGTCGGCCTATGCCCTGGCCAAGTACGGTGCACGGTCCGCCATGGACGTCCTGGAGCAGGTGGCGCTGGACGAGAACGGTGCTCCGGAGGCCGTGAAGGCGTCACTGGACGGCCTGGTGATGATGCATCAGTGGTTTGTGCCGGATGCGACGTCCACCTTGCAGGAGGTCCTGTGCCATCTGTTGGACCCGCCACCCGGGGTGAGCGTGGAGGGCTCCGTCATCGTCCGGGCCCTGCGCAGCATTCAGGCTGCGGGGTTGACGAGCATGGCAGGCCACGCCTGGTCCCGGATGGAGCAGACCGGGGCTTCCTGGGAGGTGATCTCCCAGGCGTGGGACACGCTGGCGCAGCTGGGCGTACTGCCCAACAGGACGTTGCGCGCGATACACGCCCAGGCGTGCAAGCGGCAGTTATTCGAGATCGACCGGAAACTGGCGGGAACGGCGGCCACCTCCACGGCGGAAAGGCTCAATGAAGAGCGTCTGTCCTTACTGAAGCGCCTGGCCGCCGAGGGGGATATCGAGTCGCTGCTCGCCTATCGCTTTCGAGCGGGCCTGGCCGAGTGCCCGGACTGGCCGGAAATGCTGGAACGGGCGGCCAGAGCGGCCCAGGCCGTCGATCCCCAGCATGTCCTGGCCGGCGTACTGCTCGACCGCGAGATGCTCGGTATGAGGCCTGACGGCTGGAGGGACCTGCTGACGCAGTCCAACGAGCATCTGGCGATGATCGCGGCACATCGGCTGTTGTCGGATGGCCGAGTCCTGGGTGCGTCGTCACTGGAACAGGTCGGTGGCCAGGCGTCGGCCAAGAGACTGTCGATCGTGGCGGCGTTCGTCCACTCCCTGTCCCCCGACGATCAGGGAGTGCTGGAGCGGCTGCTGGAGCCCGTCCTGGCCACGCTCACCCCGGAATTCGTCGACCCTGTCGCATGTGTGGTGTCCGCGGCGGGAACCCTCGGCCCTGAGCTGGGGCTGCGCCTGGCCCTCAGGGTGCAGGAAGCGCTGATGGAGCACGGCCTGGAGCGCCAGGCCGTGCACTGGCCGTGGTGCACGACGTGGCGCCAGGTGCTCCCCTTGCGGGCCGAGACCGCGTTGTTCGTCGAGGAACAGGGCATCGACTCCCCGACATTGACCACGCTGCTGGGCAGCGTCGATGTGCTGCTGGATGCTCCGTTCGTCCAGCCGATGGTGCTCGCACCGGCGGTGCGGCAGCAGTTGTTGTCGCTCCAGCCGAAGAACCCGGATGGCGTAGCGGCCCATCAGTTCGTGATGCTTGCGGCCAGTGCGGGGCTGTACGAAGCCCTGCCGTTCGTCCATGACGTCGCCCAGAGCCAGCACAACATCGGCACGATCATCACGCACTCACACGGCGAACACGGGCTGGTGCAGGTTTCGTTGGCGGCGCACGCCACGACGGCCATCGGCTACCTGGGAAGTCTGGCACTGCTGGAGGACCTGATGCTGGAAGCGGAGGCGGCGGAGCAGGCTCTGCATCGGCTGGCGCACGAGACCGACTCGCTGCACCCCAGTCTGGAGCGGGCCCGATTGGTGGGACTGGGCTACTGGGGCCATTGGCAGGAACTGCTGTCCGCGCTGTCTCCGGACGATCCGGTGCTGGTCGCGGCCGCCCGCAATATCGTCACCCACTGGCTGCCCGGTCCACGGGACCGTCTGGGTGAAGCCTGCTTCCACAGCATCGCGCGGTGGACTGCCCGCGAGCTGGCCACGGGCAAGCTTCCCGCATCGACACAGGCCGTGTTGACGCATATCCGCGACAGCACGGAAAACAGACTGGGACGCTATGTGCGGTGAACGAACAGCCCCAGGGCTAGATCAGCCCCATCTCCCGCTTGGCCGCGGCCACCACCACGCGGCGGCTCCGGGCCGCGGTGAGCAGTGCTTCCTGCCGGGCAGAGCCGGGCCGGGCCTCGTGAGCCGCGCGCTGGCACCGCAGAAGGTCCTCGCCGGCCCGCAGGACGTCTCCCGAGGCAAGCAGGCGCAGCCGGGTCAGCTGACTGCGCATCTCCGCGTAGCACGCCTGGGCGGCCTCGATGTCCAGCGGCTGTTCGGCGGGTGTGTAGCGGACGATGTCGGAGTGCGCCCAGCTGGCTTCCAGGAAGGCCACGAAGGCGTCGGTGAGCGACTCACGCGCCCACCTGCGGTGTTCGCGGCGGCCGCCTACCAACGTCGTCACGATCAATGTGGCCAGGCTCGTCACAGCCGCCACCCACGCTGCCCAGGTACTCGCGTCCCCCATCACCCCATTGTCTCCTCCCAAAGGTGGTGCAGGGGGCGCAAACCCCAGAATGCCGCGGGCGTCAAGTGCGCAAACTCATCTCATTTTCTCCTTGGCCTGATGCTGTCCGCTGCTGGACAGTCATGGCAGGAGAGTCAGACGGTCGGCACCGATGCCGGCATGTTCGACGGTTCCTTGGGGGGGAATTGCCATGGTGGCTACTGAGTCGCACCGTCCGGACGGTCCAGGAAACGAGGGCACCGCATCGGGATCTCTGCAGCGGGCGATGGTGGACGTCCTGTCCAGCTCACCGCGTCTGGCTTCGCTTTCGGGGCGTCGCGCTCTGGTCCGGATGCTCGCCCGGTCCCTGGACGATCCGCTCGGTGAGCCCGATGCCCAAGCCCGCTCCTTCGACCAGTTCTCCCAGCTGGTCACACAGTGCACCACGCTGGTGGAAGGCACCGATGCGCTGGCGGATGCCGTCAGCACTCTGACCGGGGATCCGCACACGACACAGCAGATGCGGTTGCTGTGCGACCGCTGGTCGGCGCGCGCATCGCTGTCCGAAGCGGAACTGGACGCACTGGAGGGCCTGTTAAGCCAGGTACCCACCGACGATGTTCACGTCATCGCTCAGGCATCCCTGCAACCACTGGCCGCTCCGTTGCCGCTCCACTGCACGCATGCATGGAGCGTTCTGCTGCATCTGCTGCGGCGCAACGCGTTGCCCAGCGGGCTGCCTCCCTTCATCGCCTTCCTCGAATATCTGGCGGCCGCCGTCGACGAGAGCATCGGTGAGCAGATCCGCTGCTGGACGCTGAGCCATGCGGAGGCATCAGGGCTGGTGCCTTCGCTGCGGGAGTGCAGAGCGAGAGCCGCCTCGGTGCAGTTGCCCGACGCCACCGACCGTCGTGTGATGTTCGTGCTGATGCCGGACGGTTTGGAGAACGACTACTACGTCTTGCGGGTATGGCACGACGAAGGCGGCGCCTACGACGGTCCTCCACTGCGCGACGACGACACACGGGTGCGCCATCCGGACATCGCCCGAGCCGTCTCCAGCAGGCTTCGCCACGCTCTTGCCGGCAGCCAGCGCACCGATCTGACAGTGGAGTTCTGGCTGCCGCTGGCATTGGTGAACCAGCCGGTGTGGGAATGGTGCCAGACGGCGAGTGCATCGGATGCCGAGTGGGACTGCCGGGTGCTCGTGCGCAGCCTCGACCGGCTTCAGTCCCCCGACACCCATTCCTCCTGGCGGGAACGGTGGATGCGCCTGATGCGCGAGGACGTCGCGACGCCGTGCACCGGTCTTCGTGATTCCACGGATGACGACCGGCAGTCGAGCGAACCACTCGTGCTCACCTCGCCCCCCGACATGGAGGACGGCCGCAAGCAGCTCATGGAAGCCATTCGCTCCGGTGCCCCGGCGATCTTGTGGCACCGTCAGAACTGTTCCAAGCCTTTTCGTGAGTCCGTTCAGAACCTGATTCACCGCGGCCCGCTCAAGGATCTGCCGAGCAGGATCGGTGAAATCCACCTGGCACAGGGGCGGTTGGGGGATGAGGCGGAGGTCCTGCGAGAGGTGGTGCTGCTGTGGGACGACCCGGATCGGCCACTGCCGGTCCTCAAACCGCTCGTCGCCCCGGATGAGGTTTCCTTCCCTTGAGCACCCCCGAAGCCGCGACGTGGCTCATCACCGCAGCCCCCGCCACGCCTGTGGTGCCCGCCCAACTCCGTGGATCGGGGCACCTGGTCGCCGCCCGCCCGGTGTTCGCTCCGGCACCGGAGGGCTGGCCGTCCGCTCTGCCGCTGCCCGCCGCCGAGGCGTCGGTCAGCGCGCTGCACGCCCTCAGCCAGCTTCAGCCGGAACTGGCGTCATTCCGCAAAACGGCGCCCGACGCGTTTGCCATACCCTCGGCGCCAGGGCCGGTCTGCCCTCCGGCGACGAATCCGGCGATGCGCGAGCTGGTCCTGGTGGTCGACACCGGCCTTTCCATGTCGGCCTGGTACCCGACCGTGAACGCGTTCGCCGCGTGCGCCTGCGAACTGCCGATATTCAACGACGTCCACATCGTCAAGCTGCGCAGCCAGCCCTCATCGACCCACTCCGATCTCCTCGAGCGCTCCACGGTGATCAACCTCGGGCTCGGCAACCCCACACCGCCGCACCGCCAGAAGACGGTCTTCGTCATCACGGATGCTGTCGGTACCGCCTGGAAACGCGGCCTGATCTGGGATGACCTCCGTGCCTGGGCCCAGCACCACACCGTGGCGATTCTGCACGTACTCCCGCACCACGACTGGTATCTGTCGGGCATTCATGCCCGCCCCCACCAACTGCGCGCCCCGGTGCCGGGCTGCCCCAACAGCGCTCTGGAAGTCTCGCCGCCGGAGATGGTTCCGTCGGACGTGCCGAACGCCGGGGCGGAACGGGAGGGGCGCAAGCTTCTGATTCCGGTGCTGGAGATCCGTAAACGGTGGCTGGACCAATGGGTGCGCCTGATGACCTCCAGACTGTTGGTACACCAGCAGGCGCTGGAGATTCCGTCGGTCTCGGCGGCGGCCGCGTCGGTGCCCTCACCGAGCGCCGCACCGGACGCGGTTGCCGTTCCGGAACAGAGCATCGCGGAATTCCGCACTGCCGCCTCCGAGAACGCCTTCAGCCTCGCCGTGCTCCTGGCCGCCGCCCCGCTCAACCGCCACATCATGCAGCTTCTCGCCGCCGAGCTCCTGCCCGCCGCAAGCCCCGGCGACCTGGCGGCCGTCCTCACCAGCGGACTGCTCATCACCGTGGACAACAGCGCGGAACACAGCGACCCGCACGACCAGGTGGTCTTCGACTTCGCACCCGGCGTGCGGCAGAAGCTGCTGTCTCTCGGGGAATCGACGAGAACCCGCCGTGTCGCCGCCCTCCTCGACCAGTACCTGGGCCGCGACGTGCCGGCCATCCACGGCATCACCCAACGGGTCAAGAGCCCGGCCACCGCCTCCCCTCCCGAGATCACAGCCGAGACGCTCCCCTACCTCCGCGTCGAATGCGCCGTACTGACCGCTCTCTCGGGCGCCTCCGCACCTCACCGTGAAGCGGCAGAACTGCTGCGCACAAGGATCCGCAGGTTCGAGACCGGTCAGTGACGGTCCTCGGCCGCGCATATGTGACCCTGGACGCCCACGAACCGGGGACGCACCGGTAGCCGCACCCCGTCCGTGGTGATCAGAACTCCCCGGACTCCCCCCAGGGCCGATCGCGGATACCGGCGGGCGACCGGGGGCGGAAAAGCCTTTGATGTCACCCCTCAGATGCCCGGTAACCTGGGAAAATGCTGACCGAAGTCACAGCGACCCGCTATGTCACGCCCTTGCGTGAAGGCGGATCGCTCCCGGGAATCGTCGAGGCCGACGATCTCGGTACCTACATCATGAAGTTCACCGGTGCGGGCCAGGGCCGTAAGACCCTGGTGGCCGAGATCATCTGCGGGCTGCTGGGCCGTCGGCTCGGGCTGCGGGTGCCGGATCTGGTCCAGATGCAGCTCGACCCCGTCATCGGTCTGGGCGAGCCCGACCAGGAGGTGCAGGAGCTCCTCAAGGCCAGCGGCGGACTGAACCTCGGGATGGACTACCTCCCCGGATCGCTCGGCTTCGATCCGCTCGCCTTCGAGGTGGGCTCGCGTGAGGCGGGCCGGGTGGTGTGGTTCGACGCGCTGATCAACAACGTGGACCGGTCCTGGCGCAACCCCAACATGCTGGTCTGGCACGGCGAGCTGTGGCTGATCGACCACGGCGCCACCATGATCTGGCACCACAACTGGCCCGGCGCGGAGAAGGCCGCCGTCAAGCCGTTCAACGCCTCCGACCATGTGCTGGCCACCTTCGCCCCGGACGTGGCCTCGGCCGCGGCGGAGTTCGCGCCCCGTGTCACCGAGGATCTGCTGGCCGAGATCACGGCCGAGGTCCCGGACGAGTGGCTGACCGACGAGCCCGGCTTCGACTCGCCGGACGAGGTGCGCCGGGCCTACGTCCGGACGCTGCTGGCCCGTGCCGAGGTCATCAGCGACCACATCACCATCGGGGACCGCAGCAAGGACACCCCCTCGCAGGCGCCGGAATGGCTGGCGGGCAAGCTGCCGCGGAGGGCGGTCAAGTGAACGGTCTGCACAACGGGCGCGATGTGTTCGAGTACGCCCTGCTGAAGGTCGTCCCGCGGGTCGAGCGGGGCGAGATGATCAACGCCGGGGTGATCGTGTACTGCCGCGCCCGGCGCTTCGTCGAGGCGCGTACGTATCTGGACGAGGCCCGGCTGCGCGCCCTGGATCCCGCGTGCGATGTCGAGGGCGTACGGGCCGCGCTGGCGGCCGTCGAGGGCATCTGCCACGGCGGCGCGCAGGCCGGGCAGGCGGCCGAGGACGATGCGGGGCGGCGCTTCCGCTGGCTGATCGCCCCACGCAGCACGATCGTCCAGCCGGGGCCGGTCCACACGGGGCTCACCACGGACCCCACCGCCGAGGCGAAGCGGCTGCTGGAGCTGCTGGTGCGCTGAGGGTGTGGCGGATGGCGTGCCGAGGGTGTGCTGAGCCGCGGGAATGCCGTGCGGGGCGCCGGGACTGTCCGTGGGACGGGCCCGGCGCCCTCGTGTCGGGGCAGGCCATGGCGGCCGTATCAGGTGAGGTGGGTTACGGCGCGGCGGCGGGGCGTTGACAGCGGGTGGCCGGGCTTCTAGCGTCAGCCCTACTAAGCGGTTGCTCACCTGTTCGGCCGGTGGCGAGCCGCTTTCGAGGTTTCGAGGTGAGGAGAACCCGCATGTCCACCACCGAGCAGCGCGTCGCCATCGTGACGGGCGCGGCCCGCGGCATCGGCGCGGCCACCGCCGTACGCCTGGCGGCCGAGGGCCGTGCCGTCGCCGTACTCGACCTCGACGAGGCGGCCTGCAAGGACACCGTCGAGAAGATCACCGCGGCGGGCGGCAAGGCCCTCGCCGTCGGCTGCGACGTCTCGGACGCGGCCCAGGTGGAGGCGGCCGTCGAGCGCGTCGCCAGCGAGCTCGGCGCGCCCACCGTGCTGGTCAACAACGCGGGTGTGCTCCGCGACAACCTGCTGTTCAAGATGAGCGAGACCGACTGGGACACGGTCATGAGCGTGCATCTGCGGGGCGCGTTCCTGATGTCGCGGGCCTGTCAGAAGCACATGGTCGACGCCAAGTTCGGCCGGATCGTCAACCTCTCCTCCAGCTCGGCGCTCGGCAACCGCGGCCAGGTCAACTACTCGGCCGCCAAGGCCGGTCTCCAGGGCTTCACCAAGACCCTCGCCATCGAGCTCGGCAAGTTCGGCGTCACCGCCAACGCCGTCGCCCCCGGCTTCATCGCCACCGACATGACGGCCGCCACCGCCGAGCGCGTCGGCATGGGCTTCGAGGAATTCCAGGCCGCCGCCGCCACGCAGATCCCGGTGCAGCGCGTCGGCAAGCCGGAGGACATCGCCAACGCCATCGCCTTCTTCACGGGCGAGGCGGCCGGATTCGTCTCCGGCCAGGTCCTGTACGTCGCCGGCGGACCGCTCAACTGACCCCAGGAGCCATGGACATGACCGAGCAGAACAGTGCGCTTCCCGAGCCCTCCGGCAAGGTGGCGCTCGTCACCGGCGCCAGCCGGGGCATCGGCTACGGCATAGCCCAGGCCCTGGTGGCCCGCGGCGACCGGGTCGTGATCACCGGGCGCAACGAGGACGCCCTCAAGGAGGCCGCCGAGAAACTGGGCGCCGACCGGGTGATCGGCGTGGCCGGCAAGGCGCATGACGAGGCCCACCAGGCTGTCGCCGTCGAGCGGGCGATGGAGGCCTTCGGCCGGGTGGACTACCTGGTCAACAACGCCGGTACGAACCCGGTGTTCGGCCCGATCGCCGACCTCGACCTCGGCGTCGCGCGCAAGGTGTTCGAGACCAACGTCATCTCGGCGCTCGGCTTCGCCCAGCGCACCTGGCACGCCTGGCAGAAGGACAACGGCGGCGCCATCGTCAACATCGCCTCCATCGCCGGGCTCAACGCTTCGCCCTTCATAGGCGCGTACGGCATGAGCAAGGCGGCCATGGTCAACCTGACGCAGCAGCTCGCCCATGAGTTCGCGCCGGTGGCCCGGGTCAACTCCATCGCCCCCGCGGTGATCAAGACCAAGTTCGCGGCCGCGCTGTACGAGGACCGTGAGGAGGAGGCGGCGTCCGGCTACCCCATGGCCCGGCTCGGCGTCCCGGAGGACATCGGCGGGACCGCGGCCTTCCTGCTCTCCGACGCCTCGGGGTGGATCACCGGGCAGACGCTGGTCGTCGACGGTGGTCTGTTCCTCAACGCCGGGGTCTGAGCGGGAGGAGCCGAGGGGGCGGGCGCCGAGGCGCCCGCCCCCTCCCGTATGGGATCCTGATGGACGGCGCCCGAGGCCCCGCCGCCCAGCGGCGGGACCGGTGATCCGTCGCCCGCGGACCGCGTTGTCAGTGGTCGCCGGTAGGTTCTGATGACAAGAACGGAACGTACACCGGAGGTTGTTGACGTGGTGACCGACATGCTGCCCGAATCCTGGCGGGGGGTCCTCGGCGAGGAGCTGGAGAAGCCCTATGTCAAGGAGCTGACCGACTTCGTCGAGCAGGAGCGGGCCCAGGGACCGGTCTACCCGCCGCACGACCAGGTCTTCGCGGCCCTGGAGGCCACGCCGTACGACCAGGTGAAGGTGCTGATCCTCGGACAGGACCCGTACCACGGCGCGGGCCAGGGGCACGGCCTGTGCTTCTCGGTGCAGCCCGGCGTCAAGACGCCGCCGTCGCTGCGCAACATCTACAAGGAGATGAAGGAGGAGCTGGGCCACCCCATCCCGGACAACGGCTATCTGCTGCCGTGGGCGCAGCAGGGCGTGCTGCTGCTGAACGCGGTGCTCACGGTCCGCGAGGGCGAGGCCAATTCCCACAAGGGCAAGGGCTGGGAGAAGGTCACCGATGCGGTGATCCGCGCGGTGTCGTCCCGGCCGGACCCGGCGGTGTTCGTGCTGTGGGGGAATTACGCCAAGAAGAAGCTCCCGCTGATCGACCAGGACCGGCATGCCGTGGTGCAGGGCGCGCACCCCTCCCCGCTCTCGGCGAAGAAGTTCTTCGGCTCCCGTCCCTTCACCCAGATCAACGAGGCGATCGCCGCCCAGGGCCACGCCCCGATCGACTGGCGCATCCCGGACCTGCATCAGGGGTGACCCGCAGCGGGTCGAGGCACCCCTCCGCGCGTCGCGCACGCCGCGCGGAGGCTTCCCCCGGCGGTTAGCGTCGGGGGAAGGGCCAGGGCGGACACGCTCCGGGGCGCAGCCGCTCCGGGGCGGCGAGCGAGCGCGGGGTGAGTGCGATGGCGGAGGAGCGGCGGGACGAGTCGCCTCTGGACGAGGTGCCCCCGGACGGCGTGCTCACCCGGATCGGCCAGGCGATCATGCTGCACCGCGCCGGCGACCGGGAAGAGGCGCGCAACCGCCTCGCCGGCCTGTGGGACGAGCTGGGGCCGCAGGGGGACGCCTTCCACCGCTGCGCGCTGGCGCACTACATGGCCGACACCCAGGACGATCCGCGCGACGAGCTCGACTGGGACCTGCGTGCCCTGGAGGCGGCCGAGGGCTTCGTCACCGCACCGGCCGAGGGGACGGACGCCGGCGCCCTGCGCGCCTTCTTCCCCTCCCTCCACCTCAATCTCGCCGCCGACTACGTCGCCCTGGACCGCCCGGCCGATGCCCGCGCCCAGCTGCTCAGGGCCCGCGCCTCCACCCGTGGCCTCGCCGACGGCGAATACCGGCAGGGGCTCCGGGAAGCGATCGACCGGCTGGCGGTCCGGCTGGACGGGGACGGGAGCGCAGGGGCGTAGCGGGCGAGGGGCGGCCGCCGACCGCGTCGTAAGCTTCCGGCCGAGGGATCCGGGAAGCACCCGAAGGTCCCGCGAACCGCCATGAACAGGGAGTACGTGTGAAGGTCGGCTGCATCGGGCTCGGAGACATCGCGCAGAAGGCGTATCTCCCCGTACTGGGCGCGCAGCCCGGCATCGAACTGCATTTGCAGACCCGCACTCCGGCCACCCTCCAGCGGGTCGGCGACACCTGTCGGCTGGCCGCCCGTCAGCTGCACACCGAGCTGGACTCGCTGCTCGCGGCCGGGCTGGACGCGGCCTTCGTGCATGCGCCGACGTCCGTGCACCCCGAGATCGTCACCCGGCTGATCGAGGCCGGCGTACCGACGTATGTCGACAAACCGATCTCGTACGAACTCGCCGAAACCCAGCGGATCGTCGCGCTCGCCGAGGAGCGGGGCGTGGGCCTCGCCGTCGGATTCAACCGCCGCTTCGCGCCCGCCTACGCCCAGTGCCGCGAGCACGCCCGCGAGCTGATCCTGATGCAGAAGAACCGCATCGGCCTGCCCGAGGATCCGCGCACCCTGGTGCTGGACGACTTCATCCATGTCGTCGACACCCTGCGGTTCCTGGTCCCCGGCGAGGTCGACCACATCGACGTACGGGCCCGGATCCGCGAGGGGCTGATGGAGCATGTGGTGCTCCAGTTGTCCGGCGACGGTTTCACCGCCCTCGGCACCATGAACCGGCTCAGCGGCTCCGCCGAGGAGATCCTGGAGCTCTCGGGGCAGGACACCAAGCGTCAGGTCGTCAACCTCGCCGAGGTCGTCGACCACAAGGGCCAGCCGACGATCCGCCGCCGCGGTGACTGGGTGCCGGTCGCCCGGCAGCGCGGTATCGAGCAGATCGTGCTGGCCTTCCTGGATGACGTACGGGCCGGACGGCGGTCGTCGGCGCAGGACGCGCTGCGGACGCATGAGCTGTGTGAACGGGTGATCAGCGAGGCCCTCGTCCAAGCCGCCGCCTGAGCGCTCGTACGCCCGCGTACGCGCCGGAGAGCACCAGCGCGCCGATCGCCCCGTACAGCGCCCAATCGCCCCACCGGGTGTACGGGCTGGTGCCCTCGGCGAGCGGGAGGTCGTAGACGGCCGCCGCGCTGCGGTCGGTGCCGAGCCGCTCGCCGACCGGCTCGCCCCGGGGGCCGTAGACCGCGCTGATGCCGGTGAGCGTGGCGTGCACCATGGGGCGCCAGTTCTCCGCGGCGCGCAGTGCGGCCAGCGAGGCGTGCTGGGCCGGTGCCCAGCTGTTCTGGAAGGTCGAGGTGGCCGTCTGCGCGACGAGTACCTGGGCGCCGTCGCGCGCCAGGTGGCGGCTCATGTCGGGGAAGGCGGACTCGAAGCAGACCAGCGGGCCGATGCGCAGTCCGCCGGCCGAGGGGATCGCCATCACCACCTGGTGGGTGCCGCGGATCCCGTCGGCGGGTGCGGCCTTGCCCACCCTGGTGGCCCAGCCCAGGACGGACCTGGCCGGTATGTACTCGCCGAACGGCACCAGGCGCATCTTGGCGTAGCGGTCGCCGGTCGGCCCGTGCGGCCCGATCAGTACCGCGCTCTTCTCGATGCCCGGCCGGCCCGGGCGTCGGCCATCGGCGTTGACCAGCAGATCCGCGCCGGTGCGCCGGGTGAGCGCGGTGAGCCGGGCGGCGAGCGCGGGATGGTCGGCCGGGTCCTGGACGACGCTGCTCTCACCCCAGACGACGAGGCGGACCCCGCGGCCCGCCAGCGACCGCACCAGCGCCTCGCTGCGGGCCAGCCGCGCGGCGGGGGCGTCGATGAGGCCCGGCTGGACGACGGCGATCCGTACCGTCCCGGCCGGGCGGGGGACCGGTGCCCACCACCAGGCCGCGGTGGCCGCCAGGGCGCACACCAGCAGGCCGGTGACGGCCGGCCGCCAGGCCGCCGGACGGGCGAGCAGTTCGGCCAGTGCGGTGTTCACGGCCACGATCAACATGCTCACCAGCCACACCCCGCCGAGCGAGGCCAGCCGCAGCGCGGGAGGCAGCTGCCACTGGCTGGCGCCCAGCAGGCCCCACGGGCCGCCCAGATACTCCCAGGAGCGGACCAGTTCCACCATCAGCCAGCCCGACGGCACCAGCACCAGCGCGGCGGCACACCTCCCGGTGCCCGGCGCGCCCCTCAGCAGAGCCCGCACCAGGACCCCCCAGGGGGCCCACAGCGCCCCCAGCAGCAGGGCCAGCACCACGATGAAGACATGCAGGCTCGGCAGCAGCCAGTGGTGGACGGCCAGCATGAAGCCGGTGCCGCCCAGCCAGCCGTCCGCCGCTGCCCGCCGTACGGTCGGGGCGGTGCGCACCAGCAGCAGCCAGGGGACGAGGACGGCGTACGCCAGCCACCACCAGGACGGCGCCGGAAAGATCAGCACCGGGAGCGCCCCGGCGAGCGCGGCCGCCAGGCCCCGCCACCAGGGGGAGGCGAGCCATCGGGGGCGAGTGCCGAGCGATACGTGCATGCCGTCTCCCTCCGCAGCCACGTGAGCGCTCATTCCCCGGCCGCCACCACCTCGCGCCATTTCTCGTGCACGACGACCTCGGCCAGCCGCCAGCCGTCGGGGGTGCGGCGGGCGGTGAAGGCGTAGCGGCCGGCGCAGGTGTAGTTGGGGCCGGTGGGGGCCGCGGGGTCGGCGGGGCCGTCATCGGGGGCCGCCGGGCCGCCGAGCCGCATCGGGTTGAGGTAGTCGGCCTGGACGGTTGCGGTGTCGCCCGGGGCGCCGTCCTGCCGGGCGAGGGCGATCCGGCGGTTGACGATCAGATGCTGTCGTATGGGGAAGTGGTGCAGCACCTCGGTCAGCCAGGCCGTGATGGTCGTGGTGTCGCCTTCGATGCCGCCCGCCGAGCGGTAGTCGGCTCTGCCGTCGTCGGTGAAGAGGGCCAGGTAGGCGGGCCAGTCCCCGTCGTCCAGGGCGATCGCATAGCCCGTGATCAGATCGTCGATCGCGAGGCGGTCCATGACGGTCGAGTGTTCCGCGCGCTGCGTCATTGCCTCAGTTTTCGGCATCCAAAGGCCCCCGCCAAGAGAGCGGGGGCCAAGCGGCGGGACTTTACGGCACCAGGGCGGGCTCCCCAGTGAGCTCCGGGCCCGCGTCCCGGTCCTCGTCCGGCTCCGTCACCAGGTCCTCGTCCGCACGGGCAGCCAGGTCCTCGTCCGGCCCCGCGGCCTCGCGGGAATCCGTCTCGGTGGCGAACTGGGTCCGGTACAGCTCCGCATAGCGCCCATCGGCCGCCAGCAGCGTCTCGTGGGTGCCGCGCTCGACGATCCGGCCGCCCTCGACGACGAGGATCAGATCGGCGGCCCGTACGGTCGACAGCCGGTGGGCGATCACCAGCGCGGTGCGGCCTTCCAGGGCCTCGGTGAGCGCCTCCTGGACGGCGGCCTCGGAGGTGTTGTCCAGGTGGGCGGTGGCCTCGTCCAGGATGACCACCCGCGGGTGGGCGAGCAGCAGCCGGGCGATGGTCAGCCGCTGCCGTTCACCGCCGGAGAGCCGGTAGCCGCGCTCGCCGACCACGGTGTCCAGGCCGTCGGGCAGGCCGCGGACCAGCTCCTCCAGGCGAGCGCGGCGCAGCGCGTCCCACACCTCCTCCTCGACCGCCTCCGGCCTGGCCAGCAGCAGGTTCTCGCGGATGGTGTCGTGGAAGAGGTGCCCGTCCTGGGTGACCATGCCGAGCGCGTCGCGCAGGGAGGCGGCGGTCAGATCACGGACGTCCACCCCGGCCAGCCGTACCGTGCCGCCGTCGGCGTCGTACAGCCGCGGCAGCAGCTGCGCGATGGTCGACTTGCCCGCGCCGGAGGAGCCGACCAGGGCGACCATCTGGCCCGGCTCGGCGCGGAAGGAGACGCCGTGCAGGACCTGTTCGCCGCCCCGGGTGTCGAGGGTGGCGACCTCCTCCAGGGAGGCGAGGGAGACCTTGTCGGCGGACGGGTAGGCGAAGCGTACGGAGTCGAACTCCACCGAGACCGGGCCGTCCGGCACCTCCCGGGCGTCCGGCTTCTCGGCGATCAGCGGCTTGAGATCCAGCACCTCGAAGACCCGCTCGAAGCTGACCAGCGCGCTCATCACCTCGATGTGCGCCCCGGACAGCGCGGTCAGCGGGGCGTAGAGCCGGGTGAGCAGCAGGGCGAGCGAGACGATCGCGCCGGGCTCCAGGTGGCCGCGCAGGGCGAGGAAGCCGCCGAGCCCGTAGACGACGGCGAGCGCCAGGGCGGAGACCAGGGTGAGCGCGGTGACGAAGTAGGTCTGCACCATCGCCGAGCGGACGCCGATGTCCCGTACCCGACGGGCCCGGAGGGCGAATTCCGCGGATTCGCGGGACGGGCGGCCCATCAGCTTGACGAGGGTGGCGCCGGGCGCGGAGAACCGTTCGGTCATCTGGGTGCCCATCGCGGCGTTGTGGTCGGCGCCCTCCCGCCGCAGACCCGCCAGCCGCCGGCCGACCCGGCGGGCGGGCAGGACGAACACCGGCAGCAGGACGAGCGCGATCACGGTGATCTGCCAGGACAGACTCAGCATCACCACCAGGGTCAGCAGCAGCGTCACGATATTGCTGACGACCCCGGAGAGGGTGTCGCTGAAGGCGCGCTGGGCGCCGATCACATCGTTGTTGAGGCGGCTGACCAGCGCACCCGTACGGGTGCGGGTGAAGAACGCGATCGGCATCCGCTGGACGTGGTCGTAGACGGTGGTGCGCAGATCCAGGATCAGCCCCTCGCCGATGCTCGCCGACAGCCACCGGGTCAGCAGCCCGAGGCCCGCCTCGGCGAGCGCGATCACGGCGATCAGCCCGGCCAGCCCCAGGACGACACCGGGCGCATGGCGGCCCACGATCGCGTCGACCACCCGCCCGGCGAGCAGCGGGGTGGCCACCGCGAGCATCGCGGTCACGGTGCTCAGGACCAGGAACCACACCAGGCGCTTGCGGTGCGGCCGGGCGAAGGCCGCGATCCGGCGCAGGGTTCCGCGGGAGAAGCGCCTGCTGCCCTGCTGCGCGGTCATCGTGCTGTGCAGGGAATGCCAGGCGGTGACTTCCATGTCCATGGGGGACTCCTGTCTGTCGGCGTCGTCACGGGATCGCCGTGAAGGACCGGCGACATAAAAGGAACCTAGAACCTCAACCAATATTGAGGTCAAGGGATTCCTGCCGCGGTCACCCTCAAGGGCGCCGGCCCCGTGGCTACGATGGCGGGCATGCGCTACGGGGGAGCGGACCGGGCCACGGCAGGGGAGAGCGGGACTCTTCTCCTGCCGCCGCGGCTGACCGCATCCGCCGAAACGCTGCGCGAGGCCGCCCGCCGCCGCGGACTGCACACCGTCCAGCTGCCCACCTTCGCCGTCCCCGACGGGCTGCGTGCCACCTGTCTGCACGCCGGACCGTCCTTCGCCGACGCGGTGGCCGCCCCACTCGGCCTCGCGCCGCTCGAAGCCCCGGCCGACTGGCTCGCCGAGCTGCCCCGCGACCTGGTACGGCGGGAGATCCGCGCGCTGCCGGTCCGCGAGGCGTACGCCCTGCGCCGGCCCGTGTTCGTCAAATCGCCCAACGACAAGGGCATCCGGGCCATGGTCTACGCCGACGGCTCCCGGCTGCCGGGCCCCGACGCCGTCGATCCGCAGACCCTCGTCCTGATCTCCGAGGTGGTGACCTTCGCCGCCGAATACCGGCTCTACGTCCTGGACGGCGAGGTGCGCACCGGCAGCCGCTACGCCGAGGACGGCCGCCTGAGCCCGGGACCGCTCGGCCCGGACGCGGCCGCCTTCGGCGCCGAACTCCTCGCGCGCTGCGGCGATGGCCTGCCCTCCGCGATCGTCGTCGACATCGGTCTGCTCGACGGCAATTGGGCGGTCATCGAGGCCAACGCGGCCTGGGCGAGTGGCCGGTACACCAGCGATCCGGACCTGGCGCTGGATGTGGTGCTGCGCTCCGCCGGCCCGGCCGCCCATCTCGCGCCGCGCGACCGGCCGTTCGTCCGCGCGGCGACGGGGGACCGCGCCGAGCTGGCCGACGCCAGACGGAATTGAGCCAACCTTTTTACGCGGTTCTCACCAGGACTTGACGCAATGACAGCCGGGTAAGCGGTACAACATAACGCACGGAATACGCACCCCGAGCAGGCACACAGACCGCACCGCGCACTTACCCTTCCCCCGTATGCCTTCGCCACCTGAGTGGCGCTGTCTCGCTCCCTGACAGGAAAGTGGGTCGGGCCGATGGCCGAGGGTCACCCGTACCAAGAATTCTTCGGCCACCTCCGCGAGGCGGGCGGCACGCTCGTGCTCGAACTGCGCGGGGAGTGGGACATCCTGGCCGCGTCGGAGGCCGCCGGCCGGCTGGATGCGCTGACCGAGGGGCGGCGCACCGACCTCGTCCTCGATGTGCGCGCAGTGACCTTCATGGACTGCGCCGGGCTGGGCCTGCTGTGCCGCGCCCAGCACCGGACACGGGAGCGCGGCGGACGGCTGCGGCTGACCGGGGTCGAGGACGGCGGATGGGTCGCGCGGCTGCTGCGGATGGCCGTGCTGACCGAGGAGTTCGAGATCGTGACCGAGGGCATCGCCGGGGCCACCTGCCTGGCCGACTGCGTGGCCGTCTGACCGGTGGCCCCGGGGACCGCACCGGGTATCAGGCGGGCAGCGCCGCCTCGATGGCCGCCACCAGCTCATCGGCCTCCGGCTCGGTGCGCGGCCGGAACCGTCCCACGACCGCGCCCTGATGGTCGATCAGAAACTTCTCGAAGTTCCACTGGACGTCACCGGCCGCGCCCTCCGCGTCCTCGGTGGCGGTCAGCTCGGCGTACAGCGGATGGCGCTGCGCACCGTTGACATCGGTCTTCTCGAACAGCGGGAAGCTGACCCCGTACGTCGTCGAGCAGAAGGTCGCGATCTCCTCGGCGGTGCCCGGCTCCTGGCCCGCGAACTGGTTGCTGGGGAAGCCCAGCACGCTGAAGCCGCGGTCCGCGTAGCGCTCCTGGAGCCGCTCCAGGCCCGAGTACTGCGGGGTCAGCCCGCACTTGGACGCCACATTGACGACCAGCAGCGCGCGGCCGCGGTAGTCGGCCAGCGAGGCGGGGTCACCGGTCAGGGTGCGCAGCGGAATGTCGTACAGGCTCACGGTCATGCTCCTCAAGGCGGGTGCGCGGACAGGGACGTCCATCGTCCGTGACAACAGCGGCGCCCGGCCCGATCTTCCCGGCATCGTCGACCGGCCATGACACCACCGGTCGCAGCGCCCCCGCGCGCCACTCCCGAAGCAGCTGGTCGAAGATCGGCGTCGGCTCCTCGGCGGGCCGCCGGGCATACGGGGGCGCGAGCGAGAGCCGCTGAAAAACATGACCGGTGGTCTTTTTGGCGTCCATGTCCGGACTCAACCGGGCGGACGCTGCCCTGGTTGCGGTGCGGAGGCGCGACGGCCGCCAGATGCGCCTGAGCCGGTGACGGGCAGAAGATACGTTCCCGCGCGGCCCAGCGTCGACAGATCCACCGCCTGTGCCATGGCGTGCATACCGGCGGGATTCGGATGTACCCCGTCGCCGCTGTTGTAACGGGGGCGCAGCCGCCGGGGCGCCGCCGGATCGCGCACCGCCGCATCGAAATCGACCATGCCGTCGAAGGTCCGCGTGGTGCGGATCCAGTGGTTGACCTGCATGCGCATCCGTTCGCCGGCCCGGGTCAGCAGGGCGTTGGGGATGATGGTGCCCGCATGCAGCGCGACCCCGGCGGCCTGCGCCCGGTTGGCCAGTGCGGCCAGTCCCGCGATCACCTGGCCGGAGGTCACCCGGTGATGCCGGTGCACCCCCGCACGGGACCCCAGGTCGTTGGTGCCCAGCAGCACGATGACGTCGGAGACGGCGGTCTGCCGCAGCACATCGCGGGCGAACCGGGCCTCGCCGTTGACCCCGAGGTGGATCCGGCCGTCGGCGCCGGTCCCCACGTCGCTCAGCAGCCGGTTGCCGCCGATGCCCGCGTTGACGACGGAGAGGCCGCGGCCGCGCCGCGCCCCGGCCAGCCGCCGGGCCAGTACATCCGGCCAGCGCTGGTTGACGTCGTAAGGGATGTGGCCGCCCTCGGTGAGGGAGTCGCCGAAGGCCACCACCGTGCGGTCCGCGGTCGTCGTGGCGACGTCCACGCCTTCCAGGAAGTACCAGGACAGCAGCCGACGGGTGAAGGCCGAGCCGCTCTGGTCAGCGGTGTGATCGCCCCGGTGGGAGAGATAGCTGGTCTGCTTCGCCCCGGCGTGCCAGGTGGTGGGCCCGGTGGCGGTCGGCAGATGGATGCTCACCACCAGGTCGCGGTCGGCGTGGACGCTCAGCCGTACGGGATCGCTGACGAGCTCCGCGCCCACGGGGACGGTGGCCGAGCGGCGTCCGGCGAAGGTCACCCGGCGTCCGGTACCCGGTTCGGTCGCCGCGCCCCTCGCCCGCCGGGCGACGGTCACCGCGCCCAGGTCGAGCGGCCGGGTGCCGTACAGATTGGACAGCCGCAGCCGGACCAGGTCGCCGCCGACCGACAGATGCACCACCAGGCGCAGGGTGCGATGGGTGAAGCCGGCGACGGAGCGGCCCCGGTCGGCGGGCGGGGTCAGGGCCGTGGCCCAGCCGCCGACCCAGTGGCGGGACGCGCCTGCGGGGGCCGCCTCCGTCGCGGCCGTCCCCAGGAGTCCGAGCGAGGCCGCACCGGCCAGGAGTGATCTGCGGGCCAAGGGTCGTCCGCGCACGGGGTGCCTCCTGTCGTCCGTCAGCGGGAGCGCTCGGCCATGGTCCACGGACGGTGCCCTCGCCGGGGCCGCGGTCGGCCGCGTACACGCCGCTCTCGCCCTTCTGGCGGCACCCGGCTGGCCGAGACGCGGGCGGACAAGGGTCCCTGACGAGGTGTCAGGAGTGCTTCACCGGCCGGACTTGTCGATGGACGCCGCGATCCCGTCCAGGAGGACGTCCAGGCCGACCTCGAAGGTGGTCTTCGCCTCGCGCTCCAGGTACGGCTCCGCGCCCCCGGTGTGCGGCGCGGCGCCCTCGGTCTCCAGGCGGACCACGAGCGGAAAGCGGTCCTGGAAATCGGGGACGACCTCGCCGAGGAGGCTGGAGCGCGACTGCCACCACTCCTCGTCGGACACGCCCGTCGCCGCCGCGGCCAGCCGCGATTCGGTGACGGTCTGGGCCGCGCCGCGCACGAAGTGGAAGAGCGCGCCGACGATACGGCGCAGCACCGCGGAGTCCAGCTCCGTTGCGTACAGCAGCCGCACCAGTGTCTCCAGCGCGACGTATTCGTTCGGGCCCAGCACCGGGCGGGCCTGGGAGACCTGGAGCACCCAGGGGTGGCGCAGATAGAACTCCCAGGTGTCCTCGGCCCATGACGTCACGGCGGACCGCCAGCCCTGCGCCAGGTCGTAGTCGGTGGGCAGTTCGGCGAGCGCCCGGTCGTACATCAGGTCCAGCAGCTCGCTCTTGCTGGGGACGTAGGTGTACAGCGCCATGGCGGTCCGCCCCAGGCGCGCGCCGACCGCGCGCATGGACAGCGCGGAGAGGTCCTCGGCGTCCGCGAGCGCGATACCGGCGTCCACGATCGCGTCCACGCTGAGCGCGGGTTTGGGGCCGGGCGCCGACCGCTTCCCGGCCGGTTGGCCGCCCTTGGCCTCCTTGGCGCGCCACAGCAGGGACATCGAACGGCGGGCGTCGCCCTGGCCGGCGAAGAGAACCACTTGCCAACTCCTTACGACGTAAAGTAACCTCGTCGAGACGAATTCTTTACGACGTAAAGATATCAGGGGGACTTCCATGACGCACCGGCCTGCCGCGCTCCTTCATGTCACCGACGTCCGGCGGATCACCCCGCGGATGGTCCGTGTCACCTTCGCCGGGGACGGCCTCGACGACTTCCCCACCTGGCCCGATCAGCAGCTCAAGCTGCTCTTCCCCAAGCCGGGCCAGACCGCGCCCCGCCTCCCGCAGAAGGGGGCCGACGACGATCCGATGCGCTGGTACCAGGCATTTCTCGCCCTCCCCGAGGACGAACGGCCCTGGATGCGCAGCTATACGGTGCGGTCCTACGACGCCGAACGCCACCGGATCGCCGTCGACTTCGTGCTGCACGGCCCCGCGACCGCACCGCAGGACGATGCCGCCACCGGACCGGCCACCCGCTGGGCCGCCGGTGCCCGCGTGGGCGACACCCTCGCGCGGTACGGGCCGGACGCGCTCTACGCCACACCGCTGCCGCTCGGTGAGGCCGATGTGCTGCTGCTGGCCGGTGACGAGACGGCCCTGCCGGCCATCGGCTCGCTGGTGGAGTCGCTGCCGCCGGGCGCCCGCGCGCTGGCGTACATCGAGGTGGCCGACGCCGGGGAGGAGCAGTCCTGGGTGACCCGGGCCGACTTCGCGGTCCACTGGGTGCACCGCAACGGTCCCGCGAACGGGCACGGCGAGGGACTGCTGAGCGCCGTCCGCGGCGCCGTCCTCCCCGCCGGCCGGATCTTCGCCTGGCTGGCCGGCGAGGCAGGCACCGTCCGCGCGCTGCGCCGCCATCTGGTGGAGGAGCGCGGCCTGGCCAAACGGCAGATCGAGTTCACCGGCTACTGGCGTCGCGCGCTCACCCAGGACGACGCCCCCACGGAAGAGGACCTGGCGGAGGCGCGGGAGAAGATAGCGGCGGCCGGGACGCAGGCCGCGGGGTAGGGGATCGCGCCGCTTGTGGCTATTTTGCGGCCTCCGGAGGAATTCAAGTCCGCCCACCCATAGGGTCCGCGCGCCCTCGTCGTCTACAGTTGCAGAATTCCGCATTTCAACAGATGACGCGACGGCCGGTCGGCCTGGACGCGGAGGGCATGCGTGGGCGGTTACGCCGAGTCGGTACGGGAACGGGTACGCGCGGCGCGCGCCGCGGTGGCCACGGCGGCGTCGGTGGATGACGCCTATGCGCTGGCCGTGGCGCAGGACGAGCTGGACGATGCGCTGCGCATCGCCCACAACATCGGCATCGATCCCGGCCCTGATCCCGACGCCGATCGCGGGTCCGGACCCGGCTCGCAGAGCGGGGCACCGGCATGACCGGCGCATGGGGGCCGCGCGCCCAGGCCCCGCTCTACCAGGCGAAGGCCGAGTTCTTCCGGATGCTGGGCCATCCGGTCCGGATCCGCGTCCTGGAGCTGCTCCAGGACGGTCCGCTGCCGGTGCGCAGTCTGCTGTCCGCGATCGAGGTGGAGCCCTCGGCGCTCTCCCAGCAGCTGGCGGTCCTGCGCCGCTCGGGGATCGTGACGGCCACCCGCAGCGGTTCCACCGTCGTCTACGAACTCTCCGGCGGCGATGTCACGGAGCTGCTGCGCGCCGCGCGCCGGGTGCTGACCGAGGTGCTCACCGGCCGCGATGCGCTCCTTGCCGCACTGCGGGAGGGCGAGGGCGGCGCCGTGGCGCCTGCCGCGGCGGCCGGTGCGGTCGCGAGTGCGGGGGCGGTGTCGTGATGTCCGTGCGCCGTCCGGGGGAGTGAGCGCCGATGGCCGCAGCCAGGCGTAAAGGGCCGCCGTCGTGGCGGGCGGTCCGCTCCCGCACCTGTATACCGTCGGCCACCGGGCCGGGTGCCGCCCGCCCGTGCCGCGGCCGCCACCGCACCCGCCGTCCGCTGCGCACCGTCCGTGGGCACGGCCGAGGCTGCCCGGAGTCCCTCGCCCGCCACCGGACGGCGCCGCGCTGCGGCATCCGGCGCGGCACCACCACCGCCGTCCGCCCCGGCCGCCAGCTGGCGCGGCTGCCCGGCGCGGTGCATGTGCCGCACCGCCCGGCCCAACGCAGCGTCTGGCAGCGGATGTTGCTCACCGTTCTCGTCGGCCAGGTGCTGCTGCTCTTCCTGGCGCTGGTGGTCTATCTGGGTCGGCACGCGGGGACGTAGGTCCCGGGGCGCGGTGCCTGGGGGCACCTCCCGGCGTCGGCCGGGGGAGCCGCGGGCCCTGCCCATCGAGGCCCGTCGGACAGCTCTCGGGGCCGATCCGTCGGCCAGTCCCCGGCCCGGTGCGCCGGATCAGGTCCGGGTCCGCCACAGCCACCCGATGTCCCGCCCGAACGACCACACCAGCAGCGCCAGGGCCGCCGCCACGGTGATGAACGCCCAGATGTGCGGCACGATTCCGGCGCCGGCCACCACCAGGACGATTCCCTGGAGCGCGGCCACCGTCTTGCGGGCCATGCTGTGCGGCAGATCGCCGCGCAGCCACGGCAAGCCCCACGAGGCGGCGACGAACGCATAGCGCATCAGGCCGATGGCCAGCACCCAGCCGCCCAGCGGCATCGCGACATAGACGGACAGCACCAGGATGAGAAAGGCGTCCACCTCCATGTCGAAGCGGGCGCCCAGCGCCGTCGCCGTTCCCGTACGCCGTGCCACATGGCCGTCGACGGCGTCCAGGACCAGCGCCACCGTGGCCAGCGCGACCAGCACCCCCACCGGTGCCCGGTGTTCGAAGGAGTCGGCCACCAGGGCCGTCACCGCGCCGACCAGCGTGGCCCGGGCCAGGGTGACGCGGTTGGCCGGGCCGAACGGGCCGGTCCAGGAACGGCGCAGCGCGATCATCAGCACCGCCCAGGTCACCACCGCGAAGGTGGAGCCGGTCAGCCAGCCCGCGGTCCCCAGGCCGACCGCCCGGCACAGCACTTCCAGCACCAGCAGCTGCACGCCCATTCCGGCGGTCATGTCCGGGCCGTAGGGCGGTGTGGCGTACGGCCTTATGCCGTAAGGGTCTTGTACGGTCATCGGGCCTCCCGAGACGTATGGCGCAGTCGATGACCGCCGCGTATCGTACGGCGGCATCAAGATCCCCCAGGATCCCCGCCGTGCAGTGCCCCAGCATTAACGATCCCGCGCCGAAGCGTCCAGGAGGATCCGATGTCGTGCGTCGCCCAGGCATTCTGGATCACTTCTCCCGGACGGGGGGAGATCCGCGACGTCGCGCTCCCGGTGCCCGGCGAGGACGAGGTGCTGGTGCGGGCATTGTGGTCCGGTGTGAGCCGGGGGACCGAGAGCCTGGTGTTCCGCGGCGAGGTGCCCGAGAGCCAGTACGGGACGATGCGCGCGCCGTTCCAGGAAGGGGAGTTCCCGGGGCCGGTCAAGTACGGCTATCTGGGCGTCGGGGTCGTCGAGGAGGGCCCGGCGCCGCTCCTCGGGCGGATGGTCTTCTGCCTGCATCCGCATCAGACGCGTTATGTCGTCCCGGCGAGTGCGGTGATCCCGGTGCCGGACACCGTTCCCGCCGAGCGGGCCGTGCTCGCCGGGACGGTGGAGACCGCGGTGAACGCCCTGTGGGACGCGGCGCCGCTGCTCGGCGACCGGATCGCGGTGGTCGGCGCGGGGATGGTCGGCTGCGCCGTCGCCGCCGTGCTCGCCCGTTACCCCGCACTCCGGGTGCAGTTGGTCGACACGGATCCCGCGCGGGCGGCGACCGCCGAGGCGCTCGGGGTCCCCTTCGCGCTGCCCGGGGAGGCGCTGGGCGCATGCGACCTCGTCGTGCACGCCAGCGCCACCGGGGCCGGGCTCACCCGCGCCCTCGAACTGCTCGCCCCGGAGGGCACGGTGATCGAGCTCAGCTGGTACGGCGACCGGCAGGTCAGCCTGCCGCTGGGGGAGGCGTTCCACTCCCGCCGACTGGTCGTCCGCAGCAGCCAGGTGGGCGCCGTCGCCCCGGCCCGGCGCGCCCGCCGCGGCTTCGCCGACCGGCTCGCGCTCGCCCTCGACCTGCTCGCCGCCCCCGCCTTCGATGCGCTGATCACCGGCGAATCCGCCTTCGAGGACCTCCCCCAGGTCATGCCCCGCCTCGCCTCGGGCGAACTGCCCGCTCTGTGCCATCGCATCCGGTACGGGGGCGGGGCGGTCCGCGAGTAGTCCGTACCGCGGACCGGCCGCCGCTCGCCCGGACCGCCGGCCGCGTCCCGTCGCAGCCTCCCCCCACCCCGCCAGCACCGTCGTCGCACCGGAGGATCCACCGTGTTCAGCATCACCGTCCGCGATCACCTGATGGTCGCCCACAGCTTCCGCGGCGCGGTCTTCGGCCCCGCGCAGCGGCTGCACGGCGCAACCTTCGTGGTGGATGCCACGTTCCGCCGCGCGGAACTCGACGCCGACAACATCGTCGTCGACATCGGCCTGGCCACTCAGGAACTCGGCGGGGTGATCGGGGAGTTGAACTACCGGAACCTCGACGACGAGCCGGCCTTCGCCGGCATCAACACCTCAACGGAGGCCCTGGCCAAAGTGATCGCCGACCGCCTTGCCGACCGCGTACGCGCCGGAAACCTCGGGGAAAGCGCCCGGGAGCTGTCCGGCATATCCGTCACCCTGCACGAATCGCATATCGCCTGGGCGACGTACGAGCGCACTCTGTGACACGCCCCGCCCCGGGAGCCGCGGAGCGTCTGCTGCACTGCGTGCTGCCCGGAGACGTGACCGCCCCCGCCGCGCCCAGCGGCGGGAACGTCTACGACCGGCGGGTGTGCGCCGCGCTCCCGGCGGCCGGATGGCGCGTGCGCGCATACGCCCTGCCCGGGAGCTGGCCGCGGCCGGATGCGCGGGCGCGCGGCGAACTGGCGCGGTGTCTGGCCGCGCTGCCCGACGGCGCCGTCGTCCTCCTGGACGGCCTGGTGGCCTGCGGAGTCCCCGAGGTGCTCGCGCCCGAGGCCGCCCGGCTGCGGATGGCCGTCCTGGTGCATCTGCCGCTGGGCGACGAAACCGGCCTTGCCCCGGGTGTCGCCCGCGAGCTGACGGCCCGGGAGCGCCGCGCGCTGCACGCCGCAGGGGCCGTGGTGGCCACCAGCCGCTGGGCCGCGCGGCGCCTGGTCGCGCTGCACGGGCTCCCCGCCGATCGCGTCCATGTCGCCACGCCCGGAGCCGATCCCGCGCCCCTCGCGCCCGGGACGGACGGCGCCACCCGGCTGCTGTGCGTCGCCGCCGTCAAGCCGCGCAAGGGGCACCGCCGGCTGATCGACGCCCTCGCCGCCGTCGCGGATCTGCCCTGGACCTGCGACTGTGTGGGCGGCATACGCGATAACCCGGACTATGTATCCCAATTGCGTGAAATGGCGGATGAGTTGGCGCTCGGAGACCGGGTGCGGTTCTCCGGGCCGCAGGTGGGTGCCGAGCTGGAGGACCGCTACGCGGCCGCGGATCTCCTGGTGCTCGCCTCGTACGCCGAGACCTACGGAATGGTCGTCACCGAGGCGCTGGGGCGGGGCATTCCCGTCCTGGCGACGGCCGTGGACGGCGTTCCGGAAGCCCTCGGGCGGGCCCCGGACGGCGGCGTGCCGGGGCTCCTCGTACCGTCCGGCGACCCCGCGGCGCTCCCCGCGGCGCTGCGCCGCTGGCTCACCGACGCCGAGCTGCGGCAGCGGCTGAAGATCGCGGCGCGGGAGCGCCGTGCCATGCTGGAAGGGTGGCAGATGACGACGCACCGACTGGCCGAGGTGCTCGAACGGCTCCGCCGCGCGCCCGGGGTGGCGGCATGACGGCGCCCGGTCAGCCCCGGTTCGCCCCGGAATGGCTCCAGTTGCGCGAGCCCGCCGACGCGGTGGCGCGGGCGGCCGATCTGCTCCGGCCGCTGAGCGCCGCGCTGCCCGCCGCCCGCGACGGACAGCCGCAGCGGACGGTGATCCGCGATCTGGGCTGCGGCACCGGCTCCATGGGCCGCTGGCTCGCCGGCCGGCTTCCCGGCCCGCAGCACTGGATCCTCCACGACCATGACCCCGCACTGCTCGCCCGTGCCGCGGACGCCATGCCCACGGCCGCCGCCGACGGCAGCGCCGTGACGGCCGCCACCGCATGCGGCGACCTCACCGGGCTGACCGCTCCGGCGCTCGCCGGGACCTCGCTGGTCACCGCCTCCGCGCTGCTCGATCTGCTCACCGCCGACGAGGTCGCGGCGCTCGCCGCGGCCTGCATCGGCGCCGGCTGCCCCGCCCTGCTGGCGCTCTCCGTCGCCGGGCGCGTCGACCTCACGCCGTACGAGCTGCTCGACGACGAGCTCGGCGCCGCCTTCAACGACCATCAGCGCCGCACGGACGGCGGCGGTCGGCGGCTGCTCGGGCCGGATGCGGTCGCGGCGGCCACGGCGGCGTTCCAACGCCAGGGCGCGACGGTGCTGACGCGGTCCAGTCCCTGGCGGCTCGGCGGCCCGCAGGACGCGCTCACCACCGCCTGGCTGCGCGGCTGGGTGGGCGCGGCGTGCGAGCAGCGCCCCGAGCTGGAGGAGCGGGCGCAGGCGTATCTGGCGCGGCGGCTGGCGGCCTGCGCGGCGGGGGAGTTGACGGTCACCGTGCACCACACGGATCTGCTGGCACTGCCCGGGCCGCGCCCCGGAACCGCTGGATGACGCGGCCGGCCGGCATGGGGAAACGGTCCGTCTGGGCGTGGCTGAGGATGCTCGGGGGAGCGGGCATCCTCGGGGTGCTGGTGTGGCGCCTGGGATCGGGCGCCTTCCTGGACGGGCTGCGCCGTATCGACGCCCCCACCCTGCTGTCCGCCCTCGTCCTCGGCCTGCTGACCACGGTCTTCAGCGCCTGGCGCTGGTGCCTGGTGGCCCGCGGCCTCGGTCTGCGGCTGCCGCTCGGCCGGGCCGTCGCGGACTACTACCGCGCGCTGTTCCTCAACGCCGCGCTGCCCGGCGGGGTGCTCGGCGACGTCCACCGCGCGGTGCGCCACGGCCGCAGCGCCGGAGACCTGGGCCGCGGCGTGCGCGCCGTGGTCCTGGAACGCACCGCGGGCCAAGTCGTCCTGCTGGTGGCCGGGACCGCGGTGCTGCTGCTGCGGCCGTCCCCGGCCCTGGCGCAGGCCGGCCGTCTGCTGGGCACGCCCGCCGGGTGGGTCTCGGCGGCCGTGGTGGCCTCGGCGGCGATCGCCGTCGCGTACTGGAGCCGGGGCGCCTCCCGCGCGGCGCGGGCCGTCCGCACCGCGCTGGCCGAGGCCCGCCGGGCCCTGTTCGCCCGCGCGAGCTGGCCGGGGGTGACGCTCTCGTCCGTGGTGGTCCTCGCGGGGTATCTGGCGATGTTCGTGCTGGCCGCCAGGGTGGCGGGGGTGAGCGCACCGGTGGCCGAGCTGGTGCCGCTCGTGGTGCTGGCGCTGCTGGCGATGGCGCTGCCGCTGAACGTCGGCGGCTGGGGCCCGCGGGAAGGCGTCGCGGCATGGGCGTTCGGCGCGGCCGGGCTGGGCGCGGCGCAGGGCCTCGCCTCGGCCGTGGTCTACGGGGTGCTGGCGTTCGCCGCGAGCCTGCCGGGAGCCGGGGTGCTGGTGGTGCGCTGGGCAGCCGGACTGCGAGCCCGGCGAGCGGCGGACACGGCAGCGGCGGAGCCTGCGCCGACCCTGGCCGAGGAGGCGGGCCGGGGCGCGTAGCGCAGCCCGGAAGACGCCGTACCTCACTACCTCACTCTTCGCCCGGCTCCCGCAGCTCCAGTTCGAAGAGGGTGTCCGCGCCGAGCGGCGACCGGCGCATCGGCGGGCGCAGGGCGTCGCGCATCACAGGCGTGCCGGGAAACCGCAGACCGGGTACGCCGTCGCCGAGCAGGACCGGGGCGACGGTGAGGTACAGCCGGTGCAGCGCGCGCTCGCTGACGAACCGTGAAACGGTCAGCCCGCCGCCTTCGACCAGCACCCGGCCCAGTCCGCGCCGTGCCAGGGCCGCCAGCAGACGGGCCGGGGCGAAGGCCGCGGCGTCGGGCAGCACCAGGATGTCCACGCCGCAGCCGTCGGCATCGCCGCGGGCCCCGTACGGCCCCGCCGCCGCCCGCGCCCGACCGGCGCCCTCCGGGCCCACCACCCACACCGTCGGTGCCTCGCCATCGGTGAACACCTGGCGCCCGCGCGGCACCCGGCCCCGCGGATCGAGCACCACCCGCACCGGGTTGTCGCCCGCACAGGCGCGCACCGTCAGCCGCGGATCGTCCGCCACCGCGGTCCCGGCGCCGACGATCACCGCATCGGCCAGCGCCCGCAGCCGGTGCAGATGGCGGCGGTCCTCCGCCCCGGTGACGTAGTCCGCATCGCCGGTACGGGTGGCGATGAAGCCGTCCAGGCTCTGCCCGAGCTGGGCGAACGCGATACGGGGACCGGCCAGGCACAGCGGCAGATAGCGCTCGGCCAGCCGGTCCGCCCCGGGCGTGGCGGGCTCCGCCCACCGCAGTGGGCCGTCGCCGCTCTGCCGCGCCGCGCCGTCGTCCGGTGCCCGCTCACCGGACGCGGAGTCCGGCACCAGCCCGGCGGCCGCCGCATCCGCCGCCGTACGAATGCCGCGCAGCCGTTCCCACGCCGCCTGAGCGTCGAGCGCTTCAGCCATGGTTTTCCGCCTCCATGCCGAAGAGCGCGGCATAGGCCCCGAATGCCTCGATCAGCCCGGCCAGCAGCTTTTCGCCCTTCTGCGCGGAGGCGAGGGAAGGGCGGCCGATGATCCCGGATTCCGTATAGGGCGGCATGCCGAGAGTGAGCAGATGCCTGCGGTCATCGGCGATATGGTCCGCCGATTCCTCCGAGGCGTATCCGGGGCGTACCAATGCGGGATGGGCGTGCAGAAGGAGGGAGGTTTCCACCTCACCGGCGTGCATATCGCTGTGGGCGGTGGTCCCCGCCCCCGCTGCCTTGCGTGCCGCATCCCAGTCGGCCGAGCCGGGGAAGAGTGCCATACGGATCCCCGTGCCGCCGGATTCTTGAACCACATTGCGCAGTACGTAATTTCCGCCGTGGCCGTTCACCAGAATCAGGGCGGGGATACCAGCGGCCCGGAGGGAATCGGCGATGTCCGTGACGATGGTGTGCAGGGTACGGGCGGAAATACTGACGGTGCCCGGCCAGGCGGCGTGTTCCTGGGAACAGGAGACGGTGAGCGGGGGCAGCAGCAGGCCCGGATGGGCCGCGGCGAGCTCCTCGGCGATGGTGCAGGCGATGACCGTATCGGTGGTCAACGGCAGGAACGGGCCGTGCTGTTCGAAGCTGCCGACGGGCAGGAAGGCCCAGCGCGGCCGGCGGGCCCGCACCTCCTCGGTGGTGTCCGCCGGGAGCAGCCCGCGGGCCGAATTCCGGGAAGCCGATGCGGTCATGGGGGGATGCGGCCTTTCGTCGCGCTCACTTGCCGGGCCGTCGCAGCATAAGCAGGACGGTAATCCCTGCCAACCGGCCGCCCCCGCCGGTACGATCGCGCCATGACGGACCCCCAGAGCGATGCCTCTGTCGTGGCGGATGCCGGCTCCCGGGTCGAGCGGGTGGTGGAGGTCCGCCTCCCCACGGCGCACGGCGCATTCCTGGCCGTCGGCTATCTCGACCTGCACAGCGGAACGGAGCAAGTGGCCCTGGTCCACGGCGAGGTGGCGGGGGAGCGGGTGCTGACCCGGGTGCATTCGGAGTGTCTGACCGGAGATGTCTTCGCCTCCGCGCACTGCGAATGCGGCGACCAGCTTTCCGCGGCGCTGGAGGCGATCGTGGCGGCGGGGCGCGGAATTCTCGTCTATCTCCAGGGACATGAGGGCCGCGGAATAGGGCTGCTGGCCAAGCTCCGGGCGATGAAACTCCAGGAGGACGGGCTCGATACGGTCGATGCGAATATCGCGCTCGGACTGCCCGTCGACGCCCGGGAATACGGCGTCGCGGCCGGAATTCTCCAGGACCTCGGAGTGGCCTCCGTACGGCTGCTGTCGAACAACCCGCGCAAGCGGGCGGCGCTGCTGCGGTACGGCATCGCCGTCGACGAACGGGTCCCCCTGCTGATGCCGCCCGGGGCGGAGAACATCCGCTATCTGCGGGCGAAACGGGAACGCCTCGACCATGACCTGCCTCATCTGGACGGCATCCCGGGGCTGTCGTAAGGCGCCGGCCACACGCCGATGGGGAGGGCCCGAAGACCCTCCCCATCGGCGTCGGCCGTCAGGATGCGGCGGGTGCCGCCCCGGCGGACGCGGCGGCCCGCTTCGGTGCGATCACGCGTTCCGCCAGATGCCCGAAGAGCAGCCCGAAGGCGGCCCAGAGCACCAGTTGGACGGCGATCGCCGACAGCCGGAACTGCCACAGCAAGGTCGCCGAGAAGTCCTTCGGGACCTCGTTGACCGACGGCAGGAAGGCATAGGCGAGCCCGACGGCGAGGGCGAACGCCGCGCCGGCCGTCACCGTCGCGTACCAGTTGCCCAGCCGGGGAGCCAGCCGCCGCCCGAGGATCGTGGCGGCGACGGCCAGCAGCACGCTGAGCAGCATCATCAGGAAGTACAGGGCCGTGCGCTTGCCGATGGTGTCGGGTTCACCGACGGACGGCGGGTTGGCCGGGTACTTCAGGAACGGTACGAGGTAGACGGCGAGCAGCGCCGCGCCGGAGAGCAGCGCCGCGGTGGCCCGGGGGCCGAAGCGGCCGATCCGGCCCAGTGCGACGCAGAAGGCCAGCGCGGCGATCCCGCCCAGGGCCACGCCGTAGACGAGCACACCGGTCGCCAGCCCCGCCGTGGACTGGAGGCCGCGGCTGACGACCTCCATCTCGTGCTCGTGGCTGTGGGCCTCCTCGAAGGCGATGGCGGCGTCCACTCTCGGTTCGCCCAGCAGATAGGCGACGACGAGGGCGAGGACACCGGCACCCAGACCGGCGAGCATGCCGCGCGTCAGCAGATGTCTGATGGTGACGGAGTTCATGGAACGGCGCCTGCTCAGTGGCAGGGGAAGCCGAGCAGGTGGCGTCCGTCGTGGACCCACTCGTGGACGCCCGTACCGGACAGCACGGAGGTGGCGCCCTGCTCGGCGCCGACGAAGTAGAGCAGAACCAGCATCAGGACGCCGACGAACAGCGCCCAGGGAGCGATGGCCTTGAGGGGGAGCGGGGCCGGGGTGGCGGTGCCGGTGGCCGGGGGTGCGATGGTCTGAGCCATGGCGGGGGACCTCCTGTGAGAGGGAACTCGCGTCCCTGGTGAATGGAGCGTCGGACGACATGGCGGGTCTGGCTCGCCCGGTCCCGGCCCCTGCGGGCTGAGTCAAAACCGGACATACAGTGGCGCGACCGCGCCGGGATCCCACCGGCTTCCGTCATGTCATCGTCAATATCATCGGGACGCTACCGCGAACCGACCGGCGGGCCAAGGTCGCCCAGGGGGCGGAGAGGGGCAGGGAGGGGCGCATGATTGAGCCAACTTCCTTGCGCGGGGTGTGTGTTGACAGGGTCGGTACGGGAGCGGGAGAAGCGGGCATGACGACTCGGGTGATGTTGGTCTCACCTGCTGCGGGCGAGGCGCAGCGCGAGGTGCGGTTCGACGACGACGGCCCGCTCGGTGCGGCCGGGGTGCGGCGGGCGCGCGCCATGGCCGGATCGTGGCCGGCCGCGGCCCGGATCGTGGTCGCGCCGTCCGTCCGGTGCCGTCGTACCGCCGAGGAGCTCGGGCTGCCGGCGGAGCCCGCGTCCGAGCCGGGGCCGCCCGGCTGGGCGATGGGACGGTGGCGGGGCCGGACCCTGGCCGAGGTGAGCGAGGAAGAGCAGGAGGCGGTGTCGGCCTGGCTCTCGGACCCCGGCTTCACCGGGCACGGCGGGGAATCGCTGCATGCGCTGTGCGAACGGGCCGGGGACTGGCTCGGGGAGCTGGCCGCGACGTCCGGGCGGGTGCTGGCCGTGGTGGAGGTGGAGACGGTGCGCGCCGCCGTGGTGGCCGCGCTGCGGCTCCCGCCGGAGGTGTTCTGGCGGCTGGACGTCCCGCCGCTGGCCGTGACCGAGCTCAGCAGCCGGGGCGGGCGCTGGAATCTGGGGCTGGGAAGCGCGCGCTGACGGGTCCGTCCGTACGCCCCACGTCGTGCACCGCATAAATCCGGCCATCCTTCTCCGTACAAAACCGGCCGCCCGTCTACACATAAAGGCGACATAAGAGCAAAATAAAGAGTGCGCGGTGCTCATGCCGCGATACGGCCAGGCTTGCAGAACGAAGGAGGCGAGTCGGATGGCCGACCTCTCGCACCACAGGGGCGATCTCGCGGGTCACCCCGATGTTTCTGAGATGCAGGCTCGTTACGAGCGAGTCCTCGGCGGGCGTGATGTGGTCCTCGTAGACGGGCCGGTGTTCCTGGTCGGCCTGTACTGCGCGGCATCCCCATGGATCGTGCACTACGCGACCTCGCAGCCCGCGCTCCTGACGCACAACCTGATCCTCGGCATCGCCATCGCCCTGCTGGCGGTCGGGTTCACCGTCACCCCGGAGCGGATGTACGGCCTGAGTGGCGCGATGTGCGCCATGGGCGTCTGGATGATCATCGCGCCCTGGATCGTCGGCACCCACCCGGACGCGGGCGTGATCTGGAACAACATCGCGATCGGAGGCCTGACGTTCCTGCTCGGGGCGATGTGTATCGGTGCGGCCGCGAAGAGCCGCCGTACGACATGAGGCAGGCCCCCGTGTCGTGAGGCAGGCCCCGTACGGAGCCTGCGGCACCTCCGCCGGCCCGCTCGTCCTCAGTCGGGGCGGGTGGGCCGGCGGCCTGCTGTCAGGAGGTGCCCGGAGACACCGGCCAGGACCAGCCCGCCCGCCAGCGGCAGGGCCTCGCCCAGGGCGATGCCGGTGCCCAGCCCGCCGAGCGCGGCGGTCAGCAGCAGCCAGCCGGCGCCCTGCCGGAACTGCTCGGCGCGGTCGCCGGTTTGGCGGTCGTCGTCGGGGGACACGGGGCGTCCCTCCCTTCCCGGAGCGGCTCGGCGGTGGCGGGGTACGGACGGATCGCGGGCGGGGTACGAGGGGCGCGACGTCACAGGCGTTGTTGTGCCCGGCCCGGAGCCGGCCGTAACGCAAGGTGCGTCGCCCGTAACGCCGTTGGCTTTCTTTGGTCTCCCCGGTGAGGTCCGGGCGGGCGGCCAAGGGCCACCGAGCCGCGTCTTAGGTTAGGCTTACCTAAGTTTATTCGTGGCGAGGGGATGCGGGCGTGTGGGATTCCGAGCTTTCCGGGCGTACGGCGCTGGTCACCGGCGCCGGGCGGGGCATCGGTGAGGCCGTGGCGCGGCTGCTGGCCGAGGAGGGCGCGCGGGTGATCGCCGTGGACCGGGACGCGCCCGGCATCGCCGCCCTGGAGGCCGGTTACGGGCGGGCGCGCGTGACCGCCCGCGCCGTCGACCTCACCGACCGCGCGGCCGCCGACGCCCTGGTGGACGACGCCGAACGCACCGTCGGTCCCCTGGACATCCTCGTCAACGTGGCCGGTGTGCTGCGCACCGCGTCCGTCGTCGACCTCACCGACCAGGACTGGGACGACACCTTCGCCGTCAACACCACCGGCGTCTTCCGGCTCTCGCGCGCCGTGGCCCGCAGAATGACCGCCCGCCGGGCCGGCAGCATCATCACCGTCGGCTCCCATGCGGCGGGCGTACCGCGGGCCGGGCTGGCCGCGTATGCCGCGTCCAAGGCCGCTGCGACCCTCTTCACCAAATCCCTCGGTCTGGAACTGGCGGGCAGCGGTGTGCGCTGCAATGTCGTCTCCCCCGGCTGCACCTACGGGGACCTCCAGGCCCCGCACAGCGACACCCCGCTCGGCCGGATCGCCGAACCCCTCGACATCGCCGAAGCCGTGGCCTTCCTGGTCTCCGACCGCGCCCGCCACATCACCATGCACGACCTCTATGTCGACGGCGGCGCCACGCAGTTCGCCTGACCGCCCCGCTCCCCGGCGCAACCCGTCATCCCGCCGCGAAAGGCCCCCCATGCCGCGCCCCCTTCTCGCCCCGCTCACCGCCGCCCAGCGCGCCCTGTGGCACGCCCAGGCCCGCGACCCGGACAGCCCCGCCCACACCACCGCGGTCTGCCTGGAGATCCACGGCCCGCTCGACCCCGTACGCTTCGCCGAGGCCCTGCACCGGACCGTCGGCGAGAGCGACGCGCTGCGGCTGCGCATCGAGGAAACGCCCGACGGGCCACGGCAGTTCCCGGTCGAGATCGAGCCGCCCGGCCACGGCTTCGCCCTGCACGCGGCCACCCTTCTCGACCTGGGCGATCCGGACGCGGTGGCCCGCGCCTGGATGCGCGACGACCTCGCCCGCCCCTTCGACCTCGCCGCCGGACCGCTCTTCCGGCACGCCCTCTTCCAGGTGGGAGAGCGCCGCTGGCTGTGGTACCAGCGGGTGCACCGCCTCGCCCTGGACGGCCACGGCTTCACCCTCGTGCTGCGCCGCGTCGCCCAGCTCTACACCACCCTCGCCGCGGGGGAGGACCCCGGCCCCAGCCCCTTCGGACGGCTCGCGGACCTGGCGGCCGAGGAGAGCACGTACCGGGCGGGCGAGGGCTACGACGCCGACCGCACCTACTGGCGCCACACCCTCGCCGACCGCCCCCAGGCCCCCACCCTCGCCGGCCGCAGCGCCCCCGCCGCCCGTACCGCCCTGCGCACCACCGCCCACCTCGGCGCCGAACTCACCCGGCGGATCGACGCCCTGGCGGCCGCCGTCCGTGCCACCTGGCCGGACGTCCTGATCACCGCCCAGGCGTGCCATCTCGCACAGGCCACCGGCAGCCGCGAGGTCGTCCTCGGTCTCCCGCTGCGCGGCCGGATCAGCGCCACCGCGCTCCGCGTTCCCGGCACCGTCGGCACCGTGCTGCCGCTGCGCCTGGCCGTGCCTTCGGGGGCGACCTTCGCCGACCTCACCCGCCAGACCGTCCTGGCCGTCCGCGCCGCGCGCCGCCACCAGCGCTACCGACCGGAGGACATCCGCCGCGACCTCGGCCTGCCCGGCCACCGGAGGCTGACCGGACCGCGCATCCACCTCCTGCACGGCGACGACGCCCCCGCCTTCGCCGGGGCGCCCTCCACCGTCCACCACCTCGCCGCCGGCGCCGTCGACGATATGACTCTCACCCTGCACCGCCGCGCCCACGGCGCCGGTCTGCGCATCGACCACGACGCCAATCCCGCGCTGTACGAGGAGCGCGAACTCGCCGTCCACCAGGACCGTTTCCTCGCCCTGCTCGGCCGGCTCGCGGACGCCGACCCGCACACGGCACCGGCCACCCCGGACCGGCCCGGCCTGGTCGGGGGAACCCGCGCACAAATCATCGACAAGGGCCGTACGCCGCGCCGGACCGCCGCCCGGCGGACGGATGTTCCGATCTCCCAAGTCGCCCTGTCTGTAAGGGAGTTGGGCAAGGGTGAGTCCGGGACGGCGGCCCGGCGGCGGACGGGTGACGGACGTCAACCTCGTCACGGCAAACCATCGGGTGACACCGCGCCCCGCCCGTACCACCGTGGCCTGCCCTGACACCGTGGCGCGCCATGCGCGTCATAGGGCGAACGGTACGTCACGGCCCCTTCCCGGGGTCGCGTGGGGCAAACTGGGCCGGTGGCGACCAACATTCCCGAAGAATCCACCAGTTTCGTCGGGCGTAGGGACGAACTGCGCAGAGTGAACATCGAGTTGGCGCAGCACCGACTGATCACCCTCACCGGCCCCGGAGGCGTCGGCAAGACCCGCATCGCGATGCGGGCCGCGGCCGCCGCGGCGACCCGTCATCCGGACGGGGTGCGCTGGGCCGACCTGTGGCCGCTCCAGGGCGACCGGCTGCTGCCGGCCACCCTCTGCGATGCCGTGGGCCTGTCCGACCACACCGCGCGGATGCCGGTCGCCGCGCTGTGCGACTGGCTGTCGGACAAGCGGATGCTGCTGGTGCTGGACTCCTGCGAGCATCTCGTCGACTCCTGCCGGGACCTGATCGGCGATCTGCTGACGGCCGCGCCGCTGCTGACCGTCCTGATCACCAGCCGGCAGCCGCTGGACGTGGTCGGTGAGTGGATCACCGAGGTCGAACCACTGTCGATGGAGGGCGACAACGAGGCGCTGGCCCTCTTCCGCGAGCGCGCCGGGGTGGCGGCGCCCGGACTCCGGCTCACCGAACCGGCGCACGCCGTGGCCGCCGCCGCCATCTGCCGTCGCCTCGAAGGCATCCCGCTCGCCCTGGAACTGGCCGGCGCCCAGCTGGCGGGCAGCTCCCCCGCGCGGGTCGCCGAACGCCTCAACTCCCGCTTCGAGGCGCTCGCGGGCGATCCGTCGGCCCGCCCCCCGCGGCACCGCACCCTGCGCACCGCCATCGGCTGGAGCCATGAGCTGTGCGCACCGCTGGAGCGGCTGCTGTGGGCCCGGCTGTCCGTCTTCCGCGGCACCTTCGACGAGGAGTCCGCCCAGTCCGTCTGCGCCGGCGGCCCGCTGAGCCCCCGGGACGTCCGCACCGCCCTCGCCGGTCTGGCCGCCAAGTCGGTGATCAGCCGCGAGGGGCAGCGCTTCAGCATGCTCGACACCCTGCGCGAGTACGGCCGGATGTGGCTGGCGGAACTCGGCGAGGTACGGACGGTCGCCGACCGGCACGCCGAGCACTTCCTCGGCTTCGGCCGCCGGGCCGACGCCGGCTGGCTCGGCCCCGACCAGGTCCGGTGGTACGAACGGGTCGCCGAGGCCCATGTCGACCTGTGCACCGCGCTCGACCACCTCCTGGTCACCGACCCCGAACGCGCCCAGGAACTCAGCGCCTGCATCGGCTTCTTCTGGAGCTGCTGCCGCCATCTGCACGAGGCCCGCGGCTATCTGGAGCGCGCCCTGGCCGCCCGCCTGGCCCCGAGCCCGGCCCGTACCCGGGCGCTGTGGATGCTCGGCGTCGCCCTGCTCTTCCAGGGCGATCTGGACACCGCCGACGAACTGGGCCGCCAGTGTTCGCGCGCCGCCCGCGAGGAGGGCGACGCGGAGGCGATGCTCGCGGCCGGCTATCTGGTGGGCCTGACCCATCTGATGGCCGGCCGTCCGCTCGCCGGATACACCGTCGCCGACCATGTGCTCGGCCCGATGCCGGACGCCCCCTTCGACTCCGCCGCCCGGCTGCGCTGCCACATCGTGCGGATCTTCGCGCTCACCGCCCTGGGCAAGCTCACCGAGGCCCGCGCCGAGGCCGCCGAACTGCGCCGCGACTGCGTGGCGCACGGCGAGTACTGGGCCCGCTCCTACGCCGACTACCAGCTCTCGCTGATCGCCCTCCTCCAGGGCCGCCCCCAGGACTCCGCCGGACACGCCCGCGCCATGCTCGCCGCCAAACAGGCCATCGGCGACAACTTCGGCATCGCCCTCGGCCTGGACCTGCTGGCCGCCGCGGTCGCCGCCCAGGGCAACGGCGAGAGCGCCGCCGTCGTCTACGGTACCGGCCAGGCGTACTGGCGCACCGTCGGGCACCCCCAGCGCGGCACCCCCGAACTGCGCGCCGTCCGGGAGGAGTGCGAGCAGCGGGCGCGCGCCGCGATCGGCGACAAGGCGTATGCGGACGCCTACCGGCGGGGCACCGAGGCCCGCCCCGAGACCTCCCTGGCCAGGGTTCTGGCGGGCGATCTCTAGGGCCCGTCCGGTGGGCGCCGGCGCGGGCCCTAAGACCCATCGGACAGGCCCTGGCCCTGCTCCGCGTCCGCGGGCTCGTCCGCCAGCTCGTACAGCAGCTCGTAGGCGGTGTCGACCAGATGGCAGGTGCGGCCGCGCCGGGTGGCGACGGCCACCAGGGCCGTGCCGGAGACCGGATGGAAGCCCAGGAAAGCCTGCTGGCCGAAGGTCGCCCCGGCGTGGAAGAGCAGCGGGCCGCGCGGTGCCGGGTGGTGGAACCACGTGAGGGTGTGGGTGTGGCGGTGCCGCCAGCCCCGGCGCAGCTGCGGGATCTGCACCGCGCGCAGCGCCCCGGCCAGCGGGGTGTCCTCGGGGAAGAGATGCGCTTCCAGATAGGTGAGCAGATCGTCCGGGGGCGCATGCACGGCCCCGGCGGCGCGGAAGCCGGCCATATCGGTGCCGGGGACCGGCGTTCTGCCGTTCGTACGGTGTCCGATGGCGTCGGTCCCGGTGGTGCCGGCGCCGAGTGTGGTGCCGTTCAGGGCGAGTGGCTTGAGCACCCGTTCGGTGAGCAGGGTGCCGAAGTCCGTGCCGGTGGCGCCCTCGATCGCCGGGCCGAGCAGCGCCAGCCCGAAGTTGGAGTAGCGCCAGCGGGTGCCGGGGGTGTTCCGGGGCCGGGTTCGGGCGAAGGTGGTCAGCAGCCGGTCGGTGTCGTAGCGGGCGTAGCCGCTGCGGTACGGATGCAGCAGCGCGCCGGCCACCAGGTCGGCCGGGATACGGGGCAGCCCGGAGGTGTGGGTGGCCAGATGACGCAGGGTGATGCGGCGCGAGGCGGCGTGCGGCAGGTGCAGTCCGGGCAGATGGCTCGACAGCCGGTCGTCGAGGGACAGCGCGCCCGACTGGGCCAGCTCGGCGAGCAGCAGCACGGTGAACGTCTTGGACAGCGAGCCGAGTTCGTAGCGCAGCGCATGCCGGGGGGTGGGCGGGGCGAGGGCGGTGCCGCCGGTGATGACGGAACGCCGCCTGCGGTGGGTGACGGCCAGCACGATGTCCGGGGCGTCGATGAGGGTGACCGCCTCCGCCAGACGGTCACCCAGGTCGCCGCCGGCGTGGTCGCGGCTCATCCGGGGACGTCGGCCGAGAGCGACCGGGAGGTGGCCATCGCCGAGGCGAACGCGGCCACCAGGGTCGGATGATGGACCAGATCGAAGACCTCTTCCGGATCGCCGGCCGGCATCCCGCGCTGAATGGGCATCGCCCCGCTGTCGGACTGCGCGGCCGCATACTGCTCCCACATCCCGCCGTCCAGCGTGGGCCGCGGCAGACAGGCGTCGACGACCAGCAGCTCACCGAGCAGATCCCAGTGCTCCAGGTCGGCCCAGTCGTCCATCCAGGCGGGCAGATAGCGCGCCAGATAGTCGGCCATTGCCGGGGGGATGCGCTCGGGCGCCTCGCCCCAGTTGGTGACGTGGAAGACGGTGTGGGTCAGGTCGTAGGCGACGTGGTACTGCACCGACCAGGGTTCCGGCATCCGACCCAGCCAGGTGGCCGCGAGCGCCTGGTCGAAATCGGCGCTCGGCGGGAGCTTCATCTTCCGTTCGGCGTTGAGGACCCCCAGCCGCCGGTTGGGCACCATCTCCAGCGCCGTCCAGGTGCCGGTGGCCCGGGGCACCTCCAGCGCGGCCTCCAGCGCGGGATGGCGGTGGCCCAGTTCGTGGAAGCACGCATAGACCTCCAGCGGGACGGGAGAGAACGGCTCGTCGTGCTGGAGCGCGGCCAGCACATTGCCGCCGTCCAGCAACTCCCGCCAGGCGAAGTCCAGCAGCTGTCCGGCGCGTGCGTGCTGGTGGGAACCGGCCACGCCCTCCCGGAACAGCACCTGCATATTGATTGCCAACTCTCCGATCGGCTTGAGCCGCTCGATCAGCGCGGCGCCGCTGGTGCGGTCCTGATCGGTCAGCCGGAAGAAGTCGCGGTGCTCGTCGAGCCAGGTCAGGGCCCGGTCGCCGACGCCGTGCAGCAGCGCCGGGGGAGCGGGTGCGGCCGTCACCGTCACGGAAGTGCCTCGCTTTCGCAGCGTACGGAAGGGGCGCGCCGGAACGTCGCGCCGGTCGTGCCCGGTGCCGGGGGCTCGGGGGCGGTCCGGGCGAGGGTCCCGGCGAACGCGGTCACCAGGGTGGAGTGGTAGCAGGCCGTGAAGACCCCGGCGGGGTCGTCCGGACAGGGCGCGGCGCCGGTCTCCGGGACCGCCCCGTCGGCCCGCTGCGCACCGGCCAACCGTTGCCAGGCAGCCGGATCACAGGGGGCGTCGGGCAGGCAGGCGCTCACGGCCAGCAACTCGCCCACCAGATCCCACAGTTCCTCCTCCAGCCAGTTCTCCAGCCAGGCGGGGAGCCACAGCCGCAGATAGCCGGCGAGCTCGGGGGACAGTCGTTCGCGCAGGCGGCCCCACTGCGTCAGATGGAAGACGTCGTGGGTCACGCCGTACGTCGCCTTGCGGTCGAGCACCCAGGGTTCCGGCAGCAGGCCCAGCCCGGTCCGTGCGAACTCGGCGTCGAAATCGGCGTGTTGCACCAGCCCGATGCGCCGCTCGGCGTTGAGGACCGCGAGCGTACGGGTGTGGTCCTCGCGTGCCACCCGCCAGCCGCGCAGCCGGACCGTCGTGGCCAGCAGCTCCTCGACGCCCTCATGGCGCAGCCCGGCCTGGGCGAAGGCCCCGTAGAGCTCCATCGGATAGGTGGCATACGGCTCGCCGCGGATCAGCTCGGCGAACAGCTCGCCGTCGCGGGCCTGTTCCCAGGCGAACGCGAACAGACCGCGCGCAACCTGGCGGATGTCCCCGATCGGGTGCAACTGTCCGATCAGATGGGTGAGTTCGGCCAGTTCACCGAGCGGTTTGAGGGTCAGATTCGGGTCGGCGTCGGTGGTCGCGTTCGCGGGCAGGCGAAAGTGCGGCCGCGCCGCATCCAGCCACCCCAGGCAGTCGGCGACCATCCGGTCCAGCAGCCCGGGGTCGCCCCGGCCGCCGGTCACCAACCCCGCCCGTAGAACCGCCGGGCGGCCGCCACCTGCACCGCCACCCGGGCGTCGCCGCCGCTCATCTGCCGTACGAAGGCGAGCCCGGCATCCAGCCCCAGGGACTGCGGCACCTCGGGCAGCCGGGCCAGCCAGCGGCCCACACCGGCCGCCTGCAACCAGTCCCGGCGACGGACGGCGCGCACGAAGCCGCGCGCCAAGTCGTCCGTACGGGCCGTCAGTTCCTCGGCGAGGCCCGGCGCGAGCCCGGGAAGGGCGAGCGCGGCGAGCTGGGAGGCCCGGTGGGCGAGCTTGGGCCAGGGGTCTGCCCGCACCCAGCCGGCGCCCGCCTGCGGTGGCTGCGGCCAGGGCTCCGCGCCGCCGGGCAGAAACGAGTGCGAGGCCTCGACCAGGCCCCGGTAGGTCCACACCGACACCTCCGAGGCATCGGCTCCCGGTGGATAGGCGGCGAGCGCCTCGCGCACCACCTTCTCGTCGTCGCCACCGGGGCACACCCCGTTGTCCAGTGCATACGGTGCCAGCGCGTCCGCGCCCAGCACCCGCAGCGCCGCGAGCGAGACCGCATCGCCCTGCCGCAGAATGCGTGAGAGGGCGTAAAGGTCGCCCTCACCCCGAAGGGCGAGGGCGACCCCGGTTGCGGCATCGGCAATCACAGCGCTCAGTGGGACTGCACTCTGTGCCTGTTCAGCCAACGCGTGCCCCTTACCGCGTTTCCGTCTTCGGGCGGGGAGTGGGCGGCGATACGAGCAGGAGCCCCGCAAGCACCAGGCCCCCAGCGCACTCGCGGGTGTCGCGGAACACGCCGTCAGGTTCGGCAGGTTCCAGCAGTCCTTCGACTTCAGCGGCCAGGGCCGTCGTTTCGGCCGGTGCTGTGCGATCCGTAACCATAGGTTCTTCCTCCTTGTGCGACGGACGGAATTCAGCCTTACATCCGCCTAAAACGGTCGCAATCGGAAAGTCCAGCGCTGCGCGTCCCCGTGACTCCGCGCGGAGAACCGCCCATAGGGGCAGGTTGCCCGGAACGGCCCCCGAGAGGTCCACCAACTACCCCTGCATGCGGTGCAGTTGATCGCTCCCCGGCGAACCCCGAACGGCCTACGGAACCGCCCGGACGGCCGCCGCCGGGTTCGTGGCGCACTGCTCCATTGGGGGCTGCTGCCGGCACGTATGGGCGGGGGACGGGACCCATGTGCCGTCGGGGTCTGGTCGCGCCCCCGGGCGAGGTCTACAGTGGAAATTGGTTGACATCAAGCAACCAATGCACCCGATGCGCCCTCCGTAGGGGTGGTGGCCCGTGGATACGACCGGTCGCTACAAGTGGGTCGCGCTGTCGAACACGACCCTGGGCGTGCTGATCGCGTCCATCAACATGTCGATCATGCTCATCGCGCTGCCCGACATCTTCCGGGGCATCGGCGTGGACCCGCTCCGGCCCGGCAACACCAGCCTGCTGCTGTGGCTGATCATGAGCTATCTGGTCGTCACCGCCGTCCTGGTGGTCAGCTTCGGCCGGCTCGGCGACATGTACGGCCGGACCCGGATGTACAACCTCGGCTTCGCCGTCTTCACCGTCTTCTCCGTCCTGCTCTCGCTGACCTGGCAGCACGGCACGGCCGGCGCCCTCTGGCTGATCGCGATGCGGGTGCTCCAGGGCGTCGGCGGCGCGCTCCTGATGGCCAACTCCAGCGCGATCCTCACCGACGCCTTCCCCGCCGCGCAGCGCGGACTGGCCCTGGGCCTCAACCAGGTCGCCGGGATCGCCGGATCGTTCCTCGGACTGCTGCTCGGCGGGTTGCTCGGGCCCGTCAACTGGCGGCTGGTCTTTCTGGTGTCGGTGCCCTTCGGAGTCTTCGGCACCGTCTGGGCGTATCTCAAGCTGCGCGACACCGGGGTCCGCGCACCCGCCCGCCCCGACTGGTGGGGCAACCTCACCTTCGCGGCCGGACTGATCGCCGTGCTGACCGGGATCACCTATGGCATCCAGCCGTACGGCGGGCACAGCATGGGCTGGACCAACCCCGCGGTGATCGCCGCGATGGCCGGCGGGGTGGCCGTACTGGCCCTCTTCTGCGTCGTCGAGCGGCGGGTCGCGGAGCCGATGTGCGATCTGCGGCTGTTCCGGATCCGGGCGTTCACCGCGGGCAATCTCGCCAGCCTGCTCGCCTCGCTCGGGCGCGGTGGCCTGATGTTCCTCCTGATCATCTGGCTCCAGGGCATCTGGCTGCCCCGGCACGGTTACGGCTTCACCCAGACCCCGCTGTGGGCCGGGATCTACATGCTGCCGATGACCGTGGGCTTCCTGGTGGCCGGACCGGTCTCCGGATGGGCCTCGGACCGCTTCGGGGCCCGTACCTTCGCCACCGGCGGCATGCTGCTGGCGGCCGGTACCTTCGTCGCCCTCCAGGCGCTGCCGGTCGATTTCGCCTACCCCGGCTTCGCGCTGATCCTGCTGCTCAACGGCATCGGCATGGGCCTGTTCGCCTCGCCCAACCGGGCCGCCGTGATGAACAGCCTGCCGCCCGACCGGCGCGGGATCGGCGCCGGGATCAGCACCACCTTCCAGAACTCGGCCATGGTGCTGTCCATCGGCATCTTCTTCTCCCTGATGGTCGCCGGCCTGGCGGCGGCGCTGCCCGGCGCCCTCACCGGCGGACTGACCGCCCAGGGCGTCCCGGCCGCCGACGCCGCCAAGCTCGCCGCGCTGCCCCCGGTGGGCGTCCTGTTCGCCTCCCTGCTGGGCTACAACCCGATCCGGACCCTCCTCGGCCCGCACGTCCTGGCGCAGCTGCCGCCCGGCCATGCCGCGTACCTCACCGGCCGGGAGTTCTTCCCGCAGCTGATCTCCCCGCCGTTCGCCGACGGGCTGGCCGTGGCGTTCGACTTCGCCATCGCGGCGTGCCTGATCGCGGCGGTCGCCTCGCTGCTGAGGGGCGGGCGCTATATACACGGCGAGCAGGTACGGGACGAGCAGGGGAAGGAAGAAGCGGACGGGATCCGCCCGGACCACGCCGACCGCCCCGGGCCCGCGGCCCCGACGGACCCGCGCGCCTCCCGCCGCAGGTGACCCCCCACGGAGTGCCCGATGGAGACCCCCGCCCCCGAGCCCGGCGCGCCCGCCGAACTGGCCGGCCGGCTGCGCGCCGTCCTCCAGCACCTCCTGCCGCTGCTCCGCCGCCAGAGCGTGCACGGCGATCTCACCCCCAGCCGGCTGACCGCCCTCGCCGTGCTCGACGCCCACGGCCCGGTGCGGATCAGCGAGCTCGCCGCCCGGATGAACATCGCGCTGTCCACCACCTCCCGGATGGTCGACCTCCTCGACGGCTGCGGCTGGATCGCCCGCCGCCCCGACCCCGAGGACCAGCGCGCCAGTCTGATCAGCCTCAACGGCGACGGGCGGCGGCTGCTGCGCTCCGTACGGCAGGAGACCACCGGCATACTCGCCGCGGAGATCGCCGAGCTGCCCGCTGACCGGCGGCGCCTGCTGCACGACGCGCTCCCGGCCCTGGAAGAACTCGCCGAGTGCGCCCAGCGCCCCCGTCCGGCCGAGCCGCCACGGCGGGGGACGCCGACTCGGTGACCGGCGGGCGCGGCTAGAGTGCGAGGGTGCCGACGTACAGCATTGGTCAGGCAGCCAGGCTGCTGGGAGTGAGTTCGGAGACCGTCCGCCGCTGGGCCGACGGGGGGCAGCTAAGGATGGACCGGGACGGTTCGGGCAACCGTGTGATCGACGGCGTGGGCCTCGCGGCGTTCGCCAAGGACCGGGCCGCCGGACTGCATCCCGTCCCGGGCGAGGTCCGCACCTCCGTCCGCAACTCCTTCGCCGGCATCGTCACCTCCGTCGTCCTCGACGACGTCGTCGCCCAGGTGGAGATCCAGTCCGGACCGCACCGGCTGGTGTCCCTGGTCAGCCGCGAGGCGGCCGAAGAACTCGGCATCGAGGTCGGCGTCACCGCCACCGCCCGCGTGAAGTCGACCAACGTCCACATCGACCGGCCGGACGACCGGCGGCAGTAACGCACCTTCTCCCGGGCCGAGTTGGTGCCCGGACGTGCCCGCACCGCCGGGTACGGCATGTTTCACGTGAAACGTCGTCGCCTACCAGCACAACATCGCCTACCGGCACAACAGCGCCGCATGCAGGTCCAGTTTGTGATCGAGGCGCGACAGATCGCGGCCGGTCAGCACCTCGATGCGCTGGATGCGGTAGTGAACCGTGTTGACATGCAGATGCAGCGCCTCGGCCGTACGGGCCCACGAGCCGTGCTGTGCCAGGAACACCTCCAGGGTCTCCAGCAGCATCCGGTGCGAGGTGCTGCCGGCGCGGGCCAGCGGGCCCAGGACACGGGAGCTGAAGGCCGCGCGGACCTCGGCGGGCACCCCGGCGAGCAGACTGCCGAGCGTGGTCAGGTCCCCCACGGAGGTCACCCGGGCGTCCTTGGGGGCCTCGGCGCGGGCCGCGGCCAGTGCGTAACGGGCCTGGGAGAGGGCGGAGTCAAGGCCGTCGGGGGCGGTCGCGAGGGCGCTGACACCGGCGTGCAGCGGAGCCTGCGGACGGCAGCCGTGGAGGACGGGCCACAGCTCGCGCAGCGCGGTGCGGGTCTCGGCGCCGGGGTCCGCATGGACGACGGCGACCGCCTCGCCGCTCGGCAGGCCGCCGACCGCGAACGGCTCACCGGGGGAGTGCCGCAGAGCCTCCGTCAGTGCCCCGACCGCCGCCTCGCTCTCCTCGCCGCCCGAGGAGGCGACCACCACGCGGTACGGCCCGGCGGCGGGCAGCCCCGCGGTGTGCAGGGCGGCGTCCAGCGCGGTGCCGTCGGTCGCCGCGGTGTCGATCAGCGTCACCAGGGCGTCGGCGGCGCGGCGCCCGGCCGCCTGACGGCGATCGAGGCGGTGCCGGTACTGGGCGATGACGTCGGCGATATCGTGCAGCACCCGCGGCGGGGCGTCGGCCTCGCCCCGCAGATGCAGATGCCAGCTGTCGTACGGGCCGCAGTCCCCGTCGATCCGCAGGCTGGTGCCCGTCCCGCCGGTCAGCTCCCGGACGGCCTGGTGCGCGGGCAGGTGCGGGGCCGCCGGGGTGCGCGCGATCTCCCGTCCGGTGGCCGTCAGCAAATAGCAGACGGGCCCGCCCAGATGCGCGAACGCGCGGTCCAGCAGCGCCTCCGGCGCGGCGTCCTCGGCGAGCAGACCGGCCAGTTCCGTGCGGACGTTCTCCGGCAGCGCGTAGTGGCCCGTGGGCCGCCGGCTCAGATCGCCCCACTGGCGCAGATACACCGCCTCCGTGATGGCCCGGAAGGTGGTCTGCGCCGGGACGGCTATCAGGGCGATCCGGTGCTCGCGGCAGGCGTCGACGAGGACGTCGGGGACCGCACCGTGGGTCTCCTCACCGGCCATCAGGGCCGCCGCCCCGGCCGAACGCAGCGCGGAGACAAAGCGGTCCACCTTCGCGTCGTCGTCCCCCGGCGACCACCACACCAGCCCGCTGAGCACCAGCTCGCCCGGCTGGAGAAACCGCTCCGGATCCTCCAGATCGGTGGCGGTCACCCCGCTGACGTCCCGGGCGAGCAGCGCGCTCTCGCCCCACAGCAGGGTCAGCTCGAGCGAATCGAGCCGGAGGAGATCTTCGACGTGCATGGATGGCTCCTTGGGCGGCTGCCGGAGCGGGCGGACGGACGGAAACAGGCCCCGGCACCTCACAGACACCCCTTCTCATATTCGCAAGGTGTATGCGAGTTCCGTCATGGTAAATGCAAGCCCTTCCAGGCCAAACACCTCTTGGCGAATCATCCAGATACGGGCCGTCGCACTCGTCGTTTTCCGTGCTGGGCACCAGTCGTGCCGGGCGCCGCCCGATTGCTTCACTCGCGGCATGGACCTCAACACCGTGCTGGAGGTGCGAGACGCCCGGCAGCGCGTCCCCTGGCGCAGCGGCGACGCCTGGCTGGGCGGCGGCACCTACCTCTTCTCCGAGCCGCAGCCGCACATCCGGCGCCTGGTGGACCTCGGCCGGATGGGCTGGGAGCCGCTGCACCGGCTGCCCGACGGCTCGCTGGAGATCGCGGCGACCTGCACCATCGCCCAGCTCTCCCGTTTCGCGCGGACCTACGCCGCCCCCGCGGCACCGCTGTTCGAACAGTGCTGCCGCGCCTTCCTCGCCTCGTTCAAGATCTGGAACATGGCCACCGTCGGCGGCAACCTCTGCAACGGCCTGCCCGCCGGCCCGATGATCTCGCTGACCGCCGCACTCGACGGCACCGCCCTGCTCCAGGCCCAGGACGGCACCCGGCGCCACCTCAAGGTCGCCGACTTCATCACCGGCGCCGGACGCAAGGACCTCGCCGAGGGCGAACTCCTGCGCTCGGTCACCCTGCCCGCCCGGTCCCTGGTGTGCCGTACGGCCTTCCGCCAGGCGTCCCTCTACGGACTCGGCCGCTCCGGCGCGCTGGTCATCGGCACCCTCGACCCGCTCGACGGCTCGCTGGCCATGACGGTCACGGCCGCCACCGTACGGCCGTTCCGCCTGTGGTTCCCGGTCGCGCCGGACGCCGAAGAGCTGCGCGACACCCTCGAATGGACCATCGCGGACGGCGACTGGTTCGACGACATCCACGGACTGCCGGCCTGGCGCCGGCACATGACGCTGCGGCTCTGCGAGGAGATCCGCCGGGAACTGGGCCGGGAGGCCGGGCAATGAGCTTTGGCATACACGTCAACGACCGCTCCTTCGACGCCGTACCGCGCCCCGGCCAGTGCCTTCGCACCTATCTGCGCGACCGCGGCTGGTTCGGCGTCAAGAAGGGCTGCGACGCCGGTGACTGCGGCGCCTGCACCGTCCATGTCGACGGCGAACCGGTGCACAGCTGCCTGTATCCGGCCGTGCGCGCCGACGGCCGCCGGGTCACCACCGTCGAGGGCCTGGCCGGTGCCGACGGCGAACTCCACCCCGTCCAGCGCAAGTTCCTCGACGCCCAGGGCTTCCAGTGCGGCTTCTGCACGGCCGGATTCCTGATGACGACCGCGAAGCTGGACGAGGACCAGCTGGCCGATCTGCCGCGCGCCCTCAAGGGCAACCTGTGCCGCTGCACCGGCTACCGGGCCATCGAGGACGCGATACGCGGCGTCAAGAACGTCGAAGAACCGTCCCCGGGGCGGGCGGTCGGCCGCAACCTGGGCGCCCCGGCCGGACCCCAGGTGGTCACCGGCACCGCCCGCTACACCTTCGACATCGACGTCCCCGGCCTGCTCCACATGAAACTGCTGCGCTCCCCGCACCCCCATGCGCGGATCGTCGCGATCGACACCGCCGCCGCACTCCGCGTCCCCGGCGTGCACGCCGTCCTCACCCACCACGACGCCCCCGAGCGGCACTTCTCCTCGGCCCGGCACGAACACCCCACCGAGGACCCCGACGACACCCGGGTGCTGGACGACGTGGTCCGCTTCGTCGGCCAGCGGGTGGCGGCGGTGGTCGCCGACACCGAGGCCGCCGCCGAGGAGGGCTGCCGCCGGGTCGTCGTCACCTACGAGGAACTGCCGTACGTCCTCGACCCGGAGGAGGCGATGGGTCCGGGCGCCCCGGTGATCCATGCAAAGGAGGCCGAAGCGTCGCGTATCGCCCGGCCGCAGAACAACGTCGTCGGCGAGGTGCACGGCGAGATCGGCTGCGTGGCGGACGGTTTCGCGGCGGCCGACCTCGTCTACGAGGAGAGCTTCCGTACGCAGCGGGTGCAGCACGCGAGCCTGGAGACACACGGCTGCGTCGCGTACTTCGAGGACGGCGACGAGGGCGACGAGCGGCTCGTGGTCCGCTCCAGCACCCAGGTGCCGTTCCTGACCCGTCGCGCCCTGTGCGCGCTGTACGACCTGCCGCAGGAGAAGGTCCGGGTGGTCGCGGGCCGCGTCGGGGGCGGGTTCGGCGGCAAGCAGGAGATGCTCACCGAGGACATCGTCGTGCTGGCCGCGCTGCGGCTGAAGCGGCCGGTGAAGCTGGAGTTCACCCGCGCCGAGCAGTTCTTCGGCGCGACCACCCGGCATCCGTTCGGCATCCGGATCAAGGCGGGCGCCAGGAAGGACGGCACCCTCACCGCGCTCCAGCTCCGGGTCGTGTCCAACACCGGCGCCTACGGCAACCACGGCCCCGCCGTGATGTTCCACAGCGTGGGCGAGTCGATGGCCGTCTACCGCGCCCCGCACAAGAAGGTCGACGCCTACTCCGTCTACACCAACACCGTCCCCGCCGGGGCGTTTCGGGGCTACGGGCTGGGCCAGGTGACCTTCGCCGTGGAGTCGGCCATGGACGAGCTCGCCCGCCGTCTCGGCATCGATCCGCTGGTCTTCCGCGAGCGCAACATCATCGGCCCCGGGGAGCACATGATCAGCCCCGGTGGCGAGGAGGAGGACCTGCACATCGCCAGTTACGGCCTCGACCAGTGTCTGAAGGTCGTACGGGACGCGATCGCCGAGGACACCAGCGCCGACCAGGCGCCCGAGGGCTGGCTGGTCGGACAGGGCACCGCCATGTCGATGATCGCCACCGGCCCGCCCGGCGGCCATTTCGCCGATGCGACGGTGACGCTGCTGGAGGACGGCACCTACGACATCGCCGTCGGCACCGCCGAGTTCGGCAACGGGACGACCACCGTGCATAAGCAGATCACCGCGGGCGCGCTGGGCACCACGGTGGACCGGATCGCCATCCGGCAGTCCGACACCGATGTCGTACGGCATGACACCGGAGCATTCGGTTCGGCGGGCACGGTCGTCGCGGGCAAGGCCGTGATGAAGGCGGCCAACGGCCTCGCCGAGCGGATCCTGACCTTCGCCGCGGAACATGTCAGGGTGCCGCGCAGCCTGTGCCGGCTGACGGCGGACGCGGTGGAGTGCGAGGGGCGCCCGGTGTCGCTCAAGGAGCTGTACGAGGCCGCGCGCAGCCGGGGAGTGGAGATGTCGGCGGCCGGCCACTGGGGCGGGTCGCCCCGCTCGGTGGCCTTCAACGCCCAGTGGTTCCGGGTCGCGGTCGATCCCGGCACCGGGGAGATGAGGATCCTGCGCAGCGTGCACTCGGCCGATGCGGGCAGGGTCATGAACCCCATGCAGTGCCGCGGCCAGGTCGAGGGCGGCGTCGCCCAGGCGCTCGGCGCGACCCTCTTCGAGCAGGTCCTCATCGACGCGGGCGGCAAGGTCGTCACCCCCGCGTTCCGCCGCTACCGGCTGCCGGCCTACGCCGATGTCCCGCGGACCGAGGTGCACTTCATGCACACCTCCGATGCGATCGGCCCGCTGGGCGCCAAGTCCATGAGCGAGAGCCCGTTCAATCCGGTGGCGCCCGCCTTCGCCAATGCGCTGCGCGATGCCACCGGGGTGCGCTTCACGGAGGTCCCGCTGCTGCGCGACAAGGTGTGGCTGGCCCTGGAGGAGCACCGGGCGGGCGGGGCGGTGGCGGGCGGATCGGCCGGCGCGCACCCGTCGCGGGAAGGGTCGGTGTGAGCAGGTACGTCGGTGCGAGCCCGTACGGCGGTGTGGGGCTGGACACCGGTATGAGCCCGCAGGCCGGTGCCGCCCGTGCCCCGGCGCGCATGGCCGGAATACAACCCGGACATGCCGCCCGGATGGGCCACTCTCCCTCTCACCCGCGAGGTGAATCCGCACATTTCCCTGGTATTCGTGGTTCAGCGGCGGATCGACGGGGCATCACAGGAGGCAGTCGCCACGCGAACAGCCTCGAGGGGGACTCGAATGAGCCGACTCAGCCCGCCGCCGCCCCGCCCCGTCTCCGTACCCGCCGGTCTTCGGCGCCTGGTGATCCGCGGCCAGCTGCGCCAGCCGCTCGCGCTGACCGTCGCGGATCTGCGGGAGCGCTGGGCGCAGCGGCGGGCCGAGGTGGTCTTCGACTGCGCCGCCAACGGGCCGCAGCACCACACCTTCGAGGGGCCGCTGCTGCGGGAGGTCATCGATGCGGCGGGCCCGGCCTTCGACGCCCGCCGCCGCAAGGACCGTTCCCGCTTCCTGCTGTCCGTCACCGGCGGCGACGGACACCACGCGGTGCTCTCCTGGGCGGAGCTGGACGCGGACTTCGGCGATTCGCCGATCCTGCTGGCCACCGCGCTGGACGGGCGCGCGCTGGACGAGGCGGGCAGTCAGCTGGTGGTGCCCTCGGACCGCTGCGGGGCGCGGTACATCAGCGCGATCACCGGGATCTGGGTTGGCGCCTGCGCGGTGCCGGGGACGTGCGCCGTGATGGACAGAACCTAGGCCCCCGGCCGGGCAGAAGGGTTCGGTGGGGCGGGCCTTCGAGGCGCCGTGGTCAGGCGGTGGCGAGGGAGATCTCGGTGGACTTGATCAGCGCGGTGACCGGCGAGCCGGCGGTCAGTTCCAGATCGTTGACCGCGTCCTTGGTGATCGCCGCGGTCAGCTCACCGCCCGCGACGCTGACCTTCACCCCGGCCATCGCCCCGCCGGTGGAGACGCCCTGCACGGTGCCGGGGATCTGGTTGCGGATGCTCAGCCCCTCGACCGCGCCGGTGGCGAGAGCGACCTCGGTGGACTTGATCAGCGTTCGGACCGCCGTACCCGCCGCGATCCCCAGGTCCTTGGCGGCCTCCAGGGTGATCGCGGCGGTGATGTCCTGTCCGCCGTCGAGGCGGACCTTGACCGTCGCCATGACCTCGCCGGTGGTGACGGAGGTGACGGTGCCGGGAATCTGGTTGCGAATGCTCAAGCTCATGAGGGGCGCCTCTACGGAAGAGTGGGATGTCGGGTATTTCCGTTATGCCACTTTCCTTTGCGCTCTATCCGCGCGCCCCGCAGGCGTCGGGGCATGTAGTGCAGGTACGGGTGGCCGAAAAGACATCCTTGGCTCTTCCTCCAATGAGCCTTGCGGATGCTATATGCATTCGCCAAAAGAATTGCAAATGCCAGCCAATTCTGCCTATCTTGTCGCACATGCAGTCCTACACAATCGGCCAGGCGGCGCGATTGCTGGGCGTCAGCCCGGACACCGCCCGACGCTGGGCGGACGCCGGCAAGGTCGCCACCCATCGCGACGACAGCGGGCGCCGCCTGATCGACGGCCGGGACCTGGCCGCGTTCTCCATCGAGGTCGCACAGAACGGCACCGGTGAGGACGACGCCTCCTACACCTCGGCCCGCAACGCCTTCCCGGGCATCGTCACGGCCGTCAAGCTCGGCGATGTGGCCGCCCAGGTCGAAATCCAGGCGGGGCCGCACCGCCTGGTGTCCCTGCTGACCCGGGAAGCGGTCGAGGAGCTGGGGCTGGAGGTCGGCATGCAGGCCACCGCCCGCGTGAAGTCCACCAGCGTGCACATCGACCGCACCTGAACGCGACGGCCCGCTCCCACGGCGCCGCGCACCGGCCGACATCGGCCCGCCGGACCGCGTTGCCTCATGCACCCGGACCGCGTTGACACAGCGCACCACCCACTCGAACCGCACCTACCGTCCCCAGCGGTCGGCTGCTTCACCGCAGCGGCGTCGCCCGTCCACGGCGCGGCTGGTCACCATCCGCTCGGACGGCGTTCGCCGCCCGCGTCACAAGGAGTCCCGCCCATGTCCCGAGTCGTCACCCGGCGCCGTACAGCCGCCGCTCTCGTCACCGCCGCCCTCCTCGTCCCGCTCGCCGCCTGCGGCAACGACACCGGGAAGAAGGACAGCGCGGAGAAGTCGGGCGACAGCGTCCCGAAGGCCGACCTCACCGTGCTGGCCGCCTCGTCGCTGACCGACGTCTTCAACAAGGCCAAGGCGGTCTACGAGAAGGAACACCCCGGCACCAAGGTCACGTTCTCCTTCGCCGGCTCGCAGGAACTGGCCGCCCAGGTCAGGGAGGGCACCCCCGCCGACGCCCTGGTCACCGCCGACACCAAGACCATGGACGGGCTGAAGGCGGACGCCGCCAATCCGACCGTCATCGCCAAGAACCGCCTGGTCATCGCCACCGGCCACGGCAACCCCAAGAAGATCACCGGCCTCAAGAGCCTCACGGACAGCAAGCTGAAGGTCGTCCTGGCCGCCCCCGAGGTGCCCGTCGGCCGCTACAGCAAGAAGGTCCTGGACGCCCAGAAGCTGACGGTCAAGCCGGTCTCGCAGGAGGCCAACGTCCGCGCCGTGCTCAGCAAGGTGGAGCTCGGCGAGGCCGACGCCGGCATCGTCTACAAGACCGACGCCGAGACCGCGCAGAAGAAGATCGACGCCGTCGACATCCCCGATGCGCAGAACGCCGTCGCCTCCTACCCGGCCGCGACGCTGAAGTACTCCGAGCACGCCAAGGCCGCGGCCGCGTTCGTGAAGTGGCTCAGCAGCCCCGAGGCGCAGAAGATCCTGCAGGACGCGGGCTTCATGAAGCCGTAACTGCACCTTGTGGCGCCGCAGGGGTCCGTCCGGCTCGGGGGAGCGGACGGCCCCCTGCGGCGCCCTCGCCGTTACCCGGCCCCGGCCACCGGCCCGCCCGAACGTTTCCGCCGCGACCCCTGGACCCGCGATGACACCCCCGCTGGACCCGCGATGACCCGTCTGCGCACGCTGCCCCGGCCGAAGGCGGCACCCCGGGCGGCCCGGCCCCGCACCCCCGGCACCCGCGCCCCCCTGGCGCTGGGCGTGCCCGCGCTGCTGGCCATCGCGTTCCTGCTGATGCCGCTGTGCGGCATCCTCGCCCGCACCACCTGGGGCGACATCGGCGACCACCTGTCGAGCCCCGGCGTCACCGAAGCGCTGCGGCTCTCGCTGCTGGTCTCCTTCTGGGCGCTGGGCCTCTCCCTCCTCCTGGGGGTGCCGCTGGCCTGGCTGCTGGCGCGGGTCAGCTTCCCGGGCAAGGCGCTGGTGCGTTCGCTGGTCCTGCTGCCGATGGTGCTGCCGCCGACCGTCGGCGGTGTCGCGCTCCTTCTCGGCTTCGGCCGCCGCGGCCTGCTCGGCCCCTGGCTGGAGGACACCTTCGGCCTCACCCTGCCCTTCCACACCTCCGGCGCCGTGGTCGCGGCCACCTTCGTCGCGATGCCGTTCCTGGTCATCAGCCTGGAGGGCACCCTGGCCGGCCTGCGCCCTCGTTACGAGGAGACGGCGGCCTCCCTCGGGGCTTCCCCGGTACGGGTCTTCTGCACCGTCACCCTCCCCCTGGTCGCCCCCGGCCTGGCCGCCGGCGCCGCGCTGACCTGGGCCCGCGCGCTCGGCGAATTCGGCGCCACCATCACCTTCGCCGGCAATCTGCCCGGCACCACCCAGACCCTCCCCCTGGAGGTCTATCTGCTGCTCCAGGACTCCCCGGAGGCCGCCACCTCGGTCTCCCTGCTGTTGCTGGTCATCGCCATGGCCGTCCTGGTGGCGCTGCGCGGCCGCTGGACCGGCAGCACGGCCGACCGTACGGCCCGCACCCGCTCCGTACGCCTCGCCGACACCACCGACGCCGACACCTTCCCCGACGCCGACACCGCCGGCCTCGCTGCCCCCGACGCCGCCCCGTCCGCCGTCCCCGCCGCGCCCCCTGCCGCCGAGAGCCGCTGGCCGCTGCGCGCCGAGGTCACCGGCTTCACCGAGCTGACCCTGGACGCCGGGCCGGGCACCACCCTGGCCGTCGTCGGCCCCAACGGCGCGGGCAAGACCACCCTGCTGCGCGCCCTCCTCGGCCTCACCCCCCGCGCCCACGCCGCGCTCCGCCTCGGCGACACCGATGTCAGCGCGCTGCCCCCGCACCGGCGCGGCGTCGCCTGGGTCCCGCAGGACGGCGCGCTCTTCCCGCATCTGAGCGCCCTGACCAACACCGCATACGGACTGCGCGCCCACGGCACCCCGCGCGCCGAGGCCCGCCGCACCGCCCAGCAGTGGCTCGACCGGCTCGGCGTCGGCCACCTCGCGCACCGCAAACCCGCCCAGCTCTCCGGCGGACAGGCCCAACGCGTCGCCCTGGCACGGGCGTTGGCCGCCCGCCCCCGGCTGCTGCTGCTCGACGAACCGCTCGCCGCTCTGGACCAGACCACCCGCGCCCATGTCCGGCACACCCTGCGCCGCCATCTCGCGGGCTTCGGCGGCGTCTGCCTGATCGTCACCCACGACCCCGTCGAAGCGGTCTCGCTGGCCGACCGGGTGCTCGTCCTCGACGGGGGCCGCGCCCTCCAGGACGCGCCGCCCGCCGAGGTGACCCGCCACCCTCGCTCGCCCTGGGTCGCCCGGATGCTGGGCCGCAACGCCTGGCCCGGCACCACCACCGACGACGGGCTCGGGCTCGACGGCGGAGGGCAGCTCATCGCCGCGGACCGCCTGCCCGACGGCACCCGGGCGCTGGCGATCATCGCCCCCGAGGCGGTCTCCGTCCACCTCGACCGGCCCGCGGGCAGCCCCCGTAACGTCTGGCCCGGCACCGTCCGCGAGATCACCTCCGCCGGCAGCCGACTGCGCATTCTGGTGACCTCGCCCAAGGCCCCCGACCTGGTGGCCGAGGTGACCCCGCAGGCCGCGCTGGAGCTCGGCCTGGCGGACGGCGCCGCCGTCTGGACCAGCGTCAAGGCGACCGAGGTCACGCTCGTCGGCCTGTAGCCGGACCGGTGGGCAGCCTTGCGGACGGACCCGCGGACCCGTGGACGGGCGACCGCGGAGCCGTCCGTGACCGGCCGTCAGTGCTCCGCGGCCGCCGGCTCCAGCACGATCACCGGGATCTGCCGCTCGGTCTTCGTCTGGTAGTCGGCGTAATCGGGGAACGCCTCGACCGCGCGGCCCCACCACAGGGCCTTCTCCTCCCCGGTGACCTCACGGGCCGTCATATCCCGGCGCACCGGGCCGTCCTGGAGCTCGACCCGCGGGTCGGCGAGCACATTGCGGTACCAGAGGGGGTGCTCGGGAGCGCCGCCCACGGAGGCCACCACGGCGTAGGTGCCGTCGCGCTCGACCCGCATCAGCGGGCTCTTGCGGATCTTCCCGCTCCGGGCGCCCCGGGTCGTGAGGATCACCACCGGCAGGCCCCTTAACGTCGTCCCCTCCGTGCCGCCGGAGCTCTCGTACAGCGCAACCTGATCGCGCACCCACTGCGCCGGGCTCGCCGCGTACTCACCCTGAAGAGGCATACCGTCGTCCGTCCCCTCGTGACAGTTCTGACGTCCACTCAACGACCGCCGTGCACACAGCGTTCCCGCGCCGCGCCGCTCGGCCGCGTGGTTCACCCCGACGCGCGGGCGGGCCGGGAGCCGCAGCCCCCGGCTCGCCCGCACCGGTGCACAGCCCGGTTCAGGACACCGGTTCCGCCGTCCGCTCGCGGCTGCGGCGGTGCGCCTCGGCCCAGTTCGTCAGCGCCGTTCCGCAGGCATGGTCGAGATGGCGCAGACCGCTGAGATCGAGGGCGACCTCGCGGTCCCGGGGGAGCGCCTCGAGCTGGTCGAGGAGCTTGGGCAGCCGCAGGAAGGTGGCGTTGCCCAGCGCGCGTACGCGCACCGGCCCGTCGCCGTCCGGGGCGTCGATCTCGAGATGGACGTGCGAGGTCTCCCAGGCCGTCTTGGCCACGGCCATCAGCAGCCCGATGAGGACCCCTTCGAACATATTGACCGTGACGATGGCGATCGCGGTGGCCAGCAGCACAACCGCCTCGCCGCGGTGTTCGCGCCACAGCGGCCGCAGTTCGCGCAGCGGGATCAGCTTCCAGCCCGCGTGGACGAGGACGCCGGCCAGCGCGGTCACCGGCACGACGCCCAGCGCCGCGGGGAAGGCCGCCGCGAAGAGCAGCAGCCAAGCGCCGTGCAGCACCCGCGACGCCTTGGTCCGGGCGCCCGCCTGGACGTTGGCGGCGCTGCGTACGATCACCGCGGTCATCGGCAGCGCGCCGAGCGCCCCGCAGACCGCGTTGCCCGCGCCCTGGGCCATCAGTTCCTTGTCGTAGTCGGTGCGCGGCCCGGTGTGCAGCCGGTCCACCGCCGCCGCGCTGAACAGCGATTCCGCCGACGCGATCAGGGTGAACGCCAAAACCGTGCCCAGGACGCCGATATCGGCGAGCCGGCCCAGGTCGGCGAGGCCGGGCGGCTGGATCGCCGACAGCAGTCCGCTGACCCGCACCCGGGCCACCGGCAGGTCCAGCACCGCCACCGCCGTGGTGGCCAGGGCCACCGCGGCCAGCGGGGCCGGCAGGATCTTCGCGGCGGGCCGCCAGCGGGGCCACAGCACCAGGACGGCGATGGTGGCGGCACCGGTGGCGAGGGCGGTCAGCGCGGTCCCGGATCCCGCGGTGGCGGTGACCAGGCCGGGCAGCCCGCCGAGGTTGGCGAGGCCGCCGCCCGGGGCCTTGGCGTCCATGAGGGCGTAGATCTGTCCGGCGATCAGGACCAGGCCGATGCCGGCGAGCATGCCCTGGACCACGGCGACCGAGATGGCCCTGAACCATCGCCCGAGCCGGAGCGCGCCCATGGCCAGCTGGAGCACACCGGCCGCCAGCACCAGGGCGCCCAGCGCCCCGAGGCCGTATTCCTTGACGGCTTCGAAGACCAGCACGGTCAGTCCGGCGGCCGGCCCGCTGACCTGGAGACTGCTGCCGGGCAGCAGTCCGGTGAGCAAGCCGCCGACGATCCCGGTGACCAGCCCCAGTTCGGCCGGTACGCCGGAGGCGACCGCCACCCCGACGCACAGCGGGACGGCGACCAGGAAGACGACGAGGGAGGCGGCGAAGTCCGCCCGGAAGACGGCGAGTCGTGGGTTCTTCATCAGGTACGCACCCGCCTTCACAGCGGGAGGAACAGGTCGGAGGCCGGCTGGTGTGCGGCCACCAGCCCGGTGTGCACCTCGTAGAACCAGCCGTGCAGCGTCACCTCGCCGGCGGCCAGCCGCTCCTGCACACACGGGTAGCGGCGCAACCGGCCGAGCTGTTCGCGCACATGCTGCTGCACCGCGGCGGCGACCGTCGGCTCCTCGTCCTTCGGCAGCGCGTCGGACAGCTGCCGGTCGAGCCAGTCCCGTACGGCGGGGACGCCGGTCAGATCCTCGCCGCGGATCTTCGCGCCGACCGCGCCGCAGTGCGAATGACCGCAGACGACGACGTCGGCGACGCCCAGGACCCGCAGGGCGTACTCGATGGTGGCGGCCTCCGCGCTCGGCGCGGTGCCTTCCCGGTACTCGGGGACGGCATTGCCCGCCGTACGGAGTTCGAAGAGCTCACCGGGCCGCGCGCCGGTGATCAGGGACGGCACGACCCGCGAGTCGGAGCAGGTGATGAACAGGGCGAGCGGGGACTGCCCGGCGGCGAGCCGGCCATAGGACTCCCGCTCCTCACGCCGTTCGGCGATCCGGGCCGTGCGGCCGCGGGCATGCTGGATGAAGGTCTCCATAAGGAGGTCTCCTGCTGTGAGGCCACCGTGGGGTGGCGCGAATGTGTGGTGCGCGAGCGGTGGGGACGGCCACCGGGGCACCCTCAGCAGCGGAAGACGCAGTGCAGTACGGGGAGTTCGAGCGGTCCGGACGAGGCGGCGGCCCGCGCCGTTCCACCGTCCGGCGCCGGCCCGGTCACGACGGTGGGCGCGGACGTCGGATCGGTGCGGCAGGGGGGAAGCGGCCGCCCGCTGTGCTGCGGAACGCCGACCGCGGTCCGCGCGGCGCGCCAGGGCCCGCCGTGCTCGTCCTCGATGCCGTCGCAGTCCCCGCCGGTGTCCTCGTCGGAGTCGGCGACCGCTGCCGCCTTGGCGGACTCGGCGCCCACGGCGGCCGGGGGTGCGGGGACGGCCATGGCGGGTGCGGTGGCCGTGCCGGCCAGGACGAAGGCGAGTGCGGCGACGAAGGCGGCGAGGGGTACCCGGCTCATCCGCCACAGATGCCGTAGGCGGCGCAGGCGGCGAAGGACGAGAGCGAGCACGCCGGTGGTGCCGGGTATGCCGCTTCCGTTCCTCATGATCCCCCCCGTACGTGCCCTGTGCCGTGTGTTCTGTGTCCCGAGTTCGCCGTACGCCCCCACCTTGCACCCGTCAGGTTTCCTCCGTGAAAACGGGAAATGACGTGATGTTTCGCTTCGTTGCCACCACGGGGCCTTTGTGCTGGTGAGGGCGCGCCTCCCGGGGATTTGAAAGTAAAAGAATCGCCAAGTGAATGTCAATCAAGAGTAACGTTCCGCCGAGGGACGGTTTTCGCAACGCGAGGGCATCTGCCCCGGTATCCGCCCGTTGCGCCGCCCGGCGGCCACCGATCGGATGACCCGCACCGCGGGTCCGGTGCTCCGCCCCGGCTTCTGCGCAACGATCACGGCCGACGGCTCATCGGTACCAGCTCAGGGGAGTCTGCCGTGCGCATCCTGCTCATCGCCGGCGCGTTCAACAGCCTCACACAGCGCGTCCACGCCGAACTCCGCGACGCCGGGCACCAGGTGGCCGTGGAACTGGTCACCCGCTGCACACCGCTCCTTGCGGCCGTGCGCAGCCACGCCCCGGACCTCGTCATCGCGCCGATGCTCACCACGGCCGTGCCGCGGGAGGTGTGGTCCGCCTACACCTGCCTGATCGTGCACCCCGGCCCCGTGGGCGACCGCGGGCCGTCCTCCGTGGACTGGGCGGTGCACCTGGGCGCGGACCGCTGGGGCGTCACCGTGCTCCAGGCCAACGACGAGATGGACGCGGGCGATGTGTGGGCCGCCGCCGAGTGCCCCGTCCCCGAGGTCGGCAAGAGCGACCTCTACCGGGGGGAGATCGCCGATGCGGCGATGGCGGCGGTCCACACCGCCGTCGCGCGCTTCGCCTCCGGCACCTACCGCCCGCGGCCCCAGCACCTGCTCCCCGCCGCCGAACGGCCCGGCCGCGCCCGGCCGCCGCTGCGCCAGGACGACCGCCGGATCGACTGGCGCAGCGCTCCGACTGCGACGGTCCTGCGCACCCTGCGCGCCGCCGACTCCCGGCCCGGCGTCCGCGACGAACTCCTCGGCGCGACCTGGTTCCTGCACGGCGGCCACCCTGAGGACACCCTGAAGGGCGAGCCGGGCGACATCGTCGCCACCCGGTGCGGCGCGATCTGCCGGGCGACCGTCGACGGTGCGGTGTGGATCCCCGAACTGCGCCCGCCGCGCACCCCGGACGGGCCCGGCACCGTCAAACTGCCCGCGGCCCTGGCGCTGGGCGACCGGCTGCCGCCCGTACCCGAGATCCCCGCGCCGCTGGAGGCGGACGACGGCACCGCCGCCGGGCGCACCTGGGCCGACATCCGCTACCACGAGGACGGCGCGGTCGGGTTTCTGCGCTTCTCCTTCCCCGGGGGCGCGATGTCCACCGACCACTGCCGCCGGCTGCTGGCCGCCTACCGCCACGCCTGCTCCCGGCCGACGTCCGTGCTGGTCCTCGGCGGCCGCCGGGACTTCTTCTCCAACGGCATCCACCTCAACGTCATCGAGGCCGCCGCGGACCCCGCCGAGGAGTCCTGGGCCAACATCAACGCCATGGACGACCTCGTCCACGCCGTGCTGACCACCACCGACCGGCTGGTGGTCGCGGCGCTGGGCGGCAATGCGGCGGCGGGCGGGGTGATGCTGGCGCTGGCGGCCGACGAGGTCTGGTGCCGCGCGGGCGCGGTGCTCAATCCGCACTACCGGCTGATGGGGCTGTACGGATCCGAGTACTGGACCTACACCCTGCCCGGCCGCGTGGGCCCGGAGGCCGCCGCGGAGCTGATGGACCGGGCGCTGCCGGTCGCGGCCGCAGCCGCTCAGCGGTGCGGGCTGGTGGACCGGATCGTCGACTGCGCCCCGCAGGACTTCACCGCTCGGACCGCTCGGCTCGCCGCCCGGCTGGCCGCGTCGTCCGCCTGCCAGCCGCGGATCGCCGCGAAGAAGGCCACCCGGGAACGGGATGAGGCCGAGCGGCCGCTCGCCGCCTACCGGGCGGACGAACTGGCCCGGATGCACACCCAGTTCTACGGCCGGGACCGGTCGTACCACGTGCTGCGGCGCGCCTTCGTCCGCAAGGAGCCCGTGACGGCACGGCCGACGGCCGGATGACCTCGTGCCCCGGCCCCTGCACCGGCGTACGGGGGGCGCCGGTGCAGGGGTGTACGGGGCCGAAGGACGACCGTGCCGGGTGCGGGAACCGGCCGGGTGCGGGATACGGGACGGTTCAGGGGGCCGGCAGGTACTTGTAGCCGATGCCGAAGACGGTGCTGATGGAGTCGCGACAGCCCGGGCCCAGGCGGCGGCGCAGGCGGGCGATGTGGACGTCAACGGTGCGGGCGCTGGAGCGGCAGGTGGGCCACAGGGCGTCCATCAGCTGCTGTCGGGTGAAGGCGCGCTGGGGGTGCAGCACCAGGTGGGCGAGCAGGTCGAATTCCAGCCGTGGCAGGTCGAGTTGGCGTCCCTCGATGTATACGGTGCGGGCAGCGGTGTCGATCCGTATCGGGTCCGGGGTCGGCTCCGGGGCCGGTGCCGGCGTCTTCGCCGTGGTGGGGCGGGGTGGCTCGCCGCACGGCGGGGCCAGGATGATGTGCACCTCGTCCGGTAGCCGGTGGACCGATACCGGTTCGAGGTCGTGCAGGGTCAGCTGCCACTTGCCGTCGGGAAGCCGGTCGACTGCCAGCGGAGGCCCGTCGTCGGGCGCGGCGTCGGCCGGCAGGCCGAACTCCGACTCTGGTCGCAAGACAAGGGTCGTCGAGGAGTTCATAAACATGATCTGGGCCCATTCCTCTTGCAAAGCAGGCGTGTACGGACAGAGACATGGCGGTGCTCGACGTTCGGTGTGCAACGGCACTACGGGACGAGCGCGGCGCGCCCCCGGTGCGGTCGACGGGGCTTTTCGCTCCGTTCGTACCGGAAGCGTGCACGCCCAGTCCCGTGGCCCGGCCGTGACATGGTGCAAAGCCGCGGCTCAGGTTCAGTCGAACGCTACATGTGATCGCATGCTTCCGGAAAGTAGCGTCCGCTAATCGCAGTTGGTCTTTGGACGTTTTCCCGCTGACCTGGCGCAGCGTCAGATACTCGCCGGTTAGCCTGAGGAGGCGACATCTCGCTGTACGGAGGGTGGCGGCGCCCCAAACGCCGCAGGAACGTGCCGGGAAGGTGTCCGGCGCGGGTCCGGCATGCGGGGAAACCGGCGAACGCGGGGGCGGAGGGTGGCCGAAAGAGCGCGCTGCCCCGCCGCGTACGTGGAGGCGAGCAATGTGCCGGGTGGCTGGAAATCGCCTTCGAATTGGCCGACATTTACGAATAGTTGAGGGATGAACGGGGCGGAAAACGCGTCATGATCGGCTCATCGCCGCCCTCCTGGCGCGATGCCGGCGCACCGCATCGCGATTGGCGCAGGCGGGGGAGCAGTACCGCTGCCGCCCGGCGCGGCTGAAGTCGGCATAGGCCCGGCGGCAGTCGGCGAGCGCACAGCGGCCCAGCCGGTGCATGCCCAGAGAGGTCAGATGCAGTGCGGTGCCGACGCTCGCCACCGCGCACAGCACGCCGGCCGGCGTCCGGTCATCATCGCGATAGTGAATGTGCCAGATGCCGCCCCCGTGGTCGGTCAGCCGGGGATGCTCGGCGAACTCCGCGAGCAGCTCATTGAGCAGAGCCGCCCGGCGGGCGTCCGTAGCGGCGTCCACCACCTCGGCCCAGCGCGCCAGGAACGCCAGCACCTCGGTCAGATCCGTGTCCGTCACCGGGTCCTCCAGGAGCATGCCGCCCGCCCGGCAGCGTTCGGCCAGCTCCTCGGCGCAGGTCGGAGGCGTGTTCGTGAGGTCGATCACAAAGCGGACGAGGTCACGCCCGTAAGGGTTCAGCTGCATAAGAGCATTACAGCAGGGTGAGCCGCATGAACTCACCTCTGCCCGACCGGAATTCGGCCGACCGCGGCAGGTGGCTGCCCCTCGTCGCCACCTGCCTCGGCACTTTCCTCCTGCTCGTTTACGCCACGATCGTGACGGTGGCGCTGCCGCGCATCGCCGGTGACCTCCACGCGGACTTCGGCGCCCTGCAATGGATCGTCGACGTCTACACCCTCGCCCTGGCCGGACTGCTGCTCGGCATGGGCTCGCTCGGCGACACCCTCGGTCGCAAACGGCTCTACCTCCTCGGGCTCGCCGTCTTCACCCTGGCCACCCTCGCCTGCGGAACGGCCCCCAGCGCCCCGCTGCTGATCGCCGCCCGCGCCGCCCAGGGCATCGCCGGCGCCGCGATGTTCGCCACCCTGCTGCCGCTGATCGGCCTCACCTACAGCGGACGCGACCGGGCCCGCGCCTTCGCCGTCTGGGGCGCGGTCGCGGGGGCCGCCGCGGGCGTCGGCAACGTCGCGGGCGGGATGCTCACCCAATTCCTGTCCTGGCGCTGGCTCTTCCACGGCGCGGTCCCGCTGTGCCTGGCGACCCTGCTGCTGTCCTGGAAGGTGCTGGCCGCCGACGCCCGTACCCCGGCCCGCGTCGACTGGCCGGGGATCGCCGCCTTCACCGTGGCCGCGACCGGCGTCACCTTCGGCTTCGTCCGCGGCGGCGAGCGGGGCTGGGGCGATCCCGGCACGCTTGTGGGCTTCGCCGTCGGCGCCGCGGCGCTGCTCGTCCTCGTCCTCGTCGAACGGGCCTCGGCGCACCCCATGCTCCCCCTCGCCCTGTTCCGCACCCCCGCCTTCAACGGACTGCTGACCGCCTCCGGCACCTACTATCCGGCCGCCTTCGGCTTCCTGCCGGTGCTCTCCCTCTGGCTCCAGCACCACGCCGGCCTCGGCGCGTTCGCCACCTCGCTCGTCCTGACCGCCCAGCCGCTGGCCTTCTTCGTCACCTCCGCGCTGGCCGGCAGCGCCCTGCACCGGGTCCCCGCCCGGTGGGCCATCGCGGGCGGCTGCCTCCTGGTGGGCATCGGCGATCTGACCCTGCTCGGCGCACAAACCGGCCCGTCCTGGCCGGTGTTACTCCCCGGCCTCGTCCTCACCGGCGCCGGCGCGGGGCTGGTCTCGCCCGTACTGCCGGCCACGGCCATGGCCGCGGCGCCCCCGGCCCACAGCGGTGTCGCCGCCGCGGCGGCCAACGGCGCCCGCCAGCTCGGCCTCGCCCTCGGGATCGCCCTGCTGGGCACCGCCTACGCCGCCGCCGGCCTGTCCGCGGTCTTCCTGCTGGCGGGCGCCCTCGCGCTGCTCGGCGCGCTGTTGACCGTCCTGCTCGGGCGCCCCCGCCGCCCGGCGGAGCCGCTCCGCACCGCGATACGGCACCGGGCGCCCGCGACAGGGCAGGATGTCCGTTGTTGACGACGTGATTCCTTACGCGATCCAGGCATCGACCCAAGGAGGACGCATGACCGAAACCCAGCGTGCCGAGGAACGGCCCACGCCCATCGGACCGCCGCCGCCGTTCGACCCCGAACTGGCCCTCGCCCTGGAGGCCATAGGCCAGGACCTGACGCCCTCCATCCGGCCCGAGATGATCCCCGACCTGCGCAACTCGCCCATGAGAGCGGTGCCTTCCGACGAGCAGCTCTCCCTCGACGGCGCCTTCGCGGTGGAGCACCGCACCGTCCCGGGGCCGCCGGGTGCGCCCGAGATTCCGCTGGTGATCCTGCGACCGGTGGGGGCGAAGGGACCGACGCCCGCCCTCTACGCGCTCCACGGCGGCGGCATGATCGTCGGGGATCACCGCAGCGGCGCCCTGGGCTTCTCGGAGGTCGCGCGGCAGTTGGGCGCGACCCTGGTCTCGGTCGGATACCGGCTCGCCCCGGAGAATCCGCACCCGGCACCGGTGGAGGACTGCTACGCCGGTCTGCTCTGGACCGCCGCGCACGCCGCCGACCTCGGTGTCGACCCCGGACGCATCGTCGTCGCGGGCGTCAGCGCCGGTGGCGGACTCGCCGCGGCCGTGGCGCTGATGGCCCGCGACCGCGGGGGCCCGGAGTTCGCCGGGCAGCTGCTGCTGTGCCCCATGCTCGACGACCGCAACGACACCCCCTCCAGCCACCAGATGGCGGGCCTCGGCGTCTGGGACCGTACGGCCAACGACACCGGCTGGACGGCGCTGCTCGGAGCGGCGCGCGGCGGCCCGGACGTCTCGCCCTACGCCGCGCCCGCCCGCGCCGAGGACCTGTCGGGGCTGCCGCCGGCGTTCATCGACGTCGGCTCGGCCGAGACCTTCCGGGACGAGGTCATCGACTACGCCTCGCGCCTGTGGCAGGCGGGCGGCCGGGCCGAACTCCACGTCTGGCCGGGCGGCTTCCACGGCTTCACGGGGATGGCCCCCAAGTCCGCGCTCTCCCGGGAAGCGGCGGTCGCGCCGCTGAACTGGCTGCGCCGGCTCCTGGCGCACTGACCCTGCGCCGCGCCTGCCCCCGCCCCCGCCGGGACGGGGGCAGGCGCCCGTTCCGGCGGGCGTTCCTCAGACCCCCACCACCCCGTCGATCCCCTCGCGCAGGAAGTCCGCATGGCCGTTGTGCCGGGCGTACTCGTGGATCATGTGGAGCATCACCGCCCGCAGCGAGACATGCTCCCCCCACCGCGGCTGATAACCCGTCACCTCCAGGGATTCCGCGGCCCGTTCGATGCGCCGGGCGTGCTCGATCTCGGTCCGCCAGGCGCCGAACGCCTCCTCGGGGTCGGCCGCGGCCGCGTCGTACGCCACCTGGAAGTCGCCCTCGGGCGACCACACCAGCCCGATGTCCTCCGCGGCGATCACCCGCCGGAACCAGGTGCGCTCCACCTCCGCCATATGCCGCACCAGCCCCAGCAGCGAGAGCCCGGACGGCGGCATCGAGCGGCGCCGCAGCTGTCCGGTGTCCAGGCCGTCGGTCTTCAGGGCGAGCGTCGCCCGGTGGAAGTCGAGGCTCGCCCGGAGTGACTCGCGTTCCCCCGCGCGCACCGGTGGGCCTATGCGTTCAATGGTCATCGCGTCACAGTAGCCGCACCGCACGGCCCGTACGGGGCCGACGGCAAACCCGGCTCCCGCGCAGCGCTCGGCCGCGCGAGGTCCGGGTTTCCGTGATCATCGGGACGTCACGGCAGATACCGCTCGATGGCGGCAGGTCCCTTCTCGTCGATCAGCCGCTGGGCCCACTCCAGGCTCTCGGGCGTCGGCTCCCGCCCGGAAGCCTTGACCAGGTCCTCCGCATCGAAGGGCCGCTCGCCACCCGTGTACAGCTCCACCGGCCGGGGCGCGGCCGACTTCTGGCTCCCGTTGCTCGTCACAGGTCCTCCTTGTCCCGCGCCCGCCGAATCCCAGGGCGGTCGCTTGCCTCCATCATCGGCCCACCCGCCGACACCCGCACGGCGTACCGCCGGCGCATGCCCACGGGCCCTATCCGACCGGGCGCGGCGTCCCCGGATAGTCCGGCGGAAACGCCTGCTCGGTCCAGATCGTCTTCCCGTACGGCGTGTACCGCGTCCCCCAGCGTTGCACCAGCTGCGCGACGATGAACAGCCCCCGGCCGCCCTCGTCGTCGCTCGCGGCGTGCCGCAGATGGGGCGAGGTGTGGCCGGTGTCGGAGACCTCCGTGAGCAGGGTCAGATCGCGCAGCAGCCGCAGATGCAGCGGCCCGGACGCATGCCGTACGCCATTGGTGACCAGTTCGCTGACCACCAGCTCGGTGGCGTACGACAGCTCCTCCAGGCCCCACGCCCGCAGCTGCCCGGTGGCCAGCTCGCGGGCCCGGCCCACCGCCGCCGGCTCGGCCGGCAGCTCCCAGGCGGCGACCTGCCGGGCATCCAGCTCGCGGGTGCGCACCAGCAGCAGCGCCGAGTCGTCGGCCGCGGTCCCGGCGGGCAGCAGCTCGGCCACCGCGCGGTCGCACAGCTCCTCCAGCGGTCTGCCGTTCTCGCCCAGCACCCGCCCCAGGGTCCGCAGCCCCGCCTCGATGTCCCGCTCGCGCCCCTCGACCAGCCCGTCGGTGAACAGCGCCAGCAGACTGCCCACCGGCAGCTCGATCTCCAGCGACTCGAACGGCAGGCCGCCCAGCCCCAGCGGCGGGCCCGCCGGCAGATCGGGGAACGACAGCCGGCCCTCGGGGTCGACGACGGCCGGCGGCAAATGCCCGGCCCGCGCCATGGTGCAGTGCCGCGAGACCGGGTCGTAGATGGCGTACAGGCAGGTCACCCCGGTGGCCACGTCCTCGCCGGCCTCGGCGCCCGGGGTGCCGGTGCGTTCCCCCGCCGGCTGCCCGACCAGGTCGTCCAGCCGGCTCAGCAGCTCGTCCGGGGACAGATCCAGCCGGGCCAGGGCCCGTACCGTCGTCCGCATCCGGCCCATCGTGGCCGCCGCCTGGAGACCGTGGCCCACCACGTCCCCGACCACCAGCCCCACCCGGGTGCCGGACAGGCCGATGACATCGAACCAGTCGCCGCCGACCCCGGCGGTGTTGTCGCTGGGCAGATAGCGGTGGGCCAGGTCGACGGCGGACTGCGGGGCCACATGCTGCGGCAGCAGCGTGCGCTGGAGGGTCAGCGCGGCGGCGTGCTCGCGGGTGTAGCGGCGGGCGTTGTCGAGACAGACCGCGGTCCGGGTGACCAGCTCGTCGGCCAGCTCGACCTCGCCGCTGTCGAAGACGGAGGGGTGCCTGCCGCGCACGAAGGTGACCAGCCCGAGCGGGGTGCCGCCGGCCCGCAACGGCACGACCATGGTGCTCTCCACCCGTACGATCCCGCCCGACGACAGACTGCGGTACTGCGGAGAGCCCGGCGGATAGACGACCCGGTGCGCACCGCCCGTCGTCTCCGTGCCCCCGTTCTCCCCGGCCGACCGCTCCGCCACCCGCACCAGGGTCGGCAGCCCCACCCCGTGCTCGGGCTCCTCGCCCTCCAGGACCGACTGCACCAGATCGACGGTCACGGTGGCGGCGAACTTCGGCACCGCCACCTCGGCGATCTCCCGGGCCGTGACGGTCATATCGAGCGTGGTGCCCAGCCGTGCGCCCGCGTCCACCAGGAGGTTCAGCCGCCGCTGCGCCTGATAGCGGCCCGTGATGTCGAAGGCGTCCTCGCACACCCCCAGCACCCGGCCGTCGGCGTCGTGCAGCCGGTAGTAGGAGCACGACCACACGTGCTCGCTCCCCGGATCGGTGGGCAGCTGCCCCACGAAGTGCAGATCGACGATCGGCTCACCGGTGTCCAGGACCTGCGCCATCACCGCCTGGGTGCTGCGCGGATACCCCTCGGTGACGAACTCGCCCCGCGGATAGAGATCATCGGCCTGTTTGCCGATGAATTCCCGCAGCGGCAGCCCGATCTCCCGCCCGTAAGTGGCGTTGAACCAGGTCAGCCGCAGATCCGTGTCGTAGATGGCCAGGCCCACCGGCGACTGGGTGGCCAGCCCGTGCCGCATGGCCTGCTGCGACTCCCACGCCCGCAACCCGTCCAGCTCGGCCGCCACCAGGACCCGGGCGGGCGCGTCGGTGCGGCCTCCGGTGTCGGCCAGCGGGCAGATCGAGGTCGCCACCGACAGCAGCCGCCCGTCGCGGTGCCGCGCCGTACGCGAGACGCTGCCCGGCGTCTGCACCGGCGGCGATTGCCCCGGCCTACCGGTGCCCAGATGCGGCAGCAGGGTCTCCAGGGGACGCCCCACGATCTCCTGTGCCCGGTATCCGAGCAGCCGCTCGGCCGCCGGGCTCCAGCCGATGACCAGGTTGCGGGCGTCGAGCACCGCGGTGGCCGCCCTGGTGACGTCGAGGGGACCACGGAAGTCGGCGCTCTCCACCGCATTCCATGCGTTCATGGCATCAACCCAGCCCGGTTAAGTACCTACAGCATCGATCCTGATCAAAAGCGGCACAACCGCTCCCTCCATGCCCGGCGTGGCACCCCGCGGCGTGGTGGGCCGGGGCCGTTGGTGGTTGCGCCGGGCGGGGGAGGCCGCGGTCGCCGCTCCCGGCGCTCGCTGGCACAGTGGGAAAGGGCGGTGAGTACGAGGAGGCAGATCTTCATGTCCCCCCTGAAGCCCGTCGTCCCCCGCCGCGGCGCGCCGTGCTGGGTCAGCCTGCTGGCCCGCGACCTGAAGACGGCGCAGGAGTTCTACTCCGCGGTGCTCGGCTGGACCTTCCGGCCGGCCAGTCTGGGCGACGAGTTCTCGGTCGCGATGTCCGACGGGGAGCCGGTCGCCGGGATCGGCGCGCTGGCCCAGAACTTCCAGGTCGCGGTGGCCTGGACCTCGTACTTCGCGGTGGCCGACGCCGACGACACCGCGGCCCGTATCCGCGAGCGCGGCGCGACCGTCGCCGTCGGTCCGCTCAAACTCGGCCCCGGCCGCGCCGCCCTGGCCGCCGACCGCGACGGCGCCACCTTCGGCTTCTGGGAGGGCAAGACCCTGTCCTGGTCGGTCGGCCACGGCCGCGCACCGGCCTGCCTGGAACTGCGTACCCGCGACGCCTTCGAGGCCGCCATTTTCTACGCGGAGGTCTTCGACTGGGCCACCCCGGACGGCTGCGACGTCACCTACGAGCACGAGCAGGTGATCGTCAGCGACGGCACCCACACCGTCGCCACCCTGCGCGGCGGCGCCGTCGAGGCCGCCCCGGACCCGCGGGTGCGCCCCCGGTGGCACGTCTACTTCCCGGTGCGCGACATCGAGGCGGTCACCGCCGCCGCGGTCGCCGCGGGCGGCACCGTCACCCCCATCACCCAGAGCCCCGAGGGCACCGGAGTCCAGTCCGTCATACGCGACCCCGACGGCGGTCTGTTCACCGTCTCGGCGCCCTGACCCCCGGCCCCCGGAAGGCTCTGGCCAAGGGATACGCGCCCACCGCGGGCCCGCCCCGGAGCACCGCAAGCAAGGGTCTATCGTGGCGTCATGTCCGCCCCAGAGCCGCTCCGTTCCCCCGAGCTGATCCGCATCGTCTCCCGTGACTCGCCCATGGCCCTGGCCCAGGTGGAGCGGGTCCGCGCCGAGTTGCGTGCGCTGCACCCCGCCATCGCCACCGAGGTCGTCCCGGTCAAGACCACCGGCGACCGGTGGATGGGCGCCCTCTCGCAGGTCGAGGGGAAGGGCGCGTTCACCAAGGAGGTCGACGCCGCCCTCCTGGCCGGCGAGGCGGACCTGGCCGTGCACTGCGTCAAGGACATCCCCGGTGACCGGCCGTTGCCCGCCGGCACGGTCTTCGCGGCCTTCCTCAAGCGCGACGACGTCCGCGACGCGCTGATCCACCCCGGCGGACTCACCCTCGACGAACTTCCCGCCGGGACCCGCATCGGCACCTCCTCGGTACGGCGCATCGCCCAGCTCGCCGCCTCCCATCCGCAGCTGACCTGCGTCCCGATGCGCGGCAACGCCAACCGCCGGATGGCGAAGCTGGCCGCGGGCGAGGCCGACGCGCTGCTGCTGGCGGTCTCCGGGCTGGAGCGCATCGGCCGTACGGACGTGATCACTCAGATCCTGTCCACCGACGAGATGTGCCCGCCGATCGGCGCGGGCGTTCTGGCCCTCCAGTGCCGCGAGGACGACACCGCCACCATCGATGCGGTCAGCGGCCTCGGCGACCCCGCGGCCTTCCGCGAGACCACCGCCGAGCGGATGCTGCTGCACGTCCTCCAGGGCCACTGCAACAGCCCGATCGCCGGCCTGGCGACCACCGATCGGTGCGGCGAACTGTCGCTGCGCGCCTGTGTGTTCACCCCGGACGGCAAGACGGTCCTCAACGCCCATGAATGGGCCGGACCGCTCACCCCCGAGACGCTCGGCACGTCGGTGGCGGTGGCCCTGCTGCGGCAGGGGGCCCGGGAGCTGATCGACGGGATCGCGCACTGACGGAAGACCGAGGGAAGGGGGCGAGGGCCCCGCGCCGGGTACGGTGCGGGGCCCTCGCCGTGGTGGGGATCAAGTGGGGTGCGTGCGTTGCCGGTTGGGTGCGCGGTCAGTTCCCGGCGCCGAGCTTTGCGCCGGTCGCTTCGAGCGCCTTGGTGACCGGCTGGAAGAAGGTCTCCCCGCCCTTGGTGCAGTCGCCGCTGCCACCGGAGGTCAGACCGACGGCCGAGTCCCCGGAGAACATCGAGCCGCCGCTGTCGCCCGGTTCGGCGCACACATCCGTCTGTATCAGGCCGTTGACGATGTCCCCGTTGCCGTAGTTCACGGTGGCGTCGAGTCCGGTGACGGTCCCGTCGTGGACCCCGGTGGTACTGCCCGAACGCTGCACCTTCATCCCCACGGCGGCCTCCGCGGCCTTGGTGATCGGCTGGGTCTTCCCGTTCCCGAGGGTGACCGCGCTCTGCGGCTTGGCGGTCGCATCGTCGTAGGTGACCAGCGCGAAGTCGGTCTTGGGGAACTTGCTGTCCTTCACGGTGCCCAGCTGCTGACCGCCCTGTTGGGCGGACCAGGTCTTGGAGTCGTTGCCGCAGTGGCCCGCGGTGAGGAAGGCCGGGGCGCCCTGGACGGTGACGTTGAAGCCGAGGGAGCAGCGGGCGTTGCCACCGAAGATGGCGTCGCCGCCTGCGGGCGTCGCGCCGGACTGGCCACCGCCGCCGCCTTGTTGCCCGCCGGCTCCGGCGTCGCCGCCTGCCCCCGCACTGGCGTCGCCGCCTGCCCCCGCACTGGCGTCCCCGCCTGCCCCCGCACTGGCGTCCCCGCCGGCGCCCGCACTGGCGTCGCCTCCTGCGCCCGCGCTCGCGTCGCCTCCTGCGCCCGCACTGGCGTCGCCGCCCGCGCCTGCGCTGGCGTCGCCCCCGGTGCCGGATCCGGAGTCGCCGCCGATTCCCGCCCCGCCGTTGCCTCCCATTCCGCCGTTGCCACCGGTGCCCGCGCCGGAGTCCCCTCCCGTACCGGATCCGGCATCCGCTCCGCCGTTGCCTGCGCCGTTCCCTGCTCCGTTTCCTCCTCCGTCCATTCCTGCACCCGCTCCCGCGTCCCCGCCGTCGTAGCGCCGGAATTCGCCCGCCGACCGTTTGACGGTCACCATCTCGCCCATCTGCCCGGTGGCCTTGGCGAGGGTGGCCATCTTCCGTCCGGTGACGGTCCGGTCGGCGAGCACCACGATTCTGTTCGTCCGGGGATCGATCGACCAGGCGGTACCGGGGACGGAGGCCGTGGCGCGCAGCGTTTGCGTGCCTTGTTCGAGGGCGGCCATGCTGTGGCGTACGACCTTGGCGACCGCGCCCTTGGCCGTGACACGGTCGGCCTCCTCCTTGCTCAGCACGTTCATGACGAGGTGGCCGGTCTTGCCGTCCAGGTACCAGCCGGCCGCCTTGTCCCCGAGGTCCGACTTCAAGGTCGCCGCGAGCCGGGCGGCCGACGGGGCGCTGAAGGTGCGCAGGGTGGGCGTCGTGTCGGTGCTGGCATGGGCGTTGGGCAGCAGGAACGCGGCCGCGGCGATGGCGGCGGCGGAGGCGCCTGCGATGGCGCCGGTGCGCTTGTTCACCTGCCGATGGCCCGCCTGCCTGCGGCTGTGCTGTCGGGGGCTCACGTCACTGACCTCCAGTGGGGGTTGGGGCGGCCGCCGCCGGCGGCCGGAGCAACTGTTGCCACCCAGTCGTACGCAGCCCGCCCGCCGCCGTCTCAGGCCCACTCAAGGTGCGATGAATTCCGCCGGTCCCGGCACCGGGCCCCGTACCCTCCCGCCCGGCGCCCGGCGGTCGATTGTCAGTGCTGCATGCCAAGATTCGGGACATGTCTGCACTGCCTGTCATGCCGCCCGCCGAAGCGAAGAACTCGACCGTCTTCCTGGACTGGGCGCGCCTGCAAGCGCCCGAGGGGGAGGGCGAGGCCCAGGACCTGATCGCGACGGTGACGGACGGCCTGGGGCGTGCGGTGAACAAACCGGGCCGGTTCATGGACGAGCTCAAGCGCCGTGCGGACAGGCTTCCGACGGCGTATCTGCCGTGGTTCTGGGACACCGTCGGCCATCGCCTGGGCCCCTGGCTGCCCCGCCACTCCGGTACGGCGTACGGCCTGGCCCGCACGGCCGAGAAGGTGCACGGCCTGCCGGTCGACGAGGCGTACCACCGGGCCAACGTCCTGCTCTACGCCCGCCTCGGCGCGCTGCCCGGCAAGGAGATCGCCGTTCAGCAGCGGCGGCTGCACACCACCCTCGAAGCGGCCGACGCCCACCGGGAGTTCCTGCGGTTCCTGCGGGCGTTCGTCGCCGGCGGCGGCGCGCCCGGGAACGATCTGCACCGCAGGGTGCAGGTATCGGCCAAGGCCGCGGGGCTCGGCATCGCACAGAGCGCGCAGGCCCTCGGCGACCTCCTGGTGGCGTCGACGGGCCGCCCCCTGCCGGATGCCGTGCTCGACGGCCTGGCGCCGCTCTTCGCCCAGGAGCCGCCGTCGGCGCCGGTGCGCCAGGCGCTGGCGGAGCTGTTCCCGACCTCGGTCACCGACGGCGCGGCCTGGCTGCGGCTGCTGGCGGCCACCGGAGTCGACGACGCCCTTGCGGAGGGCCGGATCGTCCCGGCGGGCGGACTGGGGGAGTGGCTCGGCCGGTTCGCGTTCCACTACTCCTACCGCGGCTCGAACTCCGGGGTGCGGCAGCAGCCGATGCCCGACGAGCTGTACGCGCTGGTGCCCCGTATCGCCGCGCGGATCCGGGCCGAGGGCCGCGAGGTCACCCTGCACCGCTCCCGCTTCCGGCACACGCTCTTCGACGCCGACCTCGTCGACATCTGCCTGGCCAACGGCATCGCGGTGGCCGACCCCGGACCGCGCGTGCGGCTGACGTTCTGCGGCCCGGCGGCCCGGCGCGACTACCGTGCGCTGGCCGCCCACCCGGTGTTCGGGGTCCGCCTGGCGGGCACGGCGTACGCGCCGCGCGCCCCGCGGACCGCCGCGCCGCGGCTGCCGCTCGCCGAGGGGACCGACGCGGCGCTGCACGAGCGGGTGACCCGGCTGCTGGACGCCGTCGCGGACGGCGGACTGGGCGCGGCGCAGGAAGCCATGGCCACACTGGACAAGACCCTCGACCCGCCCGCCATCGCCGCCCTCGACGGCATCGACACCGCCCTGGAGGCCCTCGACGGCGTCGGCCCCCTGCTGCGGACGCTGCGCGCCGGCCTGCCCGAGGAACTGGCCTGGCCCGCCTTGGAGGACGCCGTACGAAGCCTGGGCGGCGAGGCGGCCATCAGCGGTGTGACCTGCACCTGGCCGGTGCTGACCGTCTTCGCCCGGGACCGCGCGATCGCCGTCGACCACAGCGGGCAGCGCGGCTCGTGCGCCTTCGCCCTCCCCGAAGAGGCGGCCGTCCACTCGGTTTTCTTCGTCGGCGGCAGCTTTCTGATCGGCTGGAACACCGGTAAGCGCTACGGTCGTTCCGCGGAGCGTGCCTTCTGGGCCGACGAGCCCGAGGCCGTCTTCACGCCCGAGCACGCGCTCGGCCTGGTCCCCTACGGGGGCAGCACGGACGGTGCCCTGGGCTATCAGTTCGCCACCCCCGACGGCGGCGGCCGCTACGACGGCACCCGGGTGCTCAGGCCGGGCGGCCGCGCCGGTATCGACCACTTCGAGCAGCAACTCGGCGACGGCGTGCGGATCTGGAGCTCCTGCCTCTTCGGGGAGCGGCGCGGCGGCCGCGACGACGCCTGGCGGGAGCTGGACCCCGAGACCGGCCGGCGTACCGACAACACCGCCCTGCCGCCCTTCCTCGCCGCCGCCCCGCCCGCGGGCCTGTTCCGTACGCACGACATGCAGACCCTCGCCCCGCTGCCGCCCGGTGCCCCCGACTCCCCGCTGGGCCAGGTGGACGGCGTCTCCGGCTGCCGGGTCCTGCACTGGGAACACAGCGGCGGCGCCCCGGTGCGCTATCTGCTGGAGGGCATCGACGGACGGCGCGCCACCTTCCGCGTCACCCATCCCGGAGAGGATCCCTGGGGCGTCCTCCGGCTGCCCGAAGGCGGCGCCGAGGCCGTGGTGACCGACCACTCCCCGATGCGCTGCTATGCCGCAACGGACAACTCCCTGCTGTGGGAGGCGCGAAGCTTCCCGCACGGCAAGCGGTCCGGGGCCGCGGCCGCCGACGGGCCGATGCTCCCGCCGCCCGCCTTCTGGCACTTCCTGACCCCGCGGGACACCGAGTCCTCCAAGGCGCTGCGCACGGTCGAAGCGGACGCGGTGCAGGCCCTCCTGGCGGCGGGCACCGACGGCGACGTACCCGACCGCGCGCAGGCGATGCGCGCCGCGGCCGCCCGGGTGCTGCCGGATGTGCGCGACCCCGGTGTCCTGGACGGCGTGATACGGGCCGTCCGTACCGCCGCCCGGCTGCTGGAGCGCCGCCGCGCCGTATCGCAGCGGGCGGCGCTGATCGTCTCCGGCGCCCGGGTCCGCCCCGCCGCCGAGACCACCGACACCGCGCTGGTCACCGCCCTGCGCGACCTGCTCGCGGTGTCCGCCGCCCACCACGCGCCCAAGGTCCCCGACCTGCCCGCCACGGTCGCCGCGATCGCCGCCGACGGTGCCTTCCTGCGCGGCCAAATCGACGACGCCACCCGTCGGGTCGGCCCGCCCGCCCGGCCCCGCGACTGGGCGGTGCTGCTGGGCGACGGCATCGAGGCCGCCGCCTGGCGCTGCCTCGGCCCGGCCACCCCGGAGGAGGACCGCGCCGCGCTGAGCGCCCTGCTGCGCACCTGGGCCGCGTCCCCGTTCGCCGAGCCCGGCAGCTGGCGGCTCGGCCGCGCCTCGGGCGAGGCCCTGCGCCCGCTGTGCGCGACGGGCCGGGCGGTGGCCACCGGGATGGGCGACGGCAGCCAGGGCGCCGCCCCGGAGCCCACCGCGGAGCTGCGGCCGACGGGCAGCTACCGCTTTGTGCAGCCCGCCTCGGCGCCCGCGCCCGAGGGCGCCACCGAGATCCGTACGGTCACCGTCACCCGCGATGACGCGAGCCGCCTGACGCGCCTGCTGGAACTGCTCGCCGAACGCGGCCCGTTGCGCCTGACCCCCGAGGCCGTCGCGGCCTTCGTGGCCCGCAGCGGGGTCCGCCGGGCGGTGGCCGTGCATGCGCTCGCCGGGCTGCCCACCCGGCCGGGCTACGGCGAGACCGGGCGGCTGCTGCGCGCCAAGCCGTTCCAGGCCACGGCCTCGGTCGCGAGCGCCGCCGAGGCGCTGGCGGGCCGCCTCGGTATCGCGGGCCGGATGCGTGTCCTCGCGGCGGGCCTGCCCGACGATCCGGCGGAGCTGTGGACCGACGCCGGGCCGGTGGCGGCCGCCGAGCGGATGGCCGACGCCTGGACGGCACTCCTCGGCCAACGCACCCCGGTGGACGAGGAGTTGAGCGACGAGCTGGAGAAGGAACTGGGCAGCGGCGAAGGCATGGCGGCGGCGCTCGGCGATCCCCGGGGCGGCGGTCTGCTGACCGAGGACCTGCGCCGGGTCATCGTCGCCAACAAGTACGGCTCGCTGTACGTTCACCCGGTGACGGCCGACGGCTCCCCGGGCGAGCGGCCCAGCTATGACACCCCGTACCTCGATGCGGCCTCCGCCCTGTCCTGGGCGCTGACCGAACGCCCCGTCGGCGACCGGGCCCTCGCCGGGCTGCCGGCGCTCTGCGCGCGGCTGGCCGAGCGCCTGGACGCCCCGGACCTGCTCATCCGCCTGCGCAGCCACCGCTTCGCGCTCGACGAGGAGCGGATGAGCGCCCTGTTCGGGCCGGAGCGGTACGAAGTGGTGGCCCTGGAGCCGCCGTTGACCGACCGGGCCCGCCCGCCGATGTACTACGACCAGGGGCTGCTGCTCGTCCAGGTGGCCGGCGGCTGGAGCTCGGTGTTCCTGCGCCCCGCGGGGTTCGGCCGGCCCGGGACGTATGCGGCGATGGCGCGGCTGTGCGCGGAGCTGGGCATGACCGAGCTGCGCGGCGAGATCGAGCGCATACGGGTGCTGCGCGACGGCATCGCCGACCTGGCCGCCCGCGCCGCCGACACCCCCGTACCGGTCGGCGGCTACGAGGCGAACCCGCTGCTGAGTGTGCCGGACCTGGTCGACGAGGCGGCCGGGTCACTGGGCGTGGGCCGGGACGCCGCCGCGCTGTACCTCCAGCTGGCCACTCTGGCCCGTCCCACCGACCGCGCCGTCCGCCGGTGGAACGGCTGGAGCACCGCCCGGCATCGCACCGTCCAGGCCGAACTGGCCGCCACCGGCGCCGTCGTGACCGAAAAGCGCAGCCGCGCCGGGCGGACGGCCTTCCTCCCCGGCGGCTGGACGGAGCTCAAGGCGCCCCATCTGCCCCTGGAGACCGCCAAACTCGACGCCCATCTGGCCGCGGCGACCGAGAAACGCGAACTGGACGGCCCGTTCACCCGTCTGCTGCCGCCGCGTCCGCTGCACGAGATGTTCGCCGAGGCATGGGCGCGGCGCTGAGCAGGTCCGCGGGCCACGGCAGCGGCTCCGGGGTCTCCGGCCAGTTCAGGCGGCGCAGGAAGGCCAGGACGCCGGCGTACCCCTGGGACCAGGAGTAGGGCAGCTGCTGGAAGTCGGGGTGGACGAACAGGGGGGCGTCGTCCGGGCCGTAACTGCGGATCAGCAGCTGACGGGCGGCAGTCCGGGCCGCCTCCTGGAACCGCTCCTGACCGGTGGCCCGGGCCATGTCCACGAGCATGCTGCCGACCCCGGCGATACCGCAGCACTGGCCCGGTCTGCTCATCCGGGGCAGGAAGGCGGCGCAGGCGGAGGCGGCCGCCTGCGCCGAGGTCAGGAACGCGGCCTCGCCGTAGCGCAGATGGGCATGGAGCAGGACCCGTGCGGCGCCGGCCAGTCCGCGGCACCACGAGGCGGTCATGGGGGAGGCCGAGGCGACCTGGCACCCCGCGACCAGCCGCAGGACGCGTTCGGCCAGGGCACGGGCGCGGCGCCGCGCCGCACCGTGGAGTTGCGGATCGTCGGTGTGCGCGGCGACCGCGATCAGGCAGTCGACCGCGCCCGCGAAGCCATGGGCGTAGCCGAAATCCGGGTTCTGTGCGATCGAGGCGCCGAGCGGCGGCAGCACGCTCAGGCCCGGCTGCGCCACCAGCCGCCGCGCCTGGTCGTGCGCCGTTTCGAGATCCCCCAGCAGGAGCGCGCCCAGGCCCACACCGGCGCGGCCGCTGATCACATCGAGTTCCTCGTCCCCGGCGCGGTCGCCGGACGCCGGCGGCACCTCGTGCGGTATGGCGACCCCGGCCGCCCGCGCCGCGGCGAGGAAGATCTCGGTGCCGGTGCGCCCCGAGAACAGCCCCGGCGCCGGGGCCACCCTGTGCAGGGCCGTCACGGAGTGCGCCGCGAGCCGCTCCAGCAGCTCGTCCACCCCCGGCCGGCCGCGGTGGTGCAGCAGCTCCAGGCCGATCCCCGCGCCGCCGGAGTACACCGCCGCGTCCACGGCGGCGAAATCGCCGGGCTCGCCGCCGAACTGGTACTCCCCGACCCGGTCCACGAGCAGCCCGAGGGTCCGTTCCTCAAGCCGGACGCAGACCTCCGTCCCCACCTCCGGGAGGACCGGCACGGCGCGGGCGCGGCCGGGCGCCTCGGTCAGCCAGGAGCCGTTGCGCAGCCGGTCGGCCGCCCGCCCGGCCGTGGCGCGGTCGCCGCAGGTCAGATCCGCGATCAGCGCCGCGAAGCCGGGCCGGCCGTCGCCGTGGACCGCGGCCAGGGTCTGCCGCATCCGGGTACGGGCGAGCGCGGCGGGGGCCGCGCCGGGCAGCGGCAGCACCCCGGTGGCGGCATGGGCGAGCACCATGCCCAGCGCGTAATGGTCGTCCTCGACGCGCGGCGGGCCCTCGTCCGCCAGCTGTTCGGGGGGAGCGAATCCGGGGGTGCCGCCGGGCAGATGGAAGCCGTCCAGCGCCGAGATGCCGAAGTCGATGATGGTGGGGCGGCCGTCCCGCAGCACGATGTTGCGCGGGGTCAGGTCGCGCATGATCACTCCGCGCTGGTGCAGGGCGTGCAGCGTGTCGCCGAGGGCGGCGGCCAGCCGGGCGAAGGCGCGCGCGGCGGTCCCGGTCGGGTCGCTCGCGGGCGGCGGGAGCATGGCGCCGTCGCTCTCGATCAGTTTGAGCAGATGGGTGCCGCCCGCATCGGTGGTCACCAGGAACTCGTCGTCGCCGTGCGAGAAATGATCGAGGAAGCGCGGGATACCGGGCACCGAGTCGCAGGTCTCCAGGATCCGCCGTTCGTTGCGCAGCCGCGCCCGGACGTCGATTCCCCCGGCGGACTCGCCGACGTATGCGCGGGCCTGCTTGACGATCAGCGCCGGCGCACCGGGCCGGTAGGAGCGGACGTCCAGGGCGCGGTAGACGTTCCCGTGCGCCGCCTGGAAGACGCCCTCGACGACGCGGAACCGGCCACCGAGCAGCTCCGGCTCGGCCTCGCGCACCGGCCGGGAGTCGTCGCCCGTGACGAACGGATCGGCCACCCAGGAGGGCTGCCGGTAGGCGAGGGTGGCCGCCGCGTCGAAGCCCTCGCCGCCGGGGCCGTGGATCCGCAGGACGGGCAGGCCCTGGGCCCCGGACGACCAGCGGGAACGGAAGGGGCCGTACCGGTAGTACACCGGCGCCCGGTCGTCCACCCTGCGGTCGCTCAGTACGCGGGGGCCGACGTGTCCCCGGAGCAATTCCGCGAGCAGCAGTCCCAGTTCGCGGACGCGGGACTGCTCGGGATAGACGGTGACGGCCTTGCCGATGGCGGCCGGGTACCGGCGGCCGGAGTTGAGTCGGGTCAGGACTTCGTCGGAGCGGGCGATTTTGAAGTGACAGCGCTCCCGCAGAAGAACCGGAAGCAGGCGGTCCGCCAGTTCTGGGAGCGTGGCCGCCCGGGAGGAGATATGGAATTTCCAGCCGTCGTCGGGAAGCGGGGCCGCCTCGTGCGGGCGAACGCGCGTCCATAACGGGCCGGTGGTCGTGCCGAACCCCGAGAGCGATGCCCTGTCACCCAGGGCCGCAAGCGCGTTCTCCGCCTGCCAATGCGTCACAGTGTGCATCCCTCTCGGGGCCGTGCCCGTCAGCCGGGCGATTTCAGGTTTTCCGCGGACGGCTCAGCCGGTGTGCCCGGTACCGACACAGTGGTCGGCGCATACGCTGATGGGACAGGCATCGGCCTGCACCTCCTGCGCGCCGTCGAGGAACGAGACCTCCGGCTCCCGGTCGAGAACGCCGGCCGGGCGAGGGGCGAATACTGACAGAGTTTCCATGGAACTCCCCAATCATGAGGCGGTGTTCGCTGGCTACCGCTCAGCGGAAAGGACATTAGTCAGCTGATCGTTCACGGGGCCATCCGATTCAGGACATTGTTTTCGGGGCCCTCGTATAGCCCGGACCGGCGCCTCCGTACGGTGCGCATTCGCTTAAGCATTTCGCTTAAGTATTCCGAGGGGGAATGAGTCCGGGACGCGGAAGCGGTATGGCCGCTGGCCGTCTCCGCGGAATACCCCTTTCGGTGTACGACTTTCGATGTACCGATGGCAGCACAAATCCGACCGACGTCGTCACAAACCGGGAGCCGGCCCTTACCGAACCCGGCCTTACCGGACGGCCCGCCCTTTCCGCGGCCGCCCGGCGCCGCCCGCGGCGTCCCCGGGGCGGCCCTGCACCCAGGGGGCGTACAGGACAGCTGTGACCCCGCTTAAGAAAACCTCGATGGACCGACCGGCCCGTGTGCGGGAGATTTTCTGACGCGGACCGGGCGGCCGAAAAGAGCCCCCGGCAGGTCTCTGCACCCATCCATGCACATACGGGGAGCGCCAACGTGAAGGCACTGGTCAAGCAGAAGGCGGAGCCCGGACTGTGGCTCACGGAGGTGCCCGAGCCGGCCGTCGGCGCGGGCGATGTCCTGATCAAGGTGCTGCGCACCGGCATCTGCGGAACGGATCTGCACATCCGTTCCTGGGACGGCTGGGCCCAGCGGTCCATCAGCGCCCCGCTGACCCTCGGCCATGAATTCGTCGGCGAGGTCGTCGAAACCGGCCGGGACGTCGCCGACATCACCCCCGGTGATCTGGTCAGCGGTGAGGGTCATCTCGTCTGCGGGAGCTGCCGCAACTGTCTGGCCGGACGGCGTCATCTGTGCCGCGCCACGGTCGGCCTCGGCGTCGGCCGCGACGGCGCCTTCGCCGAGTACGTGGCGCTGCCCGCGGCCAATGTGTGGGTGCACCGCCACCCCGTCGACCTCGACATCGCCGCCGTCTTCGACCCGTTCGGCAACGCCGTGCACACCGCGCTGTCCTTCCCGCTGGTCGGCGAGGACGTCCTGATCACCGGCGCCGGCCCGATCGGCATCATGGCCGCGGCCGTCGCCCGGCACGCCGGCGCCCGCAACGTCGTGATCACCGACGTCAGCGAGCCGCGCCTGGAGCTGGCGCGCAAGGTCGGCGCGAGCCTCGCGCTCAACGTCGCGAAAACCTCCATCGCCGACGGCCAGCGCGCGCTGGGCCTGCGCGAGGGCTTCGACATCGGCCTGGAGATGTCCGGCCGCCCCGAGGCGCTGCGCGACATGATCGACAACATGACCCACGGCGGCAAGATCGCCGTCCTGGGCCTGCCCGCCCAGGAATTCGCCGTCGACTGGTCCCGGATCGTCACCTCCATGATCACCATCAAGGGGATCTACGGCCGCGAGATGTTCGAGACCTGGTACGCGATGTCCGTCCTCCTCGAAGGCGGCCTCGATCTGTCCCCCGTGATCACCGGCCGCTACCCCTACCAGGACTTCGACGCCGCCTTCGACGAAGCGGCCGGCGGCCGCGGCGGCAAGGTCATCCTCGACTGGACAGCCTGACCCCGGTCCCGTCCCACCCCAACTCCTGGAGAAATCCCCCATGTTCGACTCCGTACGCGACGAACTGCGCACCACCCTCGACGAGATCAGGGACGCCGGACTGCACAAGCCCGAGCGCGTCATCGGCACCCCGCAGTCCGCCACCGTCGCGGTCACCGCCGGCGGAAACCCCGGCGAGGTCCTCAACTTCTGCGCCAACAACTACCTCGGCCTCGCCGACCACCCCGAGGTCGTCGCGGCCGCCCACGAGGCCCTCGACCGCTGGGGCTACGGCATGGCCTCGGTCCGCTTCATCTGCGGCACCCAGGAGGTCCACAAGGAGCTGGAACGGCGGATCTCCGGCTTCCTCGGCCAGGAGGACACCATCCTCTACTCCTCCTGCTTCGACGCCAACGGCGGTGTCTTCGAGACCCTGCTCGGCCCCGAGGACGCGGTGATCTCCGACGCCCTCAACCACGCCTCCATCATCGACGGCATCCGGCTCTCCAAGGCCCGCCGCTTCCGCTACGCCAACCGCGATATGGCCGACCTGGAACGGCAGTTGAAGGAGGCGGCCGAGGGCGGCGCGGGCCGTACGCTCATCGTCACCGACGGCGTGTTCTCCATGGACGGCTATCTCGCACCGCTGCGCGAGATCTGCGATCTGGCCGACCGCTACGGCGCCATGGTGATGGTCGACGACTCGCACGCCGTCGGCTTCGTCGGCCCCGGCGGCCGCGGCACCCCCGAACTCCACGGCGTGATGGACCGCGTCGACATCATCACCGGCACCCTCGGCAAGGCCCTCGGCGGCGCCTCCGGCGGCTATGTCGCCGCCCGCGCCGAAATCGTCGCCCTGCTGCGCCAGCGCTCGCGCCCGTACCTCTTCTCCAACTCGCTCGCGCCGGTGATCGCCGCCGCCTCCCTCAAGGTGCTCGACCTGCTGGAGTCGGCCGGTGACCTGCGCGAACGCCTGAACGCCAACACCGCACTGTTCCGCTCCCGGATGACCGCGGAAGGCTTCGACATCCTGCCCGGCGAGCACGCCATCGCCCCCGTCATGATCGGCGACGCGGCCGAGGCGGCCCGGATGGCGGAGCTGCTGCTGGAGCGCGGCGTCTATGTGATCGGCTTCTCCTACCCGGTCGTCCCCCAGGGCCAGGCACGCATCCGCGTCCAGCTGTCGGCGGCGCACTCCACCGACGACGTCAACCGGGCCGTGGACGCCTTCGTCGCGGCCCGTGCCGTTCTGGGGAACTGATCCGGCCACGCCCTGAGAACCGGCCGGCCCCTGAGAAACTGGAAACATGATCGAAGCACGGCGGCTGCACATCCTGCGCGCGGTGGCCGACCACCGTACGGTCACCGCCGCGGCCGCCGCGCTCTACCTCACCCCCTCCGCGGTCTCCCAGCAGCTGGCCGCCCTGGAGCAGGAGACCGGCCACCGCCTGGTCGAACGCAGCGCCCGCGGGGTGACGCTCACCGCCGCCGGCGAGATCCTGCTCGGCCACGCCAACGCCGTCCTGGCCCAGCTGGAACGCGCCGAGTCGGAGCTGGCCGCGTACGGCTCCGGCGACGCGGGCGTGGTGACCGTCGCGGCCTTCGCCACCGGCATCTCGCTGGTCGTCGCGCCCGCGATCACCACGCTCGCCGCCCGCGCGCCCGGCATCCGGGTCCGCGTCCAGGACGCCGAGGGGGACGCCAGCCTGGTGATGGTCCTCGACCGGCAGGTCGATGTGGCGGTCGCCGTCGAATACCGGGGCGCGCCGCGCGCCGACGATCCCCGGCTGACCCGCGTCCCGCTGTACGCCGAGCCGTTCGACGCCGTCCTGCCCGTCGGCCACCGTCTCGCGGACGCCGCACAGGTGGCGGTGGCGGATCTCGCGGCCGACCCGTGGATCGGCCCCTACACCGGCAACCCCTGCCATGACGTCGTCGTCCTGGCCTGCGAATACGCCGGATTCGAGCCGCGGCTGGAGCATTTCTCGGACGACTTCCGCGCGGTGGTCTCGCTGGCCTCGGCCGCGGCGGGGGTCGCCCTCGTACCGCGCTCGGCGCTCGCGGACATGGACCTGACGGGGGTGGTGGTCCGGCCCGTCGACGGCGTCGCTCCCACCCGGCGGGTCTTCGCCGCGGTACGCCGCGGGGCCGAGGAACACCCCCTGCTGCGGCCGGTGCTGGCGGCCCTCCGGGAGGCGGCGGCACCCCAGGGGTGATCCGGCGGGCCGGGACGCCGCCGCCCGGCCGTGTCGTCCCTTTCGCCCCGGTGCGGCCGTGGCAGGCTCGGCACGGCGGCGGCCGGACGGCGCGCCGGGCGTCCTCCCGGCTCCGGCTCCCGCACGGCGAGGCGGAGGCGAGGCGCATGGCGGTCGGGCGGTCGGGACCGGTCGGCGGGACGCCGGCCACGGCGCCACCGGACCCGGCCGCGCTGCTGCGCAGCCGCGGCTATCTGGGGCTCCTGCTGCTGGCCGCACTGCTGGGCCTGCCCATCTGTGCCGCGGCCTTCGGCTTCCTCGCCCTGGTCCATGAGCTGGAACCGCTGCTCTACCGCGATCTGCCGACGGCGCTCGGCTTCTCCGCCACCCCCGTCTGGTGGCCGCTGCCCCTGCTCGCGGCCGGCGGACTGCTGGTGGTGCTGACCATCCGTCATCTCCCGGGCAACGGCGGCCATGAACCCGCCGACGGATTCGCGTTCGGCGGCCCGCCGCCCCTCGCCGTGCTCCCCGGGATCGTGCTGGCGGCGCTGGCCACCCTCGCCTGCGGTGCGGTGCTCGGCCCGGAGGCGCCGCTGATCGCCCTCGGCGGCGGGCTGGCGGCCGGTGCCGTACGGCTGCGGCGGGACGTACCGGAGCTGGCCGTCAAGGTGGTGGGCGCCGCCGGCAGCTTCGCGGCGGTCAGCACCCTGTTCGGCTCGCCGCTCCTGGGCGCGTTCTTGCTGATGGAGACCTCGGGGCAGGGCGGGGCGCTGCTCGGTGCGGTGCTGGTGCCCGGTCTGCTCGCTTCCGGGATCGGCGCGCTCATCTTCACCGGCCTGGGCGACTGGACCGGCCTCGGCACGTACTCCCTGACCCTGCACCACGTCCCCGAGGCGGCCGCCCCGACGCTCCCGGAATTCGGCTGGGCCCTGGCCATCGGGGTGCTCGCCGCCCTCGCCGGATGCGGCGTACGGCGCCTCTCGCTCGTCCTCAAGGGCCGCGTCATCCGCCACCGGCTCCCGGCCACCTTGGCGATGGCCCTCGCGGTCGCCGCGCTGGCGATCGCCTTCGCCGAGGCCACCGGCGAACCCGCCACCGAACTGCTGTATTCGGGCCAGTCCGCGCTGGGCTCGCTGTTCGACCACATCGCCGGCTTCTCGGCGGGCGCGCTGGTGCTGCTGGTCGTGTGCAAAGGGCTCGCCTACTGCGCATCGCTGAGCTGTTTCCGCGGCGGCCCCATCTTCCCGGCGATGTTCCTGGGCGCCGTCGGCGGCGTGGCCCTCGCCCACCTCCCCGGTCTCCAGATCACCGCCGCCTCCGCCATGGGCATCGGCGCCATGACGGTCGCCGTGCTCCGCCTGCCGCTGACCTCCGTGCTGATGGCCGCCCTGCTGCTGGGCCGCCCGGGCCTGACCGTCCTGCCGCTGGTGATCGTGGCGGTGGTGGTCGCGTATGTGCTGACGGCCCGGCTGACCCCCGCGGCGGGCCCCGGCGAAGGGCGGGAAAAAGGGTCCCCGGGCCGGGCCTGAGGCTCGGCCCGGGGACCCCTTTCGGCGGTCCGCGCCATCCGTTACAGACGGATGATGTTGTTGCACCCCTCCGACGAGCCGAGTCTGGTCTTCTGCACCCCGGGCCTGGCCCTGAGGCCGTGCGTGAGGATCCACAGGGGGTCGTCGGACCCGATCTCGCCCAGGATGTCGGTGTTCTTCTCGAAGGTCCTGCACGAGGTGCTCTGCCGGATGTAGGTCTTGCGGGCGTGCGACTTGCCGTGTCGGCCGCCGCTCGACTGCTGCTGGTAGCCCTCGTGGACCGACTGGGTGCGGTAGTCGCTGGTCCCGCCGCCGGCGTAAGCGGTACCGGCACCGAGCAGGCCGACGCTTCCGAGGACGGTTACCACGACGGCAGCCTTGCGAAGCTTGCGCATGTCATCTCCGATAGATCGAACGGAAGCGATCGGTAAGCGATCAACTTCGTACAGTTAATGGAGGCTAATACGAAAGGTCATGCACAAACTCGGTGACGCGCCGAGTCTCACGACCGCCGCGCATCGGCGCCGGCTCCGCGAACTGGCGCTGTCGGACTTATCAGTTGGCCCGTAAGTCCGACGAATGGCACACATGGGTTACGGCCGGAGGAGAGGCGGCGCGGACGTGCCGCCCGGCGGTTCGTCGCCCCGGTCCTGGCTCTCCGGCACCCGCCCCGCCGTAGTCCACTCCCTCAACTCCCCTGCCGACCATGTGGAGATGACCCGCTCCGGCGGTACGCCGCACTCCTCCGCGCGGGCGCAGCCGTAGATCTGCCAGTCCAGCTGGCCCGGGGCGTGGGCGTCGCTGTCGATCGCGAAGAGCGTGCCGGTCTCCAGGGCCTGGCGGAGCAGGCGGCGGGGCGGGTCGAGGCGGTCGGGGCGGCAGTTGATCTCCACGGCCGTGTGGTGGGCGGCGCAGGCGGCGAAGACCTCGGCGGCGTCGAAGCGGGACTCGGGGCGCTCTCTGCCGGTGATCTGGCGGCCGGTGCAGTGGCCCAGGACGTCGACCAGGGGGTTGGCCACCGCGGCCAGCAGACGGCGGGTCATCGGGCGGGGCTCCATCCGGAGCTTGGAGTGAACCGACGCCACCACCACATCGAGCTGCGCCAGCAGCTCCGGCTCCTGGTCCAGCGCGCCGTCGTCGAGGATGTCGCACTCGATGCCGGTGAGCAGCCGGAACGGGGCCAGGCGGGCGTTGACCTCCGCCACCAGCGCCAGCTGCTCCCGCAGCCGCTCGGCACTCAGCCCGCGGGCGACGGTGAGACGGGGGGAGTGGTCGGTCAGCGCACACCATTCATGGCCGAGATCGCGGGCCGCGCGGGCCATCGCCGCCACGGGGCTGCCGCCGTCCGACCAGTCCGAGTGCAGATGGCAGTCGCCGCGCAGCGCCCGCCGCAGCCGCAGCCCCCGGTCCCCGTCGACCAGCGGCCCGCCCGCCTCCTCCTCCAGCCGCGCCAGATAGTCCGGTATGTCGCCCGACAGTGCCTCCGTCACGACCCGGGTCGTCTTGGGCCCCAGTCCCTTGAGCCGCGCCAGCGAACCGTTCGCCGCGCGCCGCCGCAGTTCGTCGGCGGGGAGGCCACCGATCACCGCGGAGGCCGTGCGGAACGCCTGGACGCGGTAGGTCACCGCGCCCTGCCGCTCCAGCAGAAAGGCGATCCGCTCCAGCGCCTCGACCGGATCCATGTCCACGGCTCCCTGCGTCGTCCACGGCCCCCTCCCGTCACCGTGCCGCAGGATGCGAGCGGCTGCCATCGGCGGCGGCCGCTCCGGTGCGAACCGCGCATTTCCCCCTCGTCCCGTGTGACGTCGTTATGCGGTTATGTCCGTTCTCTGGATAGCCGATAGGTTTCTGTCACAATGCTGTGAGGATTGCGGCGTGCATTCCCGGTAATATCGCCCGGGAAGGGCGGCGGATTCATACGTCGTTAATGCGCGGCAACGCCCCGTTGATAGATGCCAAGGGCAACCTTCGCGGGCCTGTGGTCGCAACCCGTCAGAGCCGCGCAAAAATTGTCGGCCTTCAGAAAATCTCCACATCGACGGCACCGCACGGGCACTCCCCACCGCTGTCCATCCATGGTCTGACCTGCGGATCCATGGTTTGGGGCGGGAATGTCGCGTTCGAGGTAAAGGGCGCGCCAAAACGGTGCGGTCGGGGCGTCGGGAGTTGTGAAGAAGCTGCCACCAAGTCATGAACATGTATCCACGTCACGTAATTCGGTGGAGGCTTGGGGTCCGGATCCGTGGTCGTCGGATTAGCAGACCAGCGCGCCTGCATGCTTTGATCCATCGCACCGCGGAAGTCGCACAGGGGTTCTCGATTTCGCGTCCTGGTACAGCCGTTGCCGGGGCCGGATCGCCCTGTCGGACGACTCGGCCGTAGCTATCTGAAATATGTATTCGAAAGGAATCACCATGCGTGAGATTCAGACCCAGGAGATCGCTGACAACGAGCTGGACAACGTGGCCGGTGGCCTCGTCGGTGGCCTGCTCAACTCCGCCAACGGCACCCTTGAGGGCGCCACCGGCCTCAACCTGGCCGGCACCGCCGGCACCCTCACCGGCACCGTCGAGGGTGCGACCGGCGTCAACACCGCTCAGGTCGCGGGTCTCGCCACCGGCCTCTGAGCACCATGGCATGTCGGCTTCCCCTCCTTGCCGACCTGCCGGCCGGCTGCCCCGGGACACCTGGCTTTCGCCGGGTTCCGGGGCACCCGGCTTCCGCGCCCCGGGCGCGACACCGTACGCTCGGCCCCGCAGCGAAGGTCGGGCGCCTTCGTCGTGTCCGTGCCGTCCCGACAGACCATTGCAGTTGAGGGAAGAGTGTCGTGCAGTTTCGTCAACAGGCCCTTTCCAAACTGCAGTCACCGGAGGACATCGATCTTCCGGTGCGCTTCGCCCGCCCCCAGGGCTGGCTCGTACTGATCGTCACCCTCGCCGTGGTGATCGGCGCCGCCGTCTGGGCGGTGAACGGCACCGTCTCCTCCACCCTCGACGCGCCGGGCATCCTCACCCACGGCCAGGGCAGCTACATCCTCCAGAGCCCCGTCGCGGGACAGGTCACCGCCGTACTCGCCGAAGAGGGCAAGCCGGTCGCCGCCAACGCCCCCGTCCTCAAGGTCCGTACGCAGCGCGGCACCTCCGCCGTCGTCCGCGCGATCGCGGCCGGCCGGGTGACCGGCATGGTCGCCACCATCGGCTCGGTCGTCACCACCGGCGCGGACGTGGCCTCCGTCGAACGGATCGCCCGGCCCGACGACCCGCTGACCGCGACGCTCTACGTCCCGGCCGAGAGCGCCGCGTCGGTCCCGGTGGGCGCCTCGGTCGACCTCACCGTCCAGTCCGTCCCGAGCCAGCAGTACGGCGTGCTGCGCGGCCATGTGCAGGCGGTCGGCCGCAGCACCGAGACCCGCCAGCGCATCGGCACCTACCTGGGCAGCAGCCAGCTCGGCGAGCAGTTCTCCCAGCACGGCCCGCCCGTCGCCGTCCTGGTGAAGCTCGACCGCTCGGCGCACACCCGGTCCGGCTACGCCTGGTCCACCTCCGACGGCCCGCCCTTCGCCGTCGACTCCATGACCATGGCCGGCGGCGCCGTCCACCTGGCCGAGCAGCATCCGATCGATTGGCTGCTTCCGTGAGCGCACCCCAGCCACCCGCCACCGGCGCCCCCGCCCCGCAGCTGCCGCCGCCGGGCCGCCGCCGGCACCGCCCCGAGCCCGCACCCGGCCGCCGCTCCCGCCGCGCCCCCGCCCCGGGTCCCAAGGCCACGAAGGCCAAGACCGTCCGCACCCCCACCGTCCTCCAGATGGAGGCCGTCGAATGCGGCGCCGCCTCCCTGGCCATGGTTCTGGCCCACTACGGCCGCCATGTGCCGCTGGAGGAACTGCGGATCGCCTGCGGCGTCTCCCGCGACGGCTCGCGCGCCAGCAATCTGCTCAAGGCCGCCCGCAGTTACGGACTGACGGCCAAGGGCATGCAGATGGAACCGGCCGCGCTCGCCGAGGTCCAGGCGCCCGCCATCCTCTTCTGGGAGTTCAACCACTACGTCGTCTACGACGGCATGGGCCGCAAACTCGGCCGCAAGGGCGTCTACATCAACGACCCCGACAAGGGCCGCCGCTTCGTGGCGACGGAGGACTTCGACACCAGTTTCACCGGTGTCGCGCTGGTCTTCGAGCCGTCGGAGTCCTTCGAGAAGGGCGGCCGCAAACCGGGGATCCTGGGCGCCGTGCCCGCCCGGCTGCGCGGCACCAAGGGCACCTTGCTGGCCGCCCTGCTCGCCAGCCTGCTGCTGGTCGCGGTCGGCGCCGCGGTGCCCGCGCTCAGCCGGACGTACATCGACATGTTCCTGATCGGCAACCAGACCTCGCTGCTGGGGCCGCTCTTCGCCTCGATGACCGCGATGGTCGCGCTCACCGCCGTCCTGACCGGACTGCAACAGGCCAATCTGCTGCGCGGCCGCATCATCTCCTCCACCCTCACCAGCGCCCGCTTCCTGCGCCATCTGCTGCGGCTGCCGGTCACCTTCTTCGCCCAGCGCAGCCCCGCCGACCTCGTCCAGCGCCTCCAGTCCAACGACGCGGTCGCCGAAACGCTGGCCCGCGACCTGGCCGCGGCCGGCGTCGACGGCATCGTCGTCGTCCTCTACGCGTTCCTGCTGTGGACCTACGACCCCCAGCTGACCGTCATCGGCGTGGGCATCGCGCTGCTCAACGTCGTCGCGATGCGCATCGTCATCCGCATCCGCGCCACCCACACCCAGAAGCTGCGCGCCGACACCGCCCGGCTGACCAACACCTCCTACACCGGCCTCCAGCTCATCGAGACGATGAAGGCCACCGGCGGCGAGAACGGCTACTTCCGCCGCTGGGCCGGCCAGCACGCCACCACCCTGGAGGTACAGCAGCGGCTCGGCGTGCCGAGCGCCTGGCTGGCGGTCGTCGCCCCCACCCTCGCCACCCTCAACAGCGCGCTCATCCTGTGGATCGGCGGACTGCGGGCCGTCGAGGGCCATATCTCCATCGGCCTGCTCGTCGCCTTCCAGGCCCTGGTGACCCGCTTCACCGCGCCCATCACCCGCCTCAACGGAGTCGCCGGCCGCATCCAGGACTTCGCCGCCGACGTCGCCCGCCTCAAGGACGTCGAGTCCTTCCCGGCCGACACCCTCTACTCCCGCCCCGGGTCCGACACCGACACCCGCCGCCTCAAGGGCCACGTCACCCTGGAAAACCTCACCTTCGGCTACAGCCCGTTGGACAAACCGCTGCTCACCGGCTTCTCCCTCGCCGTCGGACCCGGCCGTCAGGTGGCCCTCGTCGGGGGCTCCGGCAGCGGCAAATCCACCGTCTCCCGGCTGATATCCGGTCTCTACAGCCCCTGGGAAGGCACCATCCGCATCGACGGGCAGCGCCTGGAGGACATCCCCCGCAGCGCGCTGGCCGCCTCCGTGTCCTTCGTCGACCAGGACATCTTTCTCTTCGAGGGAACGGTCCGCGACAACGTCGCTCTGTGGGACCCGTCCATCCCCGACGACGCCGTCATCACCGCGCTGCGCGACGCCGCGCTCTACGACGATGTCATCGCCCGCCGCCCCGACGGCATCTACAGCCGCGTCGAACAGGACGGCCGCAATTTCTCCGGCGGCCAGCGCCAGCGCCTGGAGATCGCCCGCGCCCTGGTCCGGCGGCCCAGCATCCTGGTCCTGGACGAGGTGACCAGCGCCCTGGACGCCCGTACCGAACAGACCATCATCGACAACCTGCGGCGGCGCGGCTGTGCCTGCGTGGTCATCGCCCACCGGCTCAGCACGGTCCGCGACAGCGACGAGATCGTGGTCCTCGACCACGGAGTGGTCGTCGAACGCGGGCGGCACGAGGATCTGGTCGCCGCCGGCGGCGCCTACGCCGAGCTGGTCAAGGAGCACTGACGTGGCATCGACCCACCCGTCCGCGGTCACCGGACCCGACGAGCTCGACGCGGTGACGCAGGCGATGGGCGCACTGGGCACCCCCGTCGACTGCACCGGACTGCGCAGCGTCCCCCTGGAAGGCCCGCACGTCCTGTGGCTGGTCACCGGCGGCGCCCTCGACCTCTTCGCCGTGGACACCGTCCAGGAAGGCCACTGGCACTTCCTCGGCCGGCTCGAAACCGGCACCCTGCTGCTCGGCCCCGTCCAGGGCCCGCAGCACACCCTCCTCGGCCGCCCCTCGCAGGACTGCACGCTGCGCCGCATCCCGCTGCGCGAACTGCCGCGCCCCGAGTACGGCCACGAGGGCGGCTACGGATACGAGGACGGCTACGACCCCAACGGGACCCTGGGCGGCGGCGCACCCTCCGCCCTGGAGCACGCCTTCGCGCTGGGCACCGCCCGCAGCCTGGGCGTGCTCTTCGAGGCCCCGCTGGAGGGCCGGCCCGGCGACGACGCGGTCGCCGACGACGACATCCTGTGGATGCCGGTGCCGCCCGGCAGCGTCCAGTACGGCGCCTCCTACAGCGCGGAGGCGGCGGGCGATCTGCTCGTCGACGCCGCGATGTGGCAGCAGATGGTCAATCAGCAATACCGGCTGCTGTCGGCGGTGGACCGCTGGATCGAGCAGCTGGAGCGGGCGCACGAGGACCGTACGGCGGCCGGCATCAAGGCGGGCGAGGCGGTCCGCGAACGGGCCGACCAGGCGCTGCTGGCCTCCATCGGCCGCCAGGACCGCGGCGGCCGCGGCGGATCCGAGGACCGCGCCACCGCCGACGCCACCTTCGCGGTCTGCCGTACGGTCGCCGAGGCCGCCGGGATCACCCTGACCGAGCCCCCCAGGGGCGGCGCGGTCAACGACCGCATCACCCCCGTCGAGCGGATCGCCGTCAGCTCCCGTATCCGCACCCGTGCGGTCCGCCTGGGCCACCGCTGGTGGCGGACGGACACCGGCCCCCTGGTCGGCCACCGTGCCAAATCCGGCGCTCCGGTCGCGCTGCTGTGGCGCCGCGGCGGCTACGAGGCCGTCAACCCGGCGTCCGGGCTGCGCATCCGGATCGGCAAGGACAATGCCGACGAGTTCGCATCGAACGCCGTGATGTTCTACCGCCCGCTGCCCGAGCGGTCGATGACGATGTGGCGGCTGATGCGCTTCAGCCTGCGCAACACCCGGATGGACCTGCGCAATCTGATGCTCAGCGGCCTGGTGACGGTCGGCCTCGGCGCGCTGGTCCCGATCGCCACCGGCAAGGTGCTCGGCGTCTACGTACCGGCCGCCGAGCGCAGCCTGATCGTCCAGGTCGCCCTCGCCGTCATCATCAGCAGCGTCGTCACCGCCGCCTTCATGCTGCTCCAGAACCTCACCGTGCTGCGGATGGAAGGCCGGATCGAAGCCGCCCTCCAGCCCGCCGTATGGGACCGGCTGCTGCGGCTGCCCACCCGCTTCTTCACCGAACGCTCCACCGGCGAGCTGGCCAGCGCCGCCATGGGCATCAGCGGCATCCGCCGGGTGCTGTCCGGCATCGGCCCGGTGGCCGTGCAGTCGGTCACGCTCGGCGCGATGAACCTCGTCCTGCTGCTCGTGTACAGCGTGCCGCTGGCGCTCGCGGCGATCGGGATGCTGGTCGTCATCGGCGCGGTGTTCCTCGCCATGGGCCTGTGGGAACTGCGCTGGCAGCGACGGCTGATCAAACTCTCCAACAAGCTCAACAACCAGGCGTTCCAGACCCTGCGCGGACTGCCCAAACTGCGCGTCGCGGCGGCGGAGAGCTTCGCGTACGCCGCCTGGGCCCGCGAGTTCGCCCGCTCCCGGGAACTCCAGCAGAAGGCCGGCCGGATCAAGAACCTGACCACCGTCCTCAACGCCGTCTATCTGCCGCTGTGCACGCTGACCATGTTCATGCTGCTGGCCGGACCGGCCCGCGGCAGCATGTCGGCCGGATCCTTTCTGACCTTCAGCACCTCCATGACCATGCTGCTGACCTCGGTCACCCAGATCACCGGCGCCTTCGTCTCGGCCGCCGCCGCGCTGCCGATGTTCGAGCAGATCAAACCGGTCCTGGACGAGACCCCCGAGGTCCGCGGCGGCAGCGCCCAGCCCGGCACCCTCACCGGCGCCCTGGAGGCCAAGAAGCTCTCCTTCCGCTACACCGACGACGGCCCGCTGGTCCTCGACGACGTCTCCCTGGAGGTGCGGCCCGGCGAGTTCGTGGCGATCGTCGGCCCCAGCGGCTGCGGCAAGTCCACGCTGCTGCGGCTGCTGATCGGTTTCGACCGGCCCACCTCCGGCAGCGTGCTCTACGACGGCCAGGACCTGGCCGCACTCGACCAGGCCGCGGTGCGCCGCCAGTGCGGGGTGGTGCTCCAGAACGCCCAGCCGCTCACCGGCTCCATCCTGGACTGCATCTGCGGCGCCGAGTCCTTCACCCCGGAGGAGGCCATGGAGGCGGCCGAGATGGCGGGCCTGGCCGAGGACATCAAGCGGATGCCGATGGGGCTGCACACGATGATCGCCGGGGGCGGTGCGATCTCCGGCGGGCAGCGGCAGCGGCTGATGATCGCCCAGGCGCTGATCCGCCGCCCGCGGATCCTCTTCTTCGACGAGGCCACCAGCGCCCTGGACAACGAGACCCAGCGCATCGTCATCGACAGCACCCGCAAACTCAGCGCCAGCCGGCTGGTGATCGCCCACCGGCTGTCCACCGTCATGGACGCCGACCGGGTCATCGTGATGGAGCAGGGCCGCGTCGTCGAGCAGGGCGCCCCCGCCGCTCTGCTGGCCGACACCGGCGGGCACCTCCATGAGCTGGTGCGCCGTCAGCTGACCTGAGCCGTCGTCCCGGCGGCCCGCCGCCCGTGGCGCCCGGCCGCCGAGCCGCTCCCGGTATCCCCGCACAGCACGGCATATCGTGCACAGCGGGCAGCAGCCGGGAGACGGAGGACGAGATGGCCAGTGCGCAGGACCTGTTCGATGCGATGCCGCCGGACCGGCGCCGGAAACTGACCGACATCGCCCGCGAGGTGTCCCTGCCCCGCGAGACCCGCCTGTTCGAGGAGGGCCGGCGGGCCGACCGCTTCTGGATCATCCGCAGCGGAAAGGTCGCCCTCGACCAGCACGTACCCGGCCGCCGGGCGGCGGTCGTGGAGACCCTCGGCCGCGGTGAGCTGCTCGGCTGGTCCTGGCTCTTCCCGCCCTACCTGTGGCACCTGGGCGCGGGGACCACCGGCCCGGTGGAGGCCGTGGAATTCGACGCCGCGGTGGTCCGCGACCTGTGCGAGTCCGATCCCGTTCTGGGCCGGGCGGTGTACCGCTATGTCGCCGAGACCGTCGCCGACCGGCTGCACCACACCCGGGTGCGGCTGCTCGACCTCTACGGTCCCCAGGGCAGCGGCCCGAACATCTGAGGCGTCCGACGCGCTTCCCGACCCGCGGGAACCGCGGCCGCCGCCCTGCCGACTACCTGTGCCGGGCCGTAACGGCGGCCCGCGAGCAGCGAGTCACAGGGAAGTAGGTCCGATGCGTCCGTTGAAGATGTCGGCGATGGGGGTGGCCGTCGCGCTGGCCGCCACCGCCTGCGGGGGAGCGGCCGACGGGGGGAAGAACGCGGACGCGGCCGGACGCGGGGCGGGCGGCTTCCCGGTGACGGTGGCCGACTGCCACGGCGCCAGAACCACCTTCACCGCCGCCCCCCGCAAGATCGTCACCAGCAATGCGGCCGCCCTGGAGATGCTGCTGCGGCTCGGCGCCGGCGACCGCGTCATCGGCACCGGATTCCCGCCCGGCAAGGGCGCCTTGACCGGGAAGCTCGGCGACCGGGCGCGCAGCGTCCCCGTGCTCGGCAAGACCGTCATCGCCAAGGAGAAGCTCCTCGGATCGGGCGCCGACCTCTACGTCGACACCTTCTCCTCGATGCGGAACATGGGCGGCGCGGGCAGCGCACCCACCGAGGACGAATTCCGGGCGGCGGGCATCAAGCACGTCTCCCTCGCCTCCACCGCCTGCGCCTCGATGGCGAAGGGCCCGCAGAAAGACCTGTCCGGAGTGGAGGGCGACCTGATGCGGCTGGGCGCGGTGACCGGCACCGTGCCGCGGGCGCGGCAGCTCGTGGCCGGCATGCGGGCGAAGACCACCGCGGTGCACAAGGCCCTCGGCGACATCCCGGAGAACAAACGCCCCGGCTACTTCTTCTTCGACTTCGACGCGGGCACCAAACAGCCCATGGCGGTCTGCGGCAGGCAGGTCGCCAACGCCGTGATCACCCAGGCCGGGGCCCGTAACGTCTTCGCCTCATGCGACGGCGACTTCCAGCCCGTCTCCTGGGAGGACGTGGTCGCCAAGAACCCCGACTGGATCCAGCTGGCGGTCCGCAACCGGGGCGATGCGGCGGCGACGGAGAAGGCGTACGACCAGGCCGAGGCGTTCCTCAGGAGCTTCCCGGCCACCAAGGGGCTGCGGGCGGTGCGCGACGGAAAATTCCTGCGGATCGGCTCGGAGCGTACGACGATCGCCGGCGTCGGCACCGCGGACACGGTCGAGCGGATCGCGCACACGATCCACCCCGGCGCCTTCCGGGCCGGGCGGTAGTGGCGGCGGTCACCGGCCGGGTGCGCCGTACGGTGCGCCCGGCGCCGCTCGCCCTGGGGCTGGGCATCGCCCTGGCGGTGGCGCTGACCGCCGCCGTGGCACTGGGCTCCACCACCATCGCGCCCGGCGAGGTGTGGTCCGTGGTGCTCCGCCGCCTCGGCGGCGCCGCTCCCCGGCCCGGCACCGACGACCTGATCGTCTGGCAACTCCGGGTTCCCCGCGCCCTGTTGGCCGCGCTGGTCGGCGCCGGGCTGGGCCTGATCGGGACGGCCACCCAGGCGCTGGTCCGCAACCCGCTGGCGGACCCGTATCTCCTGGGCATCTCCAACGGCGCCTCCCTCGGCGCGGTCGCCGCGATCGTGCTGGGCCTGAGCGCCGGCAGCCCGCTGGGCCTGTCCGCCGCCGCCTTCGCCGGGGCGCTCGGCGCCTTCGCGCTGGTGTGGAGCATGGCCCGGCGGGGCGGGGGATTCTCCCCCCTGCGTCTGGTCCTGGCCGGCGTCGGCATCGGGCAGTTCCTGTCCGGCTTCACCAGTTATCTGGTGCTCCGGGCCGGGGACGAACAGCAGACCCGCAGCGTGCTGTTCTGGCTGATGGGCAGCCTGAGCGGGGCCACCTGGGACATCCTGTGGCTGCCCGCGCTCGCCGTCGCCGCCGCCCTGCTCGTCCTCCAGTCCCGCGCCCGCGCCATGAACGCCCTGATCATGGGCGATGAGACCGCGGCCGCCGTGGGCGTGTCCGCCACCCGGCTGCGCCGCGAACTCTTCGTGGTGACCGGCCTGCTGACCGGCGTCCTGGTGTCCGTCTCCGGGGCGGTCGCCTTCGTGGGCCTGATGGTGCCCCATCTGTGCCGGCTGCTCATCGGCGGCGACCACCGCCGCCTGCTCCCGCTCGCCGCGCTCACCGGCGCGGTGCTGATGGAGATCGTCGACGTGGTGTGCCGTACGGCCATGGACACCCAGGAGCTGCCGGTGGGTGTGGTCACGGCGATGATCGGGGCGCCCGCCCTGCTGTTGATTCTGGACCGGCGGATGGAGACGGGCCGATGAAGGTCGAGATCGAGGATCTCCACGTGGGCTACGCGGGCCGGGACGTGGTCGCAGGCGTGCACCTGGTGGCGGCCGAGGGCGAGATCGCCGGACTGGTCGGCCCCAACGGGAGCGGCAAATCCACCGTGCTGCGCACCGTCTACCGCCATCTGCGGCCCACCGCCGGCCGGGTGCTGCTGGCCGGGACCGATCTGCGCACCCTGAGCGTGGGGCGGACCGCACGACAGATCGCCGCACTCCCGCAGGAACGCGGCAGCGACTTCGAGCTGACCGTGGCGGAGGTGGTGGTGATGGGCCGCACGCCCTACAAGCGGGCGTTCGCGGGCGACGACCTCCGCGACCGGGAGATCGTGGCGCACGCCCTGGCCGCCGTCGGCATGGCCCGCCACGCCTCCCGGAGCTTCTCCGCACTCTCGGGCGGCGAGCGCCAACGGATCCTGCTTGCACGGGCGTTCGCACAGGACCCGCAGGTCCTGGTGCTGGACGAACCCACCAACCACCTCGACATCCAGCACCAGGTCGAACTCCTCGCCCTGCTGCGCGCCCAGCGTCGCACCACCCTGATCTCCCTGCACGACCTGAACGCGGCGGCGTCCCTGTGCGACCGCCTGCACGTTCTGCACCGGGGCGCGGTGGTGGCCTCCGGCCCGCCCCGCGCGGTGCTCACCCCCGACCTGCTCGCCGAGGTCTTCGGCGTGCGGGCCGCAGTCACCGAACACCCGCTCACCGGGGATCCGTTGATCGCTTTCGATCACCGACGTACGGCGTAGACGCTCACCGTGCCTCGAAATGGCTCGGCCGCCCCCGGTGCAGTACCAGCCGGCCGAGCCGTTCGGCATCCGCGCGACGCATCAACTCCCTGCGCCCGTCCCGGTGTTGAAGGACGCACGCATGCCACGGCGTCATCCACACATCCGGCGTGTCGAGCAGCCGGATGCCGAATTTCGCCGCACCGCGCGGCTGGGGGTGGATGGACAGCCGGACCGCCTCGGGGTGGTGCTCGGCGATCAGCGCGCCCCAGGCCCGGCTGCGCTGGATCACGCCGTAGGCGCGGGCCCGGCAGTCGCGCTGGAGCGCCGAGCGGGTCCCGTCGAAGGAGGCGGTGTCCTCGAAGAGGAAGCGGGTGATGCCCTGGTAGAGCCGCCGGGTCTCCTCGTCGCCGGCCCGGATCCGCGCCCGCAGCGCCTCTCGCGTCGGCGCGTGGCGGGCGTGGACCCGGGCGCGTTTCTCGTCGTACGGGAGGTCGCCGAGCACATCGCGCAGATCGAACAGGCGCAGATGCGCCAGGCCCTCGCTGCGGATCAGCGCGCGCAGGGCGTCGCCGTAGGCGTCGATGTGCGCGTCGGGGACGCCGATGAGGTCGCCGAAGACATGGCCGTCCGCGCACAGGACGATCCGCGCGCCGGGCGGGTGGACGGCGGAGATCCGGGCGCACAGGCCGTCCAGGAAGCGCAGGGCGAGCCGTTCGCCCTCGTCGGGGAGGTGGCCGAGGACCTTGGCCGGGTTGGGGGATTTGCAGGGGAAGCCGGGGAGGGTGAAGGAGAGGGGTGCGCCCGCGGCGATGGCCGGAAGGAGCCTGCGCAGCTGGGGGCCGCAGGCGGCCGGGCCGGGCTCGTGGGGGTCGTCGTCCAGGGTGCGGCGGTGGGGGAGGAGCAGGGCGAGGACCGCCTCGGCCGTCGCCAGGTGGTCGGCGGCCGCGCCCGGGTGCGGCCGTAGCGCGTCGGTCAGCATGCGGCGTCCGGGGTGTGGGCGACGGGGCAGCCGGTGCCCGGGGACGCGGTGTGACCGGTGGCCGGGGACGCGGTGTGGCCGGGCCCGTACGCCACCGGAAGCCGGTCCACCCCGCGGGCGAGCACCGCGGGAATCCAGGTCAGTTCGGAGTCCGGTACGGCCATCCGCAGGCCCGGCAGTCGGCGCAGCAGCGTGCCCAGGGCGACCTGGAGCTCGATACGGGCGAGCGCCGCGCCGGGGCAGAAGTGGATGCCGTGGCCGAAGGCGAGATGGGGGTTGGGGGAGCGGTCGAGGTCGAGGGCGTCGGCGTCGGGGAAGCGGCGCGGATCGCGGTTGGCCGCGCACAGGGAGACGATCACCGAATCGCCCGCCGGGATGCGGGTCCCGTACAGATCGGCGTCCTCGGCGAAGAAGCGCCAGGTGGTCAGCTCGAAGGCGCTGTCGTGGCGCAGGAGTTCCTCGACGGCGCGGGGCAGCAGCTCGGGCCGGGCGGCCAGCGTCGCCAGCTGCTCGGGGTGGCGCAGCAGGGCGACCAGGGCGGTGCTGATCTGGTTGGTGACCGGCTCCTGCCCGGCGACCAGCAGCTGGAAGATCATGGAGTCGAGCTCCGGCGGCCGCAGCCGACCGTCGTCGCAGGCGGCGACCAGCCGGGAGAGCAGATCCGCGCCCTGCTCGCGGCGCTTGTGCGCCACCAGATCGGCGATGTACCGCTGAAGGCCGCGCAGCCGCGCCTCGTACGCCGGGCGGCCGGGGTCCTGGGGGCCGACGGGCTGGACGACCTTGCCCCAGTCGCGGTCGAAGCGGTCCGCGAACTGCCGTGGCAGGCCGATGACTTCGGCCAGCACCTGGAACGGGAAGCGCGCGGCGAAGCCCTCGACGAGGTCCGCGCGGCCGGTGCCGGGCAGCGCATCGAGCAGGGCATCGGCCATTTCCTGGAAGCGCGGGCGCAGTTCCTCCATGCGCCGGTGCGCGAAGGCGTCGGTGATCAGCCGGCGCATCGCGGTGTGCCGCGGCGGGTCCTGGTGCAGCAGATGCACCTGGAGCTGGGAGTGCTGCGGCTCGGGCATGATCGAGGCCCGCGCCCGCCAGGCGGCGTTGCCCCGGGAGTGGTGCTTGCCCAGCCGCGGGTCCGTGAGCGCCTGTTGGGCCGCTTCGTGGCCGGTGACGAGCCAGGCGCAGACCCCGCTGGGGAAGCGGACCCGGTGGACCGGGCCGCGCGCCCGCAGTTCGGCGTAGAGGGGGTAGGGATCGCGTGTGTAGTCCGTCCCGTACAGCTCTACGGGCTCCGGCGCTGCGGCGGCCATGCCGGTGGTCTCCTCTGGTCGTCTCCTGCGCCGCGCCCGGACGGTGCGGCGTGGGAGAGGTCGGGCGGCGACGGCGTGGAGTTCCCGCGGAGCGGGGGGATTTCGCCCACAGAGGTCCCGTCCGGCCGCACCGCGCCGGATGCGCAAACCCAGGTAGTCGGTCCGGGCGGCGGCCCGGTTCCGCCCGGTACGAGGGAGAAACCTCACGCGTCGCCCGGGGGTCTTTCGGGCCCTCGACCCCACCGCGGCCTGCCAGGATGCGCATTCTCCACCCCCCCAACCCAGGAGCGGCGATGCCTCCCTCTCCGGTCCCTCCGGTCCCTTCGGCCGACCGCAGCCGGCCCGCGCTTCCCCCGGCCGTCCAACGCTTCCTGCCGGCCCGGTCCGTGGTGGGATTCCTCGCCCTGCTGGCGGTGCTCTTCGTGCTCGCGTACGGAGCCGGCACCGCCGCCGGACCGGTCGCGCCGGGCCTGCACCCCCAGGGCGGCACCCGCACCCAAGACCCCGGGCCCGCCGGAGACATGGGCGGGATGCCCGGGATGGGCGGCGCGCGATGACGGCCGCACCCCCGCCCGAAGCCGCGCCGCCCGCCCCCTCCCGTACCACCACGCTCACCGTCGGCGGGATGACGTGCGCCGCCTGCGTCGGCCGGGTCGAGCGGAAACTCGGGCGGCTGGACGGCGTATCGGCCTCGGTGAACCTGGCCACCGGCCGGGCCCACGTCAGCCATCCGGAGGCGCTGCCGGTCGACGACCTCATCGCCACCGTCGAGGCGGCCGGGTTCACGGCCCAGTTGCCCGAACCGCCGCCGCAGCCGGTCGATGACGACGGCGCGGGCGGCGAGCGGACCGACGCCGCGCACACCGCGCCGCCCCCGGCCGGCGACGACACCACCCGCGCCGAACGCCGCCGCCTCCTGGTGACGGCCCTGCTCTCGCTGCCCGTCCTGGCCCTGTCCATGGTCCCCGCCTGGCAGTTCCGCCACTGGCAGTGGCTGTGCTTCGTGCTCGCCGCACCCGTCGCCGTCTGGGGCGCCGCCCCCTTCCACACCCGTGCGCTGCGCGGCCTGCGGCACGGCGCCGCGACCATGGACACCCTGGTCGCCCTCGGCGTGGCCGCCTCCTTCGGCTGGTCCACCTACGCCCTGTTCCTCGGCGGCGCCGGCGCGCCCGGCATGACCATGCCGTTCACCCTGCTGCCCACGGTCGGTGACCCGAGCGCGCATCTGTATCTGGAAGCGGCCGTGGGCGTGGTGCTGTTCGTGCTGGCCGGCCGCCGGATGGAGGCCAGGGCCCGGCGCGGCACCGGCTCCGCGCTGCGCTCGCTGGCCGCGCTCGCCGCCAAGGACGTGGCGGTACGCCGGGACGGGACCGAACACCGCATCCCGGTGGACCGGTTGCGCGTCGGCGAGCTGTTCCTCGTCCGGCCGGGGGAGAAGGTGGCCACCGACGGTACCGTCACGGAGGGCCGTTCGGCCCTGGACCTGTCGCTGGTCAGCGGGGAGAGCCGGCCGGTCGAGGCCGGGCCGGGCACGCGGGTGGTCGGGGGCGCGGTCAACTCGGGCGGCCTGTTGGTGGTCCGGGCCGATGCGGTCGGCGCCGACACCCAACTCGCCCGGATCACCCGGCTGGTGGAGGACGCCCAGACCGGCAAGACCGCGGTACAGCGGCTCGCCGACACGGTGGCGGCCGTCTTCGTCCCCGCCGTACTGACCGTCTCGGTCACGGTCCTGGGATTCTGGCTCGGCGCCGGAGCGGCTCCGCAGGCCGCCGTCACCGCGGCCGTCGCGGTCCTGGTCGTCGCCTGCCCGTGCGCCCTGGGCCTGGCCACCCCGACCGCGCTGCTGGCCGCCACCGGGCGCGGCGCCCAGCTCGGGATCCTGGTCAGCGGACCGCGGGCCCTGGAGCGGCTGCGCCGCATCGACACGATCGTCCTGGACAAGACCGGCACCCTGACCACCGGCGCCATGAGCGTCACCGCCCTCACCCCGCGCGCCGACGGCCTCGCCGCGGCCGAGGTCCGCCGCCTGGCCGCGGCCGTGGAGCAGGGCTCCGAACATCCGCTGGCGCGGGCCGTCACCGCGCATGCCCGCGGCCTCGACGACCAACCCCCGCCGCCCGTACGGGATTTCGGCTCCACCCCGGGCGAAGGCGTCCGCGGCACGGTCGACGGGCACCGGGTGACCGTCGGCCGTCCGCCCGGCGATCCTGCCGGCCTGCCGGCGCCGCTGCCCGAGGCCGTACGCGAGGCCGAGGCCGCCGGGCACAGCCCGGTTCTGGTCACCGTGGACGGCACCCCCGAGGCGGTGCTCGCCGTCGGCGACGCGCTGCGCCCCGATGCCTACCGGGCCGTCGACCATCTGCGCCGCCTGGGCCTGCGGCCCGTCCTGGCCACCGGGGACCGCGAGGCCACCGCCCGCGCCGTGGCCGGACATCTCGCCGTCACCGAGATCCATGCCCGCGCCACCCCGCAGGACAAGGCCGCCCTGGTCACCGCCCTGAAGGAACAGGGCGGCCGGGTCGCCGTGGTGGGCGACGGGGTCAACGACGCCGCGGCCCTGGCCTGCGCCGATCTCGGCATCGCCATGGGCAGCGGCACCGACGCCGCGATCGGCGCCGCGGATGTCACGCTCGTCCGCGAGGACCTCCAGGCCATCGCCGACGCGGTACGGCTGGCCCGCCGCACCCTGGCCACCATCCGCGCCAACCTCGTCTGGGCCTTCGGCTACAACCTCGTCACCGTGCCGCTGGCCGCCGTCGGCCTGCTCGATCCGATGCTCGCCGCCGCCGCGATGTCCGCCAGTTCGCTGCTGGTGGTGGGCAACAGCCTCCGCCTGCGGGCCTGGCAGTCGGCCCGGCAGGCACCGGGACCCGCCCGGCAGAGCACGGGACCCGCCCTCCGCTCCCGCCACCCCAGTACGTCCGCTCCCCGGGAGACCTCATGAACCTCATGGACCTCATGAACCGCCTGCGGACCGCCGCCGTACCGCTGCTCGTCTGGCTGGTCACGCTGGGAGCCCTCACTGCCTGGACCGCCACCGGCAACGCCGGCACCCCCGCACGCCTCCGCGCCGCCGAGGGCCGGGTGCTGATTCCGTACGGTACGGAGTCCACCGCGGCGTTCTTCACCCTGCGCAACACCGGCACCGCGAACGACGTCCTCACCGGCGTCACCGCCCCGCCCGGATATCGCGCCATGCTCAGCCGCACCGTCGACATCGGACGCAACGCCGGCCGGATGGAGATGGCTGGCGCCGTCACCGTCCCGGCGGGCGGCACCCTGCGGATGACCCCGGCCGGCCTGGACATCATGGTCACCCCGCCGCCCCGGCTCACCCCGGGGGACCGCCTCACCTTCACCCTCCACTTCCGCGACAGTCCGCCGCTGACCGTCCGGGCGCGGGCGGTCAGGACGCTGGCCGGGCCGTGACCGGGGGCGCGGGGCCACCGGCCCCGGCGCCCGCGAATCCGAGCGGCCCGCAACCGACGGCCCCCGCACCGGACGGACCGGTGCGGGGGCCGAGGCCGTACAGCCCGGACTGATGACCCGTCAGGCCGCGGCGTCGGCGAGCGCGCGCGACCGGTCGGCGGCGGCGGGCTCCCGGGCCCGTTCCGCCTCCGCCAGGTGCGCGATCAGCGTCTCCCGCGCCCGCGCCACCCGGGACCGGACCGTCCCCACGGGAGTGCCCATCACCCCGGCGGCCGCCGCATACGGCAGCCCCAACAGCTGCGTCAGCACGAACGCCTCGCGCCGCCCCGGTCCCAGCGCCGACAGCAGCTCCGTCAGGGCGACGCCCTCGTCGAAGCCCGGCACCCCGCGCGGCTGCACCCGTTCCGCCGCGGACTGCCAGTCGTCGGTCGCCGCCAGCCGGGGCCGTACGGCCAGCGCACGGATCCGGTCCGCCACCACCCGCCGGGCGATCGTCAGCAGCCAGGTCCGCGCCGAGGACCGGCCCTCGAATCCCGGCAGACTGCGCAGCGCCCGGACATAGGTGTCCTGCACCAGATCGTCGGTGGCCTGCGGATCGCCGCTCAGATGCGTCACATAGCGCCGCACATCGAGCTGGGTGGCCCGGACGAACTGCTCCACGGCCCGTTCGTCACCGCCGCGGGCGGCCAGCGCCCACCGCGTCACCGCCTCGTCATCGCGCATGGCGCATCCGCCCCTCGCCGTCCGTCCGCGCTTCGGGGAGGATGGGCCCATGCACTGCGCGCGCATCCGTACGGCCCTCTCCGCCCGCCTCGACGGCGAGCAACTGCCGCCCGGCGTCACCGACCACCGGCTCGATGCCCATCTGTCGGGCTGCGCGGACTGCCGCCAGTGGCAGGCGCGGGCACGGGAGCTGGCGGCGGACCTCGGCCGGGCCGCCGTCGCCGCCGAGGGCGATACGGCGTCGGCCGAGGCGCTGCTGGCCCATCTGCGGTCGCGGTCGACGTCCGGCTGAGGGGTCGCCGCAGCGCCCCGTCCGGACAGGAGTCATCGCACACATCATTCGGAGTCCTCGGGAGTCCTTGGCGTGATCCGGCCGCCGCGCGGGCGGCCGGTGAAGGGAGTTCGACCGTGCTGTCAGACGACAGCCGGCTCCCGCGGAGGACCCCGCAACGACCTCGTATGGGCCAGCAGCAGCCGGCGCACCGCACGCCGCGGCTCCTGCCGGGCGGCCCGTACGGCGGGCGGCGCCTGGGGCAGCACGATGCGCAGCACCAGCGTCAGCGGCGGGAACACCCGGGCCGACACGGCCCGTACCAGCCGGAACGCCGCCCGTTCGCCGCCCCACAGCCACCATGCGCTCAGCAGGGCGATCAGGAGGTGGACGGCGAGCATGCCGACCGCGTCGCCGCCCATGGCGTGCATCCCGTGGGCGGCGGGCATCCGGGCCGTGCCCGCCATGGCGTCCATGCCCGGCATCCCGGCCATGTCCCGGTGTGCCGCGGCGATGTCCGCCGGCGACATCCCCTGCGCACCGCACAGCCAGGTGTTCGCCCACTGCTGGGCCAGTGACGTCCGCTCGGCCCCCGCGTCGGCCAGTGCCTGCCCCAGGGAGAAGGCGCTGTGCAGGGCGGCCTGGGTGCCGACGGTCGCCAACCCCACCAGCAGCGGGCCGCGTTCGCGCCCGGCCAGCAGCCAGGCGCCGGACGCGGTGACGGCGCCGGCCGCGAGCAGCATCCACCCGGGCACCGCGGCATCCGACATCGCCATGTGCCCGAGCGCAGCGAGCAGCACACACACCGCGGCGAACACCGCGGCGCGCAGCCCCCGAAGTACGTGCCCCGCATCCATGACGCGCCCATCGTCCCATTCCGCCCGCCGGGCCCGACGAGAGGGTCAGGCGGTGTGCGCGGACCGCGCCTCGGCCGGATCGTCAACCAAGGGTTGACGGCATCGCATCGTCAACCTATGGTTGACGTATGGGGAATTCAGACCGCACAACGAATCCGGTCCGCCTCGACGATCTGATCGAGGCCATCAAGACCGTCCACACCGACGCACTCGACCAACTCTCCGACGCGGTGCTCGCCGCCGAGCACCTCGGCGATGTGGCCGACCATCTGATCGGCCACTTCGTGGACCAGGCGCGGCGTTCCGGCGCGTCCTGGACGGACATCGGCAAGAGCATGGGGGTCAGCAAGCAGGCGGCACAGAAGCGCTTCGTGCCCAAGGGATCCGGCGAACTGGCGGACGATGCCCAGCAGGCGTTCGGCCGCTACACCCCGCGGGCGCGCAAGGCCGTGGTGGCGTCCCAGGAGGCGGCCCGCGCCGCCTCGCACGACGCCATCCGCCCGGAACATCTGCTGCTGGGGGTGCTGACCGAGCCCGACGGACTCGGGGCACGGGCGCTGGTGGAACAGGGGGCGACCACGGACGCCGTCCGCGAGGCCGCCACCGCCGCGCTGCCGCCCGCGGCCGACGAGGTGCCGGCCCTGATCCCGTTCGACGCGCAGGCGAAGAAGGCACTGGAGCTCACCTACCGCGAGGCCCTGCGCCTGGGCCACAACTACATCGGCACCGAGCATCTCCTGCTCGCCCTGGTCGAACGCGAGGCCGGTACCGGCGTCCTGTCCGGCCTCGGCATCACCAAGGAGGCCACCGAGACCGCCGTCAACGACGTCATGGCCGCGGCCATGAAGGACCGCGACCAGAACGAATCCTGAAGTTCACGCCCTCCCGCCGACGCGGGGTGACGCGGGCGGCGCCGTCCGGACGGCGCCGCCCGCGTCGGGTGTGCCGCCTTCACCGGCTCCGGCCGGCTCCGGTCCGACCCGGGGCCGGGCGACCGTGCTGCGCATTCGCCCGGGTCCGGGGGACCATGGATGCACCGCGAGGTGCGCGTTCACCGGCGGAGGGAGTGCCTGCGATGAATACGGCGGTCCCCTTCGGCTCCGCGGACGGGCAGTGGGCGTCCGGGGCGGCGGGGCGCAGCGGGCTGCTGGATCTGCTCGGCGTGGCGGCGGTGGTCCTGGACGCCGAGGGCCGGATCGTGCTGTGGAGCCCGCAGGCCGAGGCGCTGTTCGGCTACACCGCGAAGGAGGCGCTGGGCCATCACGCGGGACCGCTGCTGGTCCCTCCCCAGCATCTGGACCTGGTGCTTCGGCTGTTCTCCGAGGTGATGTCGACGGGCGAGATCTGGGCCGGGGCCTTTCCCGTACGCCGCAAGGACGGCAGCACCCCGCTGGTGGAGTTCCGCAATATGCGGCTGCTGGACGACCGCGGCGATTTCTATGCGCTGGGCATCGCCACCGACGAGGCGACGCTGAGCCAGGTGGAACGGGATGTGGCGCTGTCCACGCGGCTGGTGGCGCAGTCCCCGATCGGGGTGGCAGTCCTCGACACCGATCTGCGCTACCTGGCCGTCAACCCGGCCCTGGAGCGGATGAACGGCATCCCGGCCAAGGACCATCTCGGCCGTACGGTCCACGAGGTGTTGCCGTTCCTGGACGCCGCGAAGATCGGGGCCGCACTGCGGCAGGTCCTTCGGACCGGCCGCCCCCTGGTCGACGAGTACACCGTGGGCCGCACCCCCGCCGATCCCGGCCACGATCACACCTGGTCGGTCTCCTACTACCGGCTGGAGGACCCCGCCGGGCGGGTCCTGGGCGTGGCGGGCCTGCTGGTGGATGTCACCGACCGCCAGCGCGCCGCCACCGAGGCGGCCCGCGCCCGATGGCGCCTGGCGTTGATCGCCGACGGCTCGTCCCGTATCGGCACCACGCTGGAGGTGGACCGCACCGCTCGCGAACTGGCCGAGGTCGCGGTGCCCGAACTCGCCGACGTGGCGGCGGTGGACGTCCTCGACTCCGTCCTGGAAGACCGCCGTCCCGCCGAGCCCGGCGCGCACCCCGCGCTCTTCCGGGCGCTCGCCGTGACGGCCGCCTACCCCACCGAGGCGGTCCGCGCCGCCGACCCGCCCGGCCACCTCGCCCGCTACGGGGCCGACCGGCTGGTCACCCAGTGCGTACGGACCGGCCGCCCCATCCTCGTCCCGCATGTCGACGAACGGGACCTCGCCCGGATCGCCCGCGACCCCGAGGCCGCCGCCCTCCTGGCCCGCGCCGGCGTCCACACCTACCTGACCACGCCGCTGATCGCCCGCGGCGGGGTGCTCGGCGCGCTGTGCCTCACCCGCGCCCGCAACCCCGAGCCCTTCGACGAGGACGATCTGACCCTGGCCGGTGAACTGGCCGACCGGGCCGCCGTCTGCATCGACAACGCCCGCCTCTACCAGAGCCTGCGCGACGCCGCCGTCACCCTCCAGCGCAGCCTGCTGCCGGGCCGCCCGCCCCGGCGGACCGGCCTGGAGATCGCCACCCGCTACCGGCCCGCCGGCACCACCCTGGAGGTCGGCGGCGACTGGTTCGACGTCATCCCCCTCGTCGCCGACAAGACCGCGCTCGTCGTGGGCGATGTGATGGGCAGCGGCATCAACGCCGCCACCACCATGGGACGGCTGCGCACCGCCACCTCCACGCTGGCCGACCTCGACATCCCGCCGGCCGGCGTCCTGCGGCACATCGACAAGATCACCGCCGATCTGGACCAGTACGCCACCTGCGCGTACGCCGTCTACGACCCGCACCGCGCCGCCTGCCGGATCGCCGTCGCCGGACATCTGCCCCCGGTGCTGATGCGCACCGGCGAGCCGCCCCGGTTCCTGGATCTGCCCACCGGCGTGCCGCTCGGCGTGGGCGGCGTCCCCTTCGAGGACACCACCTTCGACCTGCGCCCCGGCGACCGGCTGGTCCTCTACACCGACGGCCTGGTCGAGACCCGCCACGACTCCCTGGATGAGCGCCTGGCGCTGCTCCTACGCCTGCTGGACGTCCCCGACCGCTCGCTGGAGGACACCTGCGACCACCTCCTGGAGGCCCTGCGCGATCCGGACGACCACGACGATGTCGCCGTCCTCATCGCCCGGCTGCGCTGACCCCGCGCGGGAGATCGCTACGACGCCAGATCGCGCTGGATCAGCCGCGCGGCCGCCTCGATGGTGGCCACGCCGTCCTGCATGGTGCGGTTGCCGTGCGAGAGGACCGCGATGCCGTAGTCATGGCCGCCGCCGGTGAAGACGCCGACGCTGTGCACCCGCCAGCCGTTGGTCTTGCGGGGCAGCCAGCCGTTCTTGACGTGCACCGTGGCCGTGTCCGGCGCCCCCGCGGGCACCCCCCACTGCTGGTCCGCCTCGACCCGGTGCATCAGGTCCAGCGCGTAGGCCCGATCGGACGGGGTCAGGACGGCGTTCTCCGACGTCAGCAGCCGCAGCAGCGACAGCTGGTCGTCCGCGGTGATCTGGGTGAGCCCCCACGAGCCGCCCGTGCCCGGCACCGTGTCGTGCATCTCGGCAAGATCCAGGAAGCGTTCGACCCCGGCGAGCCCGATCCTGTGCCAGAGGGCGTCGGTCGAGGCGTTGTCCGACTTGGTGATCATGGCGGTGGCCCAGCGGTCCTCCTGCGGCGTGAGGCGACGGTGCGCCTCGTCGGCCTGGTGCAGCAGCGCCCCGAGGACGGTGACCTTGACCACGCTCGCGGAGTCGAAGTGCTCGGCGGCGCGGTAGTGGCAGGTGGTCCCGGTGGTCCGGTCGTAGACGGCCATGGCCGACCGGCCCTTGCGGCCGTCGAGGGCGGCCGCTATGTCGTGCGACAGCAGGGGGGCGAGTCCGGGCTTGTCCGAACTGCACACCACCTGCGAGTCGCCCGCGGGGGCGCTGGCGGTGCTCGCCATCGCGGGCGTCGCCGCGTTGACGACCGTGAGCAGCGTTCCGGCCGCCACGGCCGCGGCCAGGCCGCGTCGGGCACGGCGAGACGTGAGCGATGCGCGCATGAGGGACATCCGTTCCGGCCGTCCGATGTGCCGTGGATTGCGGCACATTTCCGTAAAGGGACGACGGTGACGATACGGGGGCCGGCCGCGACCACCCCCGAGAAACGGGCACAATGTCCGGAATTGTCGGCACCATTGATCTGTGACATTCGCCAAATCGGCGGCGCCGACCCTGGTGGCGGGGCAGTGCCTACTGCCCCGCCAGCACCTCCGGCCGCAGCAGGTCGGCCAGCCGGTCGGCCGGCAGCAGGCCCCGTTCCAGGACCAGTTCGGCCACGCCGCGCCCGGTGGCCAGCGCCTCCTGGGCGATGGTGGTCGCGGCGGTGTAGCCGATGTGCGGGTTGAGCGCCGTGACCAGGCCGATGGAGTTCTCCACCGCCCCGCGCAGGGCCTCGGTGTTGGCGGTGATGCCCGCGACACAGCGTTCGGCCAGGGTGCGGCAGGCGGCTCCCAGGTGGGTGATGCTCTCCGACAGGGAGTGCAGGATGATCGGCTCGAACGCGTTGAGCTGAAGCTGACCGGCCTCCGCGGCCATGGTGATGGTGACGTCGTTGCCGATCACCTCGAAGGCGACCTGATTGACGACCTCGGGGATCACCGGGTTGACCTTGCCGGGCATGATGCTCGAACCCGCCTGCACCGGCGGCAGGTTGATCTCCCCGAGCCCGGCCCGCGGACCGGACGACAGCAGCCGCAGGTCGTTGCAGCTCTTGGAGAGCTTGACGGCGATGCGCTTGAGGACGCCCGAGAGATGGACGAACGCGCCGCAGTCCTGGGTGGCCTCGACGAGGTTGGCCGCGGTGACCAGCGGCAGCCCGGTGAGCGCGGCCAGATGGCGGCGGGCCGCCTCCGCATAGCCCTCCGGGGCGTTGAGGCCGGTGCCGATGGCGGTGGCGCCGAGGTTGATCTCGTGGATGAGCAGCGCGGCCTCGGCCAGCCGGCTCTGGTCCTCCTCCAGCATCACCGCGTACGCGGAGAACTCCTGGCCCAGCGTCATCGGCACGGCGTCCTGGAGCTGGGTGCGCCCCATCTTGAGGACGTCGCGGAACTCCTCGGCCTTGGCGGCGAAGGTCTCGCGCAACAGGCCCATGGCATCGAGGAGTTCGCGGACGGCGATGACCGTCGCCACCTTGACCGCGGTCGGGTAGACGTCATTGGTGGACTGGCCGAGGTTGACGTCCTCGTTGGGGTGCAGACGGCCGTAGTCGCCCTTGGCGCGGCCCAGGATCTCCAGGGCGCGATTGGCGATGACCTCGTTGGCGTTCATGTTGGTCGACGTACCGGCGCCGCCCTGGATGACGTCGACGACGAACTGGTCGTGCAGCAGGCCCTGTTCCCGGATCTCCCGGCAGGCGGCCGCGATGGCGTCGGCCTTCTCCGGGGCGAGCAGCCCGAGGTCCTGGTTGGCCCGCGCGGCGGCCTCCTTGACGGCGGCGAGGGCGTTGATCAGATGCGGGTAGGCGGAGATCGCCGTCCCGGTGATGGGGAAGTTCTCCGTGGCGCGCAGGGTGTGCACGCCCCAGTAGGCATCGGCGGGTATGTCCCGGTCGCCCAGGAGGTCGTGTTCGCGGCGGTGGCCGGCGCAGGCGGCAGTCATGGTGCGGGTGTCCTTCGGGGGAGAGGGGTGGGGGAGCGGCTACGGGGCGGAGTGCGTCGCCAGGGCGCCCGCGGCGCGGAGGGAACCGACCGGCTCGCCGCCCCCGATGACCGGCGCGGCGGCGAAGGGGGCCAGGATCCGGGGGTCGACCCCGCAGCGTTCCAGGGCCGCGGCCGTCACCGGCATCCGGGCGCGGTCGGCGCCGTCGGCGATCTTCACGCCGACCGCCCGGCCGTCCGGCAGCGCCGCGATCTGCACGCCTTCAAAACCGTCCTTGGCGATCAGCCCGGGTATCGCCCGCATCAGCCGGGTGACGTCCCGCCCCTCCCCGGCGATCATCTCCGGATGCGCGCGCACGGCGGCCGCGATCCGGCCCTCGTCGGTGTCCGATGCGGCGGTCGCGAGCCGGGCCGCCGCCCTGGTCAGACCGTGCAGCGAGACGGCGAACAGCGGCGCCCCGCAGCCGTCGACCGTGACGTGGGCGATGCCCTGGCCGGTCAGATCCTCCACCGTCGAGGCCAGCTCCCACTGGAGCGGATGGCCGGGGTCGAGGTAGCTGTCCAGGCACCAGCCCCGTGCCCGGGCGGTCATCAGCATCGCGGCGTGCTTGCCGGAGCAGTTCTGCGCGAGCCGGGTGGGGCCCAGGCCGCGGCGCAGCCACTCCTCCCGTTCCGGGGCGCCGTACGGCAGATCCGGGACGTTGCGGAGCGCGTCCTCGGTCAGCCCGGCCGACCGGAGCAGCCGCCGGGCCGCGGAGAGGTGGACCGCCGCGCCGGAGTGGCTGGCGGCGGTCAGCGCCAGCGAGGCGTCGTCCAGCGGCGGCAGCCCCGCCCGCAGCAGACCGACCGCCTGAAGCGGCTTGAGCGCCGAGCGGGGGTAGAACGCCGCCTCGATGTCGCCGGTCTGGAATTCCACGCTGCCGTCGGCCGCCAGCACGACGACCGAGCCGTGGTGGACCCCTTCGACGAGACCGCCGCGCACCATATGGGCGACGGGGGCATGGGCCGGTTCGCGCACATCTGGCGGAGCGCCCGGCGCAGGGCGGGTGGACGACGGCGGTGACTGCCGGAGAAACTGCTCGCTCACGCCGAAACCTCGCTTCGCTCGGCCCCGCGTTCGCGAGGCGCGCACCTCTTGACTGTTCGCTCGCTCCGCTCGCTCACGCCGAAACCTCGCTTCGCTCGGCCCCGCGTTCGCGAGGCGCGCACCTCTTGACTGTTCGCTCGCTCCGCTCGCTCACGCCGAAACCTCGCTTCGCTCGGCCCCGCGTTCGCGAGGCGCGCACCTCTTGATTGATCGCTCGCTCCGCTCGCTCACGCCTGGTCCTCTGCTTCGGGGGAGGGGTCCGTACGGTGGGCCGGCCGCACGATGGTGGACAGCGTCGACTCGACGCGGGCGAGGTGGTGGGCCATCGCCTCGGCCGCGTCCTGCTCGGACCGGTCGGTCAGCGCCTCGACGATCGCCCGGTGCTCGCGGTTGGACTGCTCGCGCCGTCCGCCGAGCTCGTTGAGGAAGGCCGACTGACGCGCCAGCGCATCGCGGATCTCCTCGATGACCCGCCGGAAGACCGGATTGCGCGCCGCCTGGGCGATGGCCAGATGGAAGAGGGTGTCCATCGCGACCCAGGCCGTGGTGTCGGTCTCCCGCTCCATCCGCTCCAGCAGATGCGTCAGATGATCGAGGTCCTCGGGCGTATGGCGCACGGCGGCATATCCGGCCACCGGGATCTCCACATGGCGGCGCACCTCCAGCAGATCGCTGGCCGCGTAGTCGCCGAAGGTGGGGTCGGCGACCGCACCGTCGGAGACCACAAAGGTGCCCTTGCCGGTGCGCGAGACCGTGAGCCCCATGGTCTGGAGCGCCCGCAGCGCCTCGCGCAGGACGGGCCTGCTCACTTCCAGTCGTCGGCACAGCTCCGCCTCGGACGGCAGCTTGTCCCCGACCGCGTAGTCGCCGCGCTCGATCGCGCCGCGGAGGTGGCCGAGCACCGCCTCCATCGCGCTGACACGCCTCGGCATCTCGCCAGCTGTCTGGCTGTCTGACAGGTTCACCCCGGGATAGTCGACCCGAGGAGTGCGGGATGTCAAGAGGGCCGGTGCACGCCGCCCCGTCGGCCACCGGCCGGGCCGCCTTCGGTGACAGATCGAATGAAGCGGCGCACAGCGGGCAGCCGACCAGACACCCCCTGCACGGGGCGCCGGGCGAGGCGCGGCGGTGCGGGCGGGTGTCGTCGATGGCGCAGCGCTCTCCGTCGGCGTGGACCACGACGACCGGAGGAGCGGAATCGATGCGGCGAGGGCAGTGGCAGCGGGCGGGGTCGCCCCGATGACGGACACGGCGGCGGAGCGGGCGGCGGCGAGGGCGGCGAAGGGGCCGGCCGGCGCGGTGCAGTCGGTGGACCGCGCGGTGAGCGTCCTGGAGATCCTCGCCCGGCACGGCGAGGCCGGGGTGACCGAGGTCGCCGACGAGCTGGGCGTGCACAAATCGACCGCGTTCCGGCTGCTGGGGGTGCTGGAGAACCGGGGGTTGGTCGCGCAGGAGCAGGAGCGCGGCAAGTACTACCTGGGTGCGGGGGTGCTGCGGCTGGCCGGGGCGGCCGCCGTACGGCTGGACATCTCGCAGGAGGGCGCGCCGGTGTGCCGGGGCCTCGCCGACGAGCTGGGCGAGACGGTCAATATCGCGGTGCTGGACAACACCGCCGCCGTCAACATCATGCAGGCCCGCGGCCCGGCCTCGGTCACCGCGCAGAACTGGCTCGGCCGGCGGACCCCGCTGCACGCCACCTCCAGCGGCAAGGCGCTCCTCGCCCACCAGGCGGAAGCGGTGCAACAAGCCTATCTGGCACGGAAGTTGCCCCGGCTGACCGAGCGGACGCTCACCTCGCCCGCGGCGCTGCGCCGGGAGCTGGCGGAGGTGGTCGACCGCGGATACGCGGTGGCCATCGAGGAGTTGGAGCTGGGGCTGCGCGCGGTGGCCGCGCCGGTACGGGCGCACGACGGGACGGTCATCGGGGCGATCAGCGTGTCGGTGCCCGCCTACCGGCTGGCCGAGGACCGGCTGGCGGAGGTGGTCAAGCGCACCGTCGCCGCCGCGGCGGAGCTCTCGCGGCGGATGGGATACGCCTGCTGAGCGGCTGAGGCGCAGGGGGACGGCGGGCGAAGCGAGGTGGGGGCCCCAGCCGAAGGCTGGGGGAGGGGCGCGGGGCCGGAGCGGCTGCTTCGGCCCCGCGGCCGTAACCGGCCCTTTGCGACGAGCCGTCCCGGGCCTCTTGACGCTGCCGAGGCGCCGCTTCCACGATGTCTCCCGGCGCGCGATGTCTCCTATCGCGCAACCAGTCGTGCAGTGCGCAACACTGGCGTCGCCAGGAGGAGGGCCATGTCCCGTACGCCCGCACACCGTTCCCGCGTGGTCGTCATCGGCGCCGGCATCGTCGGCTGCTCCCTCGCCGACGAGCTGACCGCCCGCGGCTGGACCGAGGTCACCGTCCTCGAACAGGGCCCGCTCCCGGCCCCCGGCGGCTCCACCTCGCACGCCCCCGGCCTGGTCTTCCAGACCCATCCGTGCAAGACCATGACCGAGTTCGCCGCCTACACCGTCCGGAAGTTCGGCTCCCTCGCCGCCGACGGACTGCCCTGTTTCCTCCCCGTCGGCGGCCTGGAGGTCGCCACCACCGAGGCCCGCTGGGCCGATCTGCACCGCAAGGCCGGACTGGCCGCCTCCTGGGGCGTACGCGGCGCCCTGCTCACCCCGCAGCAGTGCACAAAGCTGTGGCCGATGCTGGACGGGACCCGCCTGCACGGCGGCTTCCACACCCCCGACGACGGCCTGGCCCGCGCCGTGCCCGCCTGCCGCGCCCAGATCGCACGGGCCGAGAGCCGCGGCGCCCGCTTCCTCGACCGGCACACCGTCACCGGCATCGACAAGGCGGACGGCCGCATCACCGCGGTCGTCACCGACCGCGGCACCTTCCCCGCCGACCACGTCGTCTCCGCCGCCGGATTCTGGGGCCCGGTGATCGGGGCGATGGCCGGCGTGGACGTACCGCTGCTGCCGCTGGCCCACCAGTACGCCACGACCAGCCCGCTGCCCGAACTGGCCGGCCCCCACGCCCCGGGCACCGAGGCGCTCCGGCCGATCCTGCGCTTCCAGGACCGCGATCTGTACTTCCGCGAGCATCTCGACCCCGCCGGGGGTCGCTTGGGCATCGGCTCCTACGCCCACCGCCCGATGCCCGTCGATCCCTGCACCGTCCCCGCCTACGACCAGGCTCCGGATATGCCGTCCTCGCTGCCGTTCACCGAGGAGGACTTCGCCCCGAGCCGGCAGGACGCCCTCGACCTGCTGCCCGCACTGGCCGGCTCCACCGTCGAGCGGGGCTTCAACGGCGTCTTCTCCTTCACCCCCGACGGCATGCCGCTGCTCGGCGAATCCCGTGAGCTGCGCGGGTTCTGGCTGGCCGAGGCGGTCTGGGTCACCCATTCCGCGGGCGCCGCCAAGGCCGTCGCCGAGTGGATGACCGACGGCCGCCCCGCCGCCGACCTCCACACATGCGACCTCGCCCGCTTCGAGGACGCCCAGCGCTCACCCGCCTATGTCGCCGACCGCGGCGCCCAGAACTTCGTCGAGGTCTACGACGTCATCCACCCGCTCCAGCCCCTGGCGCACCCCAGGCCGCTGCGCACCAGCCCCTTCCACCCCCGCCAGCAGGAACTCGGCGCGTACTTCCTGGAAGGCGGCGGCTGGGAGCGCCCGCACTGGTACGAGGCCAACGCCCCGCTCGCCGACGGCATCCGCCTGCCCGAGCGCGACGCCTGGTCGGCCCGGTACTGGTCGCCGATCGCCGCCGCCGAGGCGCGGGCGACTCGGGAGCGGGTCGCCCTCTACGACATGACCCCGCTGCGCAGGCTGGAGGTCACCGGCCCCGGCGCCCTGGACTTCCTCCAGCACATGACCACCAACAACGTCCGCAAAAAACCCGGCGCGGTCACCTACACCCTGCTCCTGGACGAGTCCGGCGGCATCCGCTCCGACCTCACCGTCGCCCGCCTGGGCCTGGACCGCTTCCAGATCGGCGCCAACTCCCCGTCCGATCTGGACTGGTTGCTGCGCCATGCGCCCGCCGGAGTCCATATCCGTGAGGTCACCTCCGGCACCTGCTGCATCGGCGTATGGGGACCGCTCGCCCGCGACCTCGTCCAGCCGCTGACCCGCGACGACTTCTCCCACGAGGGCTTCGGCTACTTCCGCGCCCGGCAGACCTACGTCGGCCATGTGCCGGTGACGGCGCTGCGGCTCAGTTACGTCGGCGAGCTGGGCTGGGAGCTGTACACCACCGCCGACCTGGGCCTCAGGCTCTGGGACACGCTGTGGGAGGCGGGCCGGGAGCACGGGGTCGTCGCCGCCGGGCGCAGCGCGTTCAACAGCCTGCGGCTGGAGAAGGGATACCGCGCCTGGGGCGTGGACATGACCGACGAGCACACCCCGTACGAAGCGGGCCTCGGCTTCGCCGTCCGCCGGGACAAGGAGTTCCTGGGACGGGCGGCACTGGACGACGACGCCCCCCTCACCCGCACGCTGACGCCCCTCCTCCTCGACGACCCGGCGGCGGTCGTCCTCGGCCAGGAACCCGTGTACGACGACAACGCCGTGGCCGGTTACGTCACCAGCGCCGCCTACGGCTACACCCTCGGCCGCTGTATCGCCTACGCCTGGCTGCCGCCGCTCGCCCCCGGCACCGGCGTCCACATCGAGTACTTCGGCGCGCGGCTGCCCGCGACCGTCGCCGAAGAGCCGCTGTTCGACCCGAAGATGACCCACATCCTGACGTGAACGCCGTCGCCGCGAGGAGGCCACTATGTCCCCCACCCATGACGTGATCGTGATCGGTCTCGGCGGTATGGGCAGCGCCGCCGCCCATCATCTGTCCGCCCGGGGCGCCCGCGTGCTGGGCCTGGAGAAGTTCGGCCCGGTCCACCATCGCGGCTCCAGCCACGGCGGTTCGCGCCTCACCCGGCAGTCCTACTTCGAGGACCCGGCCTATGTGCCGCTGCTGCTGCGCGCGTACGAGCTGTACGCGGAGGTGGAGCGGGCGACCGGCCGGGAGATCGCCACCCTGTGCGGCGGGGTGATGGTCGGACGCCCCGCCTCGCGCACGGTGGCCGGTTCCCTGCGCTCGGCCCTTCAGTGGGATCTGCCCCACGAGATGCTCGACGCCAAGGAGATCCGCCGTCGTTTCCCGACCCTCGCCCCGCACGACGACGAGGTCGCGCTGTACGAGCGGCGGGCCGGTCTGGTCCGCCCGGAGAACCTGGTCGCCGCGCATCTCCAGCTCGCCACCCAACAGGGCGCCGCGCTGCACTTCGACGAGCCGATGGTCCGCTGGGAGCCCTACCGGGACGGCGTGCGCGTCCACACCGCCGAGAACACCTACACCGCGGGCCAGTTGGTGATCTGCCCGGGCGCCTGGGCACCGCAGCTGCTCACCGACCTCGGGGTGCCGTTCACCATCGAACGGCACCTCATGTACTGGTTCCAACCGCGCGGCGGCATCCGCCCGTTCCTGCCCGCGCACCACCCCGTCTACATCTGGGAGGACGCGGCGGGAGTGCAGGTCTACGGCTTCCCCGCGATCGACGGCCCGGACCTCGGCGCCAAGGTCGCCTTCTTCCGCAAGGGCACCGTCTGCACCCCCGAGACCATCGACCGCACCGTGCACGACCACGAGGTGGCCGCCATGGCGGACCGGATGTCCGGCTGCCTGCCCGATCTGCCCGGGACCTTCCTCAAGGCCGCCACCTGCATGTATTCCAACACTCCCGATGAGCACTTCGTCCTCGCCCGGCATCCCGCGCACCCGGACTCGGTCACCGTGGCCTGCGGGTTCTCCGGACACGGCTTCAAGTTCGTGCCCGTCGTCGGCGAGATCCTCGCCGATCTGGCCCTGACCGGTGCCACCGCGCACCCGATCGGCCTGTTCGACCCTCACCGCCTCGTCAACGCGCCCGCCTGAGGAGTACGCCCGTGACGACGACCCCGACGTCCCCCAGCCTGATCGCCACCCTCGCCGGCCGCTACTACACCGACCCCGGCCTCTTCCGCCAGGAGCAGGAGAAGATCTTCGAGCGGCTGTGGTGCTGTGCGGTGCGCGCCGCCGACCTGGAGCGGCCGGGCGCCTACCGTACGGTCACCATCGGCCGGGAGAGCGTACTGGTCACCCGCAACCGCGCCGGCGCGCTGCGCGCCTTCCTCAACGTCTGCCGGCACCGCGGCGCGCAGCTGTGCACCGACGAGTCCGGCGAGGTCCGCCGCAGCCTCCAGTGCCCCTACCACGCCTGGACCTACGACCTCGACGGCCGCCTGGTGGCCGCCCCCAACCTCCAGAAGATGCCCGACGTCGACCGCACCGCACGCGGTCTGCTCGCCGTCCCGCTGCGCGAATGGCTGGGGTACGCCTGGGTGTGCCTCGCCGACCGGCCGCCGTCCTTCGAGGAGACGGTGATCGGCGCGGCGGCCGAACGGCTGGGCGACGCCGCGGCCCTGGACCGCTACGGCACCGAGGGCCTCGCCCTCGGCAAGCGGATCACCTATGACGTCCGGGCCAACTGGAAGCTGATCGTCGAGAACTTCATGGAGTGCTACCACTGTGCGACCATCCACCCCGAACTGACCGAGGTGCTCCCGGAGTTCGCGGAGGGACTCGCCGCGCAGTACTACGTCGGCCACGGCGCGGAATTCGCCCGGGAGGCGGCGGGGTTCACCGTCGACGGCGGCGCGGGCTTCGGCCGGCTGCCGGGGATCGAGGACGCCCAGGACCGCCGCTACTACGCGGTCACCGTCCGCCCGCAGACGTTCCTCAACCTCGTCCCCGACCATGTCATCGTCCACCGGATGTTCCCGATGGCCGCCGACCGGACGCGCGTCGAATGCGACTGGCTGTATCTGCCGGAGGTCGTCGCCTCCGGCGCCGATGTCTCCCGGTCCGTCGAACTCTTCCACCGGGTCAACACCCAGGACTTCGCCGCCTGCGAGCGCACCCAGCCCGCCATGGACTCCCGCGCCTACCGCGACGGCGGGGTGCTGGTGCCCAGCGAGCACCACATCGGGGCCTTTCACGCCTGGGTCACCGCCTGTCTGGAGGACGGGCGGTGACCCGGTAGCGGCGTGCCTCAGGCGGTGGTCTCGGCGGCCACCGGCTTGGGGATCAGGAACGACGTCGCGATGGCCAGGGCCATGATGACGACGCCCGCGATCATTCCGGCCGTGTACCCGGCGGGGGACGTGGCGTCCGCGGGGTCGCAGGCGGTCTTCACCGCGTACAGCAGCGCGAAGCTCAGGCCCGCGCCGAGGTTGAAGGCGCCCGCGTTCAGACCGGGCAGGAAGCCCGGGTTCTCGCGGGGGGACAGGACGATGCCCAGTCCGTTGAGGACGATGTTCGCCACGCCCGCGTAGGCGATGCCCACCAGGAGGGAGGCCGCCAGCAGCAGGAGACGCGAATGGCTGCCGAGGGTGAGGAACAGCAGGGCGACGGTCGCCACCGAGCCGACCAGACCGCAGCGCAGCACCCGGCGGTAGCCGAAGGTGGCGGCCAGCCGGCCGGCGAGGGGGCCCATGGCGAGGCCGGCCAGTGCGTACGGCGTCAGGGTCCACCAGGCGGACTGCTCCGCGCTCATGCCCAGTCCGGCCTGGGAGTCCTGGGCGAACGCCGGGATCAGGCCGTTCATCACCGCGAACACACCGGTCATGGTGAGCACGGTGGTCAGCAGCGTCGCCCAGGTGCCGCGCTGCTTGAGGTGCCGGGTGGCGACCAGCGGATGGCCGCTGGCGTTCTCGGTCCGCCAGAAGGCGGCGAAGGCGGCCACGGCCACGACCAGCAGCACCGCGATCAGCGACCAGTCGGCCGCGGCGAGCTTGCCGGCCTCGTTCAGCGCGATCAGCAGCGCGCCGATGGACACCACGAGGAAGGCGACGCCGGGCCAGTCCATACGGGTCGCCTCGGGTGCCTTGGACTCGGGCGTCAGGGTGGCGATCAGCGCCGTGGCCACCGCGGCGACCACCGCCATCGCCCAGAACACCGACTGGAAGCCGTGGTGGTCGGCGAGATAGCCGCCCGCCAGGGAGTCGACGCCGGCGATACCGCCGTTGACGGCGGTGATCACGCCGAGCAGGGTGCCGTACCGCTTGGGCTCGGTGACCTCGACCCGCAGCATGATCAGACACAGCGGGACGACCGGACCGGAGGCGCCCTGGATGATGCGGCCGACGAACAGCATCGGGACGCTGGTCGCCAGCGCGGCGACCACACAGCCCACGGCCATCAGGCCGAGCATGCCGACCAGCACCTTGCGGCGGCCGATGACATCGCCCAGGCGGGGCAGGAACAGGGAGAACAGCGCCGCGGAGGTGAAGAACGCGGTCTGGGTCAGGCCGATCTCGGCGGAGCTGGCGCCGAGGGTGTCCTGGATGCTGGTGAGCGCCGGGCTGAGCATGCTCGCATTGAGCTGGAACGCGAAACACGCCGCCAGCAGCGCGATGACCAGGACGGATATCCGGACGCCGGATCCCGTGGCCGCCTCGGCGGGGCGGCCGTCGGTGGTCAGGGTGTTCATGCGGCGCCGCCCTCCCCGATCCGCTCCAGGGCGTCCACGATCAGGTTCCAGAACCGCTCGTGGTCGAGCTTGACGGCCACCTGGGTGGTGCAGTCGGCGGGCGCCGGCGCACGGAAGTCCGTCACGGTCATCCCGAGGGTCAGCTCACCGCGCAGCTCGATGTCGACCGGGGCCTTGCGGACCGTCATCACGTCCGGGTCGATGACATAGGCGACCGCGCACGGGTCGTGCACCGGCGGGTGCTCGAAGCCCTGGTTCTCGCGGTACGCCTCGCGGAAGAAGTCCAGCAGCTCCAGGACGAAGCGCGCGGGCTTGGTGCCGACGGCGGCGATCTTCGCCTCGACCTCGGGGGTGGCCAGCGCCTGGTGGGTCAGGTCCAGGCCGACCATGGTGACCGGCCACTTCTCGTTGAAGACGATATGGGCGGCCTCGGGGTCGATCTTGATGTTGAACTCGGCGACCGCGCTCCAGTTGCCCTCGTGGAAGCCGCCGCCCATCAGCACGACCTCGCGCACCCGCTCCGCGATCCGCGGCTCCTTGCGCACCGCCATCGCGATGTTCGTCAGCCCCGCGGTCGGCACCAGGGTGATCTCGCCCGGCTCGTGCGCCATGACGGTGTCGATGATCAGGTCGACGGCGTGCCGCGGGTCCGGCGCGAACGCCGGCTCGGGCAGCTCGGGGCCGTCCAGACCGGTCTCGCCGTGGACCTCCGTCGCGATCTGGATGTCCCGGACGAGCGGACGCGGGCAGCCGGCGGCGAAGGGGACGCCGGTGATACCGGCGATGGTGGCCACGGACAGCGCGTTGCGCGTGACCTTCTCCAGGAAGTGGTTCCCGACCACGGTGGTCACCGCGACCAGCTCGACGTCGGGATTGCCGTGCGCCAGCAGCATGGCGACGGCGTCGTCGTGCCCCGGGTCGCAGTCGAGAATGATCTTTCTGGCCAACGGAGGAGCCCCTTTGCTCTGCGGAGGTGGTGCGGCGGTGACGTCTCGTAGGCGCGCCCGCAGAAGGCTGCTACCTCGGGAAAACGTTCTCCGGGAATTTCGCCCATCGACCGGCCGAATGTCAACGGAGTGTGAGGCATGTGACCTGCTACTCATCGGTACGGACGGGCCGGAGGGGCGGTGATAACGTTTGCCGCCACCCGAGCCCGACCCGGGTCCCGACCGAGCGCAAAGGGGCGCAGCAGCGTGGCCGAAGTGACCCTGAAGGACGTCGCACGGGCGTCCGGCTGCTCGGTGGCCACCGTGTCCCGCGTCCTGGCCGGCACCCGCCCGGTCGGCGCCGAAACCGCCCGCACCGTACGCGAGGCCGCCGCACGCCTCGGCTACCGCCCCAACCAGGTCGCCCGCGCCCTGCGCAGCCGCTCCACCGGCACCGTCGGCCTGGTCCTGCCGCAGATCACCAACCCCTTCTTCCCGTCCCTGGTACGGGAGTTGGAACACGCCCTGCACGCCGAGGGCCGCGCCGTCCTGCTCGCCGACTGCGACGACGACCCGCTGACCGAGGCCGCCCGGATCGGCGCCCTTCTGGACCGGCAGGTCGACGCCCTGCTGCTGATACCGGCCGACGAACACCACAGCCGGGACGCCGTCCTGGAGGCGGCCGCCCGCGTCCCGCTCGTCCTCCTGGACCGCGGCTGCGGCCCCGGCGTCGCCGACTCCGTCGCCGTCGACAACGCCGCCGGAACGGCCCTCGTCCTGGAACACCTGGCCGCCACCGGCCGCCGCCGCCCCTGTTTCATCGGCGCCGCCGGAACCGCGTCCACGGCCGTCGAACGGCGGGTGGCCTACGAGACCGGCGCCGCCGCCTTCGGCCCGCAGGCGCCCGGCCGCACCGAACTGGGCGACTTCTCCGTCGCCTGGGGCCGCGCCGCCGTCGACCGCCTGTGGCCCGCCCGCCCGGACGCCGTCGTCTGCGCCAACGACCTCATCGCCGTCGGCGCCCTCCAGCGGCTGCGCCAACTGGGCGCCGACGTACCCGGCGAGGTCGCGGTCACCGGCTTCGACGACATCCCCCTGGCGGGCCTGGCCGACCCGGCCCTGACCACCGTCCGCCAGCCGGTCCCCGAACTCGCCGCCGAGGCCACCCGCCTCCTCACCCACCGCCCCGCCGGCTCCGCCTCCCGCCGGACGGTACGTCTCACGCCCGAACTGGTGGTGCGGGCCTCCAGCGCCGAGGGCTCACGCTGAACACAGGAGCAGGCCCTAGGGCCTTTCCGACCCTGACCCATCGGACAGGCCCTAACCCCGCCGCAGCACCCCGCGGATGAACGCCGCCTGCCCCACGTGCTGGAAATCGTCCGCGAGCACGCTGACCAGCCGCACCCCCAGCGTCACCGGTGGCGCCCAGCCCTCGTCGACGACCCGTTCCAGGTCCTTGACGTGCAGCTCCTTGAGATAGCGCACCGTGTTGTCGTACACCGCGCCGTGATAGCCGTTCAGGAGCTGCCGGCCGATACCGGAGACGGCCGCCACATCGTCGGGGGAGTGGCCGAAACCGGTGTCGAAGTCCGCGAACGGCAGCCCGAACCGCTCGTACCAGCCCTGCGCGGTCCAGATCTGCTCGGTGCCGGCCGCATCGGCGAGGTGGTCGTCCTGGATCCGGGTGAGGTGCCAGACGAGCCAGCCGATGGAGTTGGCCTCGTCCTCGATACGGGTACCGAGTTCGGCGGTGCCGAGCCCGGAGAGCACATCGTCGACGCTCTCCCGGATACGCCCGAAGGCATCGATGAGCAGGTCGGTGCTGGCGGTCATGACGGGCTCCTTTCCTCGGGGCCTCCTCGGGGCTTTCGGTGGATCCTCCGGGCCTTTTCGGGGCTTCCTCCGGGTTTCCTCCGGGCTTCATCGGGTGGGGTAGCCGGACGTGGCGGGGAGGTCCAGCCAGCGGGTCGTTCCGGGGGCGACGGTGAACAGCCGCCCGCCGAGCCGCACTTCGACCGTCCCGTTCCCCAGGTCCGGTACGGCCACCCGGACCCGCTCGGCGCGCAGCTGGAGCCCGATGTCCCAGTGCCGCCGGTAGCGGATCCGTACCGCGAACTTCGAGAGCTGGGGGAGCGGTGCCGGCGCCAGCCACAGCGCCTCGTCGCGGGTCTCCAGGCCGGTCATACCGCGCTGGACGAGGTCCAAGGTGCCCGCCATCGCACCCAGATGGATGCCCTCGGTGGTGGTCCCGCCCTGGAGGTCGGCGACATCGCCGGTCAGCGCCTCCTCGCAGTACGACCAGGCGTCGGCGTGCCGCACCCGCGACAGTACCCAGGCGTGCACCAGCGCGCTGAGCGTCGAGCCGTGGGCGGTACGGGAGAGGTAGTAGGCGACGGTGTTGCGCCAGAGGTCGTCGTCAAGGGTGTAGCCGAGCCGGCGGAAGACCTCGGTGAGTTCGTCCGGTGAGAAGAGATAGCCGAGCATCAGCACATCGGCCTGCTTGGACGCCTGATAGCGGTTGACGGTGTCGCCCTCCGCCTCCAGGATCCGGTCCAGCCGCCGGATGTCGCCGTAACGCCTGCGGTACTCCGCCCAGTCCAGCTCCGCCAGTTCCTGATAGCCCGCGAACTGGCTGATGACGCCGTCGTGGTGGGGCACATGCAGCCCGTGGGCGACATCGTCCCAGCGGGCCAGGTCCTCGTCGCGCAGATGCTCGCGCTCGCACAGCTCCCGGCGCAACGCCTCGGGGAGCTCCTGGCTCAGATCGAGCGCCCGCATCAGCACCCAGGCGGCGGTGACATTGGTGTACGCGTTGTCGTCCAGCCCTGGTTCGGCCGCGCCCGGATAGGCGTCGTGGTACTCGTCCGGCCCGACGACCCCGCGGATGCGGTACCGGCCGAGCGCCGGGTCCCACTGCGCGCAGTCCGCCCAGAACCGGGCGATCTGCAACAGCATCTCCGCGCCGTGGCCGTAGAGATACTCCTTGTCGCCGCTGGCCTGGCAGTACTGCCACACGTTGTAGGCGACGGCCGAGCCGACGTGGTGCTGGAGATGCGAATGGTCCGGCAGCCAGCGTCCCGAGCGGGGATTGAGGTGCAGCTGCTGGGTCTCCTCCCGGCCGTCGCTGCCGCTCTGCCACGGGTACATCGCCCCCGCCCGGCCGACCTCCCGCGCCGACCGGCAGGCCGCGGGCAGCCGCCGGTGACGGTAGTCGAGCAGCGCCCGGGAGACCTCCGGCAGATGCAGGTTCAAAAACGGCAGCACGAACAGCTCGTCCCAGAAGACATGGCCGCGGTACGCCTCGCCGTGCAGCCCGCGGGCCGGGACGCCCACGTCCAGTTCGGCGGTGTGCGGGGAGAGCGTCTGGAGCACATGGAACAGATGCAGCCGCAGGATCTCGCCCGCCTCCCCGGGCACCTCCAGCTCCGCCCGCTGCCACAGGCGCTCCCAGGCGGCCCGGTGCGTGGCCAGCAGCCGCGGGAACTCCGGGGCCGCGAGCGCACCGTCCACGGCCGCCTCCAGCGGGCTGCCGATCGCCGGGTCGCGCGAGGTGTAGAGCGTGACCGTCTTGTCGACGACGGCCCGCGCCCCGGTCCCCAGGACCGGCAGCCGCAGCCGCTGGCCGATCCCCGCGGCCGTGTGCGCGGTCGTACGCGGCGGCACGCCCCGCCCCGAGCCCACCTGGATCCGGGCGGCCAGCGCGATCCGGACGTCCGAATCGACGGTGCGGCAGTTCAGCCAGACGATGTCGGACCCTTCGCGCCCGCATTCCCAGTCGCCGAGGTGCCGGCTGGCCAGCTCCCGGTAGCGCGCCACCCCCTCGTTACGGACATCGCCGTCGATCCCCGTCGACACCTCGACCTGGCCCGCCCAGCCGTCGGCGGTGAACAGCGTGCGCAGAGCGGCCAGATGAGGATCTTCCATATGGACCAGCCGGGTCTGCTTCACCTTCAGCCGGCGCCCGTCCTCGTCCTCGTACGTCGACCAGCGCGTCAGCGTGCCGTGCCGCAGGTCCAGCGTCTGCCGGTACTCCTTGAGCTGCTCATGATCCGGGGAGAGCCACGGGCCCGGAGGCGCGTCGTCGGGGCGGATGCGGTAGCGCAGCGGCAGCCAGTTCGGCAGGTTGACCATGTCCTCGTTCTCGATCTCCCGGCCCGCCACCGTCGAGGTCAGCCGGTTGTAGCAGCCCGCCGCATAGGTGCCCGGGTAGTGCGACGGGCCGGCGAGCGTCTCGGTGGCCGCGCCCCGGGTGGCGAAGTAGCCGTTGCCCAGCGTGCACAGGGATTCCCGCAGCCGCTCCGCCTGCGGGTCGTAGCCCTCGTACGACCACGTCCAGCCCGAGTCCATCAGCCCTCCCCGGAGGTCAGCAGTTCGCCCACATCGGCCACGACCAGATCCGCGCCGCTGCGGCGCAGATCGGCCGCGCGGGCCGGGCTGCCCGTGCGGTCCACGCCCACCACCAGCCCGAAGCCGCCCCGCCGTCCGGCCTCGACGCCGGCCAGCGCGTCCTCCACCACGGCCGCGTCCCGGGCCGGTACCTCCAGCCGCCGGGCCGCCTCCAGGAAGAGCGCCGGATCCGGCTTGCCCGGCAGCCCGAGGCGGTGCGCCTCGTTACCGTCCACGACGGTGACGAGCAGCGCGAGCACCCCCGTCGCCGACAGCAGCTCGGTCGCATGCCGGGAGGCGGAGACCGCGGCGCACGGCACCCGTTCGCGCCGCAGCACCTCCAGCAGCCGCACCGTGCCCGGCCAGACGGCCACGCCGTCCGCGCGCACACCGGCCGTGAACAGCGCGTCCTTACGGGCCGCGACCGCCCGCACGGTCCCCGTCCCCGGCGGATCGTCCGCCTCCCCCAGCGGCAGCCGCAGCCCACGGGAGGCGAGGAACGCGGCCGCCCCGTCCTGCCGCGACCGCCCGTCGACATACGTCAGATACTCGCCCACCGGATCGAACGGCTCCTGCCCGCCGGCGGCCTCCAGGGCGGCGTCGAAGGCGCCCTTCCAGGCGGCCGCATGCGCCCGCGCGGAGTCGGTGATCACCCCGTCGGTGTCGAGGACCACGGCCCGCAGCGAACGCAGGCACGCGGCGGGCGACGGCGCGCCGCTCATGTTGACGCATCCCTTCGTCAGCCGGGCCGTTGCCGGATTCCCGTGCCGGACTGTCCCTCCATGGCACCACGACTTCCGGCGGGCGGCGCGCCCGCGGACCCGGGGACGGTCCGGGCGGTCAGCAGCCCCTGTCCAGGCCCTCCCAGCGGTCGGCCAGGGACGTCAGCAGACGCATCAGGTCGGCGCGCCGCTCGTCGTCGTACGGCTCCAGGAGACGTTCGGTCAGCCCGCGGGCGCGCTCGTGGACGGCGCGCAGGGTCCGTTCGCCCTCATCGGTCGGATACAGCAACTTGCGGCGGCCGTCGGCGGTGTCGGGACGGCGGACGAGCAGACCGCGGTTCTCCAGCCGGCGGGCCACATCCGCCATCGTGGAGGTGTCCAGCGCCACCGCCGACGCCATCGACCGCTGGTCGCGCCCGGGAGCCGCGTGCACGGCCGTCAGCACCGCGAACTGCGGCCCGGTGAGCGTCGCGTCCACCGCGCGTGCCCACAGCGCGACATACGCCTGGTGGAGCCGGCGCACCTGGTAGCCGGGCGCGTCGGTGAGGGCCTGCGGAACCGCGGGCGCGGGGGCGGGGGCCAGGTCGGGGACAGCGGTCTTGTCAGCCATGGGAAGACTCAACCACGCGGCGTCGGCGGACAACCGGCTCCTCGACCAGGGTCGGATGATCACCCAAGCAGCGGGGGCGGATGTATCGGATGTCCCGCGAAACGTGCGTGGTCAGCGGGCCAACTCGGCCCCCGGGGAAGAGAAGTGACCTCCGGTCCGTACGGGCCGGGGGCCACCCGCGCCGGCTCTGCCGAGTTGTTCTCGGCGCGCGCCGTGTTCACTGCGACGGGTAGATGTCCCCGCCACCCATGCTGCTCTCCTGCTCGGTCTGGCTCTGGAGCCTGCGTGCCTTCTCCTGGAGGCGCTGCCGTTCCTTGGGGTCCGTGGTCTTCTCCGCGGCCTCGGTCAGCTGCTGGGCCTTCTCGCGCATCTGCTGGAGACGCTGACGTGCTTCGTCCGTAGCGCCCATGATCACTCCTTGGTCGTGGGCGAAAGTCGCCCTACCTCATCTCTCAGCCAACCAGGCTCCGCGGCCCCCGGCATGTCGAAGAATCGCCCCCTGTGACCGACCCGCTACCCGTCCGTCGGCCACCCCTTGCGCCGGGCCAGTTCGGCGCAGGCGTGCAGAAAACCGGGCACCGCCGGATGCTGCTGGTCATCCCGCCAGACCGCGTCGATCCGCAGGCCGGGGCGGGGCTCGGCCAGCGGTACGAGCGTGATGCCGCGCGGCAGCTGATGGGCCAGCGACGCCACCACGAGGTTGACCCCGCGCCCGGCGGCGATACCGGCCCAGGCGTTGGAGCCCGAGGCGGTGTCGTCCAGCACCGGCCGGAAGCCCGCCTCCCGGCAGGCGTCGACCACGGCGTCGAAGTAGCCGGGCGCCATCTCCCGCGGCCACAGCTGGAAGGTCTCGTCCCGGAGCCGTGCGAGCGCCACCTCCTCGCGCCCGGCGAGCGGATGGCCGTCGCCGACCGCCACCCTCAGCTCCTCGCGCCGCACGGTCCGCTGCGCGAGCCCCTTCGGGTAGCCGGTGCGCGGCGCGAGCGCGATATCGCAGCGCTCCTCCCGCAGCGTGCGGCACACATCCGCGGCGAAGATCTCCCGCGTCTCGACCTCCAGCCGCGGATACTCCTCCGCGAGCAGCGCGGTCAGCGCCGGAAGGGTCTCGTACACGGCGCTGACCGTATAGGCCACCCGCAGCCGGCCCACCTCCCCGGCCGCCACCGCCCGCGCATGCCGCGCCGCCCGCCCCGCCGCCGCGAGGATCCGCTTGCAGTCGGCCAGATACGCCGCCCCGGCCGCGGTGAGCTCGACCCGGCGCGAGGTCCGCTCCAGGAGCCGTACGCCGAGGATGTCCTCAAGCGCCCTGACCTGCTGGCTGAGCGCCTGCTGGGCGACATACACGTCGTCCGCGGCGCGGGTGAAGCTGCGCCGTTCGGCCACCGCCACGAAGTACCGCATCTGCCGCAGTTCGGGTTCCATACCGCCGCATCGTAGGTCGGCGCACCGGCCCCGTCGACAACCCCGGCTTGTCGATCGACAACAAGCTCCGCTTGTTGACGGGGAGGGCCGCTCGTAGCGTGGAAACCCGACCTTTGCTCATCCGTCGACCGACCCGGGCGCCGTGCGCGCCGGCAAGGAGCGCTCCGCATGACGACCGAGTACATCCGCTACCGCATCGCCGACCCGGAGCGGCGCGCCGCCTTCGAGAAGGCGTATGCGGCCGCCGCCGAACAGCTCGACGCGGCGCCGGAGTGCCTGGGATACGACCTGGCGCAGGGCGTCGAGGAGCCCGAGCGTTACATCCTGCGCATCGAATGGACCTCCGTCGAGGACCATCTGAAGGGCTTCCGCGGCGGCCCGCTCTTCGGCGACTTCCTCGACCGCGTCCGCCCGTACATCGACGACATCGAGGAGATGAAGCACTACGCGCGCACCGCGGTGGCCTCCGCGCCGCGGGCCGCGACGCTGTACGAGGCCGTGGGCGGCATCGGCGCCCTCCGCCGCCTGAGCGACACCTTCTACGCGGCGGTCCTCGCCGACCCCGTCCTGGCCCCGGTGTTCGCCCACTTCACGCCCGAGCACCGCGAACACGTCGCCGTCTGGCTCGCCGAGGTCTTCGGCGGACCGGCGGACTTCACCGCCACGGCCGGCGGCCACCAGGGGCTGCTGCGCGCCCATCTGGGCCTGGCCGTCACGGACGAACAGCGGCTGCGCTGGCTGGAGTTGATGTCCGGCGCCGTGGACAGGGAGCTGCCGCCCGACCCGGCGCTGCGCCGCCGCGTCATGGAGTACTTCGACTGGGGTACCCGTATCGCCCAGGACGTCTCCCGGCAGCCGGACGGCGCGGACCTGGGCGAGCCGGGGGCGACGCCGCGCTGGGGCTGGGAGAAAGACGGCGGGAACGAGACCGCATGAAGGGGGCGGTGTGCGGGGCGCGGCGGCCGGTGGCGGGCCCGCCGGGCGTCGCTGTCCACAACCGCCGGACCCGGGGCGGCTCCGGGGCGTACGCTCGATTTCGTGACGTCGAATCCCTTCTTCCAGCCGAGTGAACTGCCCTACGAACTGCCGCCGTTCGCGCACATCCGGCAGGAGCACTTCCTGCCGGCCTTCGAGCGCGGGATGTCCGAGCAGCTGGCCGAGGTGGCGGCCATCGGCGCCGAGACCGAGCCCCCGACCTTCGAGAACACCGTCGAGGCGCTGGAGCGCAGCGGCGCCGTGCTCGGCCGGGTGCGGCGGGTGTTCAGCAACAAGGGAAGCTCGGACACCGACGCCGCCTTCCAGGCCATCGAGGCCGAGACAGCCCCCCGGCTGGCCGCGCACGACGACGCCCTGCTCCTGGATCCCGCCCTGTTCGCCCGGCTCGACGCGCTCCATGCGCAGCGCGAGCAGCTCGGCTTGGACGAGGAGCAGCTGCGTGTCCTGGAGCGCCACCACACCCTGCGCGTCCGGGCGGGGGCCCGCCTCACCCCGCAGCAGCAGGCGCGGCTGCGGGAGCTGAACGGCGAAATCGCCTCGCTGTGCACGCAGTTCAAGCAGAACCTGCGCGCGGACACCGCCGACGCCGCCGTGGCCGTGGAGAGCGCGGCGGAGCTGGCCGGACTACCCGAGGACGAGATCGCGGCCGCCGCCGAGGACGCCCGGGCCCGGGGCCGCGAAGGGTTCCTGCTCAGCCTGAAGAACTTCTCCAACCAGACCCAGCTCGCCTCCCTGGCCGACCCCGGCCTGCGCGAGCGGCTGCTCGCCGCCTCCCTGGGGCGCGGTCTGGTCAGCAACGGCCCGGTCGCCGTCCGGCTGGCCACCCTGCGCGCCGAACGCGCCGCGCTGCTCGGTCACCCCAGCCACGCCGCCTGGGTGGTCGCCGACGGGACCGCGGGCACCACCGAGGCCGTCGAGGAGATGTTCGCCCGGCTGATCGGCCCGGCCGTCGCCAACGCCGAGCGCGAGGGCGCGGCGCTGGCCGAGGCCGCCGGGGTGGACGGGATCCGCGCGGCCGACTGGCAGTTCTACTCCGAGCGGATCCGCAAGGAGCGCTTCGCCGTCGACGCGGCCGCGCTCCGCCCGTATCTGGAGCTGGAGAAGGTGCTGTGGGACGGCGTCTTCCACGCCGCGGAGCTGGTCTACGGCATCACCTTCGCCGAGCGCCGCGATCTGGAGGCCCACCATCCCGACGCCCGGGTCTTCGAGGTGTTCGAGGCGGACGGCACCCCGCTCGGGCTCTACGTCGCCGACTTCTTCGCCCGCGCGTCCAAACGCGGCGGCGCCTGGATGGACGCCCTCGTACCGCAGTCCCGGCTGCTGGGCCACAAGCCGGTGGTCATCAACAACCTCAACATCGCCCGGCCGCCGGCCGGCGAGCCCGTGCTGATGACCTGGAGCGAGGTCACCACCCTCTTCCACGAGTTCGGCCACGCGCTGCACGGGCTCTTCTCCGACGTGCGCTATCCGCTGCTGTCGGGCACCAGTGTGCCGCGGGACTTCGTGGAGTTCCCCTCCCAGGTCAACGAGATGTGGGCGGAGCGGCCCGAGGTGCTGGCCCGTTACGCCCGGCATCACCGCACCGGCGAGCCCATGCCGTCCGACCTGCCGGCCCGGCTGCGCGAGGCGGAGGGCTTCGGCGTCGGCTTCCGGGTGGTGGAGCATCTGGCGGCCGCGCTCCTCGACTGGGCCTGGCACACCCTGCCCGCCGACGGTGAACTGCCGGACGCGGACGGCGCCGAGGCGTTCGAGCGGGCCGCGCTGGAGCGCTACGGCGTCGCCCTGCCCGCGATCCCGCCGCGCTACCGCACGGGCTACTTCGCCCATATCTTCGCCGGCGGTTATGCGGCCGGGTACTACGGCTACCGCTGGGCCGAGGTGCTGGACGCCGACACCGTGCGCTGGTTCGGGGAGAACGGCAAGACGGTGCGCGAGAGCGGCGAGATCTTCCGCCGCGAACTGCTCGGCAGGGGCGGCAGCGTCGATCCGATGGCGGCGTTCCGTGCCGTGGTCGGCCGCGATCCGGATCTCGGACCGCTGCTGGCCCGGCACGGCCTGACGACCGGCTGAGGCCGAGCGGGGCCGCGGCGGGCGCGTCTACCGCACGCGTTCCGCTTCGGCCTCCTCCTCCTCGGGCAGTTTGACGTCGCTCACCGCGGTGTTGACCTCGACCACCTCGAAGCCGGTCATCCGCTCGACGGCGAGGATCACGCTCTCCCGTACGGCACCGGCCACTTCGCGGATGATCTCGCCGTACTCGACGATCAGGTCCAGATCGACCGCCGCCTGTTTCTCGCCGACCTCGACCTTCACGCCGTGCACGGTGGTGGACGGCCCTCCGGGGACGCGTTGCCGCAGTGCCCCGACGGACCGGGAGAATCCGCTGCCCAGCGCGTGGACGCCGGGGACGTCCGCGGCGGCCAGATAGGCGACCTTGGCGACCACGACGTCGGCGATGGTCGTCTTACCGCGGTCCTGGATGTCGGTCATGGCGCATCATCCTTTCGACCCGTCAGCCCGGTCGCCGCAGCAACTCTTGGACATCGTCCGGCACCAGGGGCGACACATCGACCCCGGCGTCCTCGCCCAGGTCCCGCAGCGCCCGCACACACGCGGTCTGAATGCTGCGGTCGTCGTCGGTCACATGCCGGATGAGGAGTTCCACGGCACCGGGATCGTCCTCCGCGGCCAGGCGGGTCAGTCCTTCGACGGCCGTGGTGCGCAGGGTGATTTCCTCCCCGACGGTGGAATAGGGGTAGGCGTATTCCGGGGTGCGCTCGGGCGGGATGGGCGTGGTCAGTATCGTCTCGAACACCTCCGTGGCGGAGGTGATTTGGAGGTCGGTGAGCACCTGGACGACGCCCCAGCGGTCGGGATAGGCGGACTCCGGCAGGGTTTCCCAGCCGCGCCGCAACACCGCGGTGACTTCGTCGTCGGGGTAGCGGTGCAGGGTTTCCAGGGCCTGTTGATAGCCCTCCACGGTGCATTCGACCGTATCGCTCAGGGCCTCCACGGCACGCATGGCCTCACCGACCGCCGCGCCGAGGCGGCCGCTGTCGGCGGCGAAGCCCCATCGCTGTCCGTATTCCATGACCATGAAGTTGCCGTCCCTTCGAGCAGAGGCTTTTGGAGAGGGCATTTCGAGAAGACACATTCCTCTCCATGCTTTGCGCAGGGGATCGCCATCCGCAACCGCGCCGGAGGGACCCCACCGGGTGCCGCGCTGCGCTCGCCACGGGCGCCACGCCGTGGTAAGGCCTGCCCGATGGGTCATGGCCGGGGCCGCGGCGCACGGCGGCCCGCCTCACACCCGGCCGTGGGACTTCTGGGCGCGGCGCGAGAGCGAGTCGATGACCACGGCGACGAGCAGCACCCCGCCGGTGATCATGAACTGGACGGCGGTCTGGATGCCCATGAGGGCCACACCGGAGGCGATCGACTGGATGACCAGCACCCCCAGCAGCGCGGACCAGGTGCGGCCGCGGCCGCCGAACATGCTGGTCCCGCCGATGACCGCGGCGGCGATGGCGTCCATCAGCAGATTGCCCGAGCCCGAGGTCTGGCTGGCCGAGGAGACCCGGGAGGCCAGGAACAGGCCGCCGATCGCGGCCATGGTGCCGGAGATCATGAAGACCGAGATCCGTACCAGGTCGACGTTGAGGCCGGTACGGCGGGCGGCCTCGACGCTGCCGCCCAGAGCGAAGATCATCCGGCCGTAGCGGGTACGGCGCAGTACGCAGTCCAGGCCCACCAGGAAGGCCAGGAAGATCAGCAGCGCCAGCGGCAGGCCCTCGAACTGGTTGAGGACCCACGCCACGACGAGGGTGACCGCGCCGAGCAGGGCCGTACGCCAGACGATCCCGCGCAGCGGGCGGTACGGTACGCCGGCCGCCTGCCGGCGCCGGGTGTCGTGGTACGAGGCGAGGAAGTACCCGGCGGTGCCGAGCGCCGCCAGGCCGTAGGCGGCGGCGACATGGGTGAAGTAGTGGCCGGTCAGCATGGCGACCAGGCCCTTGTCGGAGAGGTTGATGGTGCCGCTGGTACCCAGGATGTAGAGCATCAGCCCGTTCCAGCCCAGCAGTCCGGCGAGGGTCACCACGAAGGACGGCACGCCGACCTTCGCGAAGAAGAAGCCCTGGACGGCGCCGATGGCGGTGCCGGCGAGCACGGCCAGGAGCACCGCGAGTCCTTCCGCCATCCCCCGGTTGACGTTCAGTACGGCGAAGGCGGCCGCCGCCAGTCCGCTCACCGACCCGACCGAGAGGTCGATCTCGCCGAGCAGCAGGACGAAGACGATGCCGATGGAGATCAGGCCGGTGCCGACGATGTCCACGCTGAGGTTGGAGAGGTTGCGCGGGGAGAGGAAGTTGGAGTTGAGGGCCTCGAAGATGATCCAGACGATGAGCAGGCCGAGCACGACGGGGGTGGAGCCGAGTTCGCCGCTGCGGAAGCGGCGGCCCAGGGAGGCGGCGGCGCCCCGTACCCGGTGCCCGAACGGCCCCGGCGGTCGGGGCGCGCCATCGGCCGGCTTGTGGTTTCGCGGAGTCCAGGTGCGGCTCACAGCTCCAGCTCCCACCCGTGTGTCTGACGGCGTGTGACGGCGTTGTCGGTGGCCCCGGTGATGGAGGAGATGATCTGCTCGTGCGAGGTGCTGGTCACATCGAAGAACCCGTTGTTGCAGCCCAGCCGCAGCACCGCCACCCAGTCCGCGACGGCCTTGACATCGCCCATGTTGTGGCTGACCAGCAGCACTCCCAGCCCGCGTTCCCGCAGCTGGTCGACCATGTCCAGGACCTGGGAGGTCTGCTCGATGCCCAGGGACGCGGTCGGCTCGTCGAGCAGGACCAGACGGGGCGCGCCCAGCAGCGAACGGGAGATCGCGACGGTCTGCCGCTGGCCTCCGGACAGCGAGGCGACCGGCAGTCGGACACCGGGCATCCGGATGGCGAGGGTGTCGAGCAGCTCCAGGGTGACGCGCTCCATCTCCACCTCGTCCAGCACACCCGAGCGGTGAATCTCCCGGCCGAGGAAGAGATTGCCGACGACGTCGAGGTTGTCGCAGAGCGCGAGGTCCTGGTAGACGGCGGCGATGCCCATGTTCCGGGCGTCGTGCGGGCGGGTGATGTGGACCGGACGGCCGTCCCACTCGATCATGCCCGCATCGGCCGGGGCGACCCCGGCGATCACCTTGACCAGCGTCGACTTGCCCGCGCCGTTGTCGCCCACCAGCGCGACGACCTGCCCGGCGCGGATCTCCAGCTCGACGTCCCGGAGGGCCTGGACGGCGCCGAACCGTTTGAAGATCCCGTGCAGCGCCAGCAGCGGCGGAGCGGACATGGACACCGCCTTACCCGGTGAGGCCGGCCTTCGCGCAGGCGGCCGCGTATGTGGGGGTGCAGATCTGATGGACCGTGTACATCCCGTCCTTGACGAGGGTGGCCTTGATGTTGTGCACGGTCACCGCGATCGGCGTGAGCAGCACGGCCGGAACGCCCCGCGTCGTGGGGCTGTTGACCGTGTGCCGGGTGATGGGGGCCAGGCTCTTGCCGTGGACCAGTGCGACGGCCATGTCGGCGGCGGCGTTCGCCTCGTACACAAAGGGCTTGTAGACGCTCATGTACTGCTCGCCCTGGACGATGCGCTGGATGGCGGAGAGCTCGACGTCCTGCCCGGTGACCGGCGGCAGCGGCTGCATTTTGGCGGCCTTCATCGCGGAGATGACGCCCGCGGCCAGACCGTCGTTGGCGGACAGCACCCCGTCGATCCGGTCGGCGCCCAGGGCCGAAATGGCGCCGGACATATTGGTGTGGGCGACCTCCGGCCGCCATCCGGTGGTCTCGTACGCCTTGCCGATGCGCACCCTGCCGCGCAGCACGTCCAGCGCGCCCTGCTGGAACCACCGGGAATTGGGATCGCTGAAGTCCCCGTTCATCATGACGATCTGGCCGCCGTGCGCCCTGGCGCCCATCGCCCGCAGCAGCTCCCGGCCCTGGAGCCGGCCGACCTGGTTGCCGTCGAAGGAGACATAGCCGGAGATCGGCCCCTCCGCGAGACGGTCGTAGGCGATGACCTCGACGCCCGCCCGGTGGGCGTTCTCGATGGAGTGGCGCAGGGATTTGGAGTCGACGGCGTCGAGGATCATCACCTTGACCCCCTTGGTGATCATCGCGTCGACCTGCGCCTGCTGCGTGGCCACATCGTGCTGCGCGCTGGCGAACTCCACCCGGCAGGCCGGGCACCGCTCATGGATCCGCTTCTCGATCAGCGGCTTGTCGAACTGCTGCATCCGGGAGGTGTAGTCGGGCAGCAGCAGACCGATCGTCAGGCCGCCGGCCGGGTGCTCGTGCGAGGCGCCCGCCTCACGGGCCAGTCCGCAGGCGCCGGCCCCGACCGTCAGACACAGCCCGGCCAGGACGACGACGGCGTGCCGGATGCCGAGGCCCATCTCAGCCGCCCTCCTCCGCGCTGCCCCGGGCCGGCCGCTCCCGCGGCGACACCGCGATCTCGCTCCACACCTGCTTGCCGCCGCTGAGCGGCACCGAGCCCCACACCAGCGACATCGCCTCGACGAGCAGCAGCCCGCGGCCGCCGGTCGCCTCCCAGTCCACGCTCCCCGGTTTGACCGGGGCCCGCGGCGAGGCGTCGTTCACGGCGATCCGCAGCCGGTCGGCGGCCAGCGTCAGATCCAGCCGCACCTCGCCCTGCGTATGCGCAATGGCATTGGTGACCAGCTCGGACACCACCAGCAGCGCCACATCCATCTCCTGGGTCACCTCCCAGGAGCGCAGGGTGCGCGCGGTGAACCGGCGGGCGTGCATCACCGCGTCCGGCAGCCGCCACACCGCCCAGCGGGCCCGGGTCGGACGCACCTCCATCCCGTCGTAGCGCAGCACCAGCACGGCCACGTCGTCGTCGCGGCGCTTCGCACTGCCCAGCAGCTCATCGGCCATCCGTCCGGCATCGGACGGATCCGCCGCCCCCAGCACCTCGCGGACCTTGCGCAGCCCCTCCTCCACCGGAAGGTGCGCCGACTCGGCCAGGCCGTCGGTCAGCAGCGCCAGCACGGTGCCGGGCGCCAGACCGACCTCGGTCAGCGGGAACTCCCCGTCGGCGACCACCCCCAGCGGCGGGCCGCCCGCGATGTCCATCTCCTCCGTACGGCCGTCGGGATGCCGCAGCAGCGGCGGCAGATGCCCGGCCCGTACGAACCAGGCGATGCCCTCCTCCATGTCCAGGTCGACATAGCAGCAGGTGGCGAACAGATCCGTCTCCATGCCGACCAGCAGCCGGTTGGTGTGCGAGACCACCACATCCGGCGGATGGCCCTCCACCGCATACGCCCGGATCGCCGTGCGCATCTGGCCCATGATCGAGGCCGCGCCCGCGCTGTGGCCCTCCACATCGCCGATGACCAGCGCCACATGCCCGTCGGACAGCGGAATGACGTCGTACCAGTCGCCGCCCACCTCCAGGCCCACGGTGGCCGGCAGATAGCGGGCGGCGGCCACCCCGCCCGCCAGCTTGGGCAGCTTGCGCGGCAGCAGGCTGCGCTGGAGCATCGTGGTCAGCTCGTGCCCGGCGTCCAGCGCCCGCGCCCGCACCAGCGCCTGACCCGCCAGCCCCGCGGTCGCGGTCAGCAGCGAGCGCTCCTCCGGCCCGAACCGGTGCTCCTCGTCCCAGCCGACCAGGCACACCCCGGCCATCCGGCCGTCGGCCGGCAGCGGCAGCACGGCCAGCCCGCCGGGCCCGACACCCGCCAGACCCGGTTCCAGGGCGGCCCCCGGGGGCCACAGGGCCACCTGCCCGGCCCGCACCGCGGCCTCCAGCGTGGGCAGCCGGTGACAGGAGGTGTCGGGCCACTCGGAACGCCATTCGCTGCGCCATTCCTCGGGCCAGGCGTCGGGCTCGGGGGGATCGAGGACCGTGACCACGAACCGGTCGGCCTCCAGTTCGGCGACCGCCACCCGGGACGCGCCCAGCGGCACCCGCAGGGCCGCGACCACCACCCGGCTCACGTCCCGGATGGTCGTCGCCCCGGCCAGCGCCGCCGACAGTCGCCGCACGATGGCGACCTCGTCGGCACTGGGCCGCAGATAGGCGGCATCGGCGACCACACCCAGCACCCGCTCCGGCGCCCCCGTGGCGGCCATCAGCACCTGGCAGCGCAGGCTCAGCCAGCGCAGCTCGCCGTTGGGGCGGCGGATCCGGAACGACAGCTGCTGGCCGGGCGTGGGCAGCCGGTCCGGTTCCACGATCGCCATCAGCGCGGGCACGTCGTCCGGCGCGGTCCGTGCCAGCAGCGTCTCGACCTGCCCGTCGAACCCCTCCGGCGGAATTCCGAACAGGGCCAGGACCTGCGCATCCGCGGCGATCCGCCCGGTGCCCAGGCCCAGGGTGAACGCGCCGCCCCGCAGCGTTTCCAGCCCCGGTCCCAGTCGCCCGCCGCCGGCCCCCTTCGCCCGCCCCAGGTCCCGCGCGGCCACCGCCTCCAGCCCCGCCGCGACCTGGTCGGCATGCAGCTCCAGCAGGCGGCGCCGGTCCGCGCCGAAGGCGTCCGGGCGCTTGTCCACGACCACCAGACAGCCCAGCCGCTGGGTGTCCCCGCCCAGCGGCAGCACGCCCATCGACCCGACGGTCGCGCTCTCCTCGGGCCCCAGCCACAGCGGCACCCCGGTACGGAAGGCCGTGGCCACGGGGGAGTCGCCGGACCGTGCGCAGTGCGTCGGCAGTCCGTACGGGAGGCCCCAGCCCCCGGCCGTCCCGGCCAGCTGAAGATCGCCGTCCCCCTCGGCATCGGCCGGCACATAGACGGCGGTCAGCTCGGCCCCGGAGAACCCAAGGACCCGCGCGGTCACTGCCTGCACCGCCTCCGTACGCGGGAAGCCGTCGTCGTAAGCCACGGTCGCCGTACCTGCCCTCGGGGCCGGGGCGGACGGACCCGGCCCCACCTCATCGGACATGTCACCATTTACCGCTTCTTCTCCATGGTGCGGCATCGGGGGAGAGGGGAGCTAGTCGGGAACGTCCAGGCTGAGTTCGGGGAACGGCCGGGATCAGCCGGGTACCAGGACCGCAGCCCCGTGCACCCGGTCGGCCGCCAGGTCCGCCAGCGCCTGCGGAGCGCGGCTGAGCGGGTACGGGCTGACCGTGACCCGGATGCCGATCCGCGCCGCCGTCCGCAGGAACTCCCGGCCGTCCTCGCGCGTATTGGAGGTGACGCTGCGCAGATTCCGTTCGTAGAAGAGGTGGCGCTGGTAGGTGAGCGGGGGGATGTCGCTGAGATGGATACCGGCCACGGCCAGCGTGCCGGACCGGTCCAGGGCCGCCAGGGCCACCGGCACCAGATCGCCGACCGGCGCGAAGAGGATCGCCGCATCCAGCGGTTCGGGCGGGCGGCCGTAGGCATCGCCGGCCGAGGACGCGCCCAGGCCGAGGGCGAGTTGACGCGCCTGGGCGGACCGCGTCAGCACATGGACGGTGGCGCCCTCGGCGAGGGCGACCTGCGCGGCCAGATGCGCCGACGCCCCGAAGCCGTAGATCCCCAGCCGTCCGCCGGGCGGCAGCGCGCTGCGCCGCAGCGCCCGGTAGCCGATGATCCCGGCGCACAGCAGCGGCGCCAGCTGGGTGGCGTCGCGGTCGCCGGGCAGGGGATAGGCGTAGTCCGCGGGCAGCAGGGCCGCATCGGCGAAGCCGCCGTCGGCGTCCCAGCCCGTGTAGCGCGACGTGGGACACAGGTTCTCCCGGCCCGCCCGGCAGTAGCGGCAGGTGCCGCAGGTCTCCCGCAGCCAGGCCCCGCCGACCCGGTCGCCGACGTCGAAGCCGCTCACGCCGCTGCCGGTCGCGGCCACCCGCCCCACGATCTCGTGCCCCGGCACGGTCGACGGCCGGTGCGGCGCCAGGTCCCCCTCCGCCAGATGCAGATCCGTACGGCACACCCCGCACGCCTCCACCCGCACCGCCAGCTCGCCCGGACCGGGCTCGGGAAGCGCGCGCCGCACCGTCACCAGCGGTCCGGAGGCCACCGGTCCGGGCCGTTCGACGGCCCAGCCGGAGACGATGTCCGGAAGCTGCGGACCGGCACCGGATGCCATGTCTCCAGCCTGCTGCCGCCCGCTACGGCGGGCAAACGGGCCCCGCCCCGCTGTCCCGGGCCGCCCTCAGAGATCCGCTTCCTCGCCGATGTACAGCCCGGCGAACGCCTCCGCCGCCGAGCGCGAGCCCAGCAGCCGCCGCAGCCGCGCCGCGGCCGTGCCCGCCCGGAAGCGGTCGCCGGACGAGGCGCCGTGCAGCACCTCCGACAGCCACTGCGAGAACTCCAGGTACTGCCAGACGCGCCGCAGACACGCCTGCGAATAGTCGGCGAGGCCGCTGCCGTCCCCCTGGTAGTGCGCGATCAGCGCCTGTGCGAGCAGCAGCGCGTCGTTGATCGCCAGATTCATGCCCTTCGCCGCTATCGGCGCGACCAGGTGTGCCGAGTCCCCGGCCAGATAGAGCCGGCCGTACGCCATCGGCTCGACCACGTAGTTGTGCATGTCCAGGACCACTTTCTCCACCAGCGGCCCCTCGGCCGGCGGCGGGGCACCGGCGGCCGCGAGCCGGGTGCGCAGCGCGTCCCAGATGCGCGCGTCCGACCAGTTCTCGGCCCGTTCGCCGGGCTCGACCTGGAGGTAGTAGCGGGTGATCTCGGGGCTACGGGCCATATGGGCGCCCAGCCCGCTCTCGTGGATGCCGAAGACCACCCCCTCCGCGGACGGCGGCGCCGCGGCGAGCAGCGCGAGCCAGGCCACCCCGTGGTCGTGCCGGGTCAGCACCGTCCGGCCGGCGGGTATCGCCGCCCGGCTCACCCCGCGCGCCCCGTCGCACCCCGCGATCAGCTCGCACTCGATGCGCTGCCGCTCGCCGGTGACCGGATCGCGGTAGCTCACCGCGGGCCGCTCCCCGTCCACGTCGTGCAGCCGCACCTCCCGTACGCCGAAGCGGATGTCGCCGCCCGCGGCGTCCGCGTACGCCGCGACCAGATCGGTCACCAACTGCGGCTGCGGATAGACGAAATGACGACTGCCCGACAGTTCCGCGGTGCGTATCAGATGCCGCTCGCCGCCGAAGCGGAACTCGAACTGCGCCTGGGTCTCGGCGCGTTCGAGCACCCGGTCGGCGAGGCCGTGACGGGCCAGCGCGCGGACCGCCCACTCCTCGATGAACCCGGCGCGCGGCCGCCGCTCGATGAACTCGCGGCTCTCCGCCTCCAGTACGACGCAGTCGATCCCGGCGCCGCGCAGCAGATTCGCCACGGTGAGCCCGGCGGGACCGGCGCCGATGACGACGACGCGGGTGCGGGTGGGCGCGGGGGAGGGGGACGTCACGTCGGGAGTTCCCTTCGGGGTACGCGTGCGGGGCACGGCGGGCCGGGGCGTGGGGGCGTGGCGGGATCAAGATCGTACGCAGGGCCCCGAACACCTCCGGCGGCGGGGCCCAAAGTGCCCGGACCGCAGGCCCGTCGGGCCCCCGAGCACCCGGACGGCATGCCGCCGTACATCCCGCCGACACGGCTGCGTACCCTGACCCAGGCCGTCTCGCCGATGGCCGAGAGCCTTCGCACCTACGCAAGAGTCTTCGTACATACGACAGGAGCACCCCATGGCCACCCCCGCCCCCGCCGACGATGCCCCCGGGGCCCCGCCGCGACAACGGATGCGGGCATGGATGCTGGAGGGCCTGGCCGACATGGCCAAGCACCAGCAGGGCGGTCAGCCCGAGCAGCAGAGCGCCCACAAGGGGCAGCGGTGGTGGCGGGTGATGTGCCTGACCGGTGTCGACTACTTCTCCACCCTCGGCTACCAGCCGGGCATCGCGGCCCTCGCCGCCGGTCTGCTGTCACCCGTCGCGACCATCGTCCTGGTGATCGTGACGCTGGCCGGTGCGCTGCCGGTCTACCGGCGGGTGGCGGAGGAGAGCCCGCGCGGACAGGGTTCGATCGCGATGCTGGAGCGGCTGCTGTCGTTCTGGAAGGGCAAGCTGTTCGTCCTGGCCCTGCTGGGATTCGCCGCCACCGACTTCCTGATCACCATCACCCTGTCGGCCGCCGACGCCTCCACCCACCTCGTGGAGAACCCGCATCTGACCGGTGTCCTGCACAACCAGCAGATGATCATCACCCTGATCCTGGTCGCCCTGCTCGGCGCGGTCTTCATGAAGGGCTTCCTGGAGGCGGTCGGCGTCGCCGTGGTCCTGGTTGCCCTCTACCTCGGCCTCAACGTCGCGGTGGTCGTCGTCGGACTGTGGCATGTGGCCGAGGCGCCGCATGTCGTCACCGACTGGTCCCAGGCCCTGACCGCCCAGCACGGCAACGTCGTCGCCATGGTCGGCGTGGCCCTGCTGGTCTTCCCCAAGCTGGCGCTGGGCATGTCGGGTTTCGAGACCGGCGTGGCGGTCATGCCGCATGTCGAGGGCGACGCCGACGACACCGAGCAGCGCCCCACCGGCCGCATCCGCGGCACGAAGAAGCTGCTCACCACGGCCGCCGTGATCATGAGCGTCTTTCTCATCCTCACCAGCTTCGTGACGACCCTGCTGATCCCGGCCGACGCATTCAAGCCGGGCGGCCAGGCCAACGGCCGCGCGCTCGCCTACCTCGCGCACGAGTACCTGGGCAACGCCTTCGGCACCGTCTACGACATCTCCACCATCGCGATCCTCTGGTTCGCCGGTGCCTCGGCGATGGCCGGACTGCTCAATCTGATGCCGCAGTATCTGCCGCGGTACGGCATGGCCCCGCACTGGGCGCGGGCGGTCCGCCCGATGGTGCTGGTCTTCACCCTCGTCGCGTTCCTGGTGACCTGGATCTTCAACGCCGATGTCGACGCCCAGGGCGGCGCCTACGCCACCGGCGTGCTCGTCCTGATCAGCTCCGCCGCCATCGCCGTGACCATCGCCGCCCACCGCGCCCGCCAGCGCGGCTGGACGATCGGCTTCGCCGCGATCTCCGCGGTGTTCCTCTACACCACCGTCGCCAACGTCATCGAGCGGCCCGACGGCGTCAAGATCGGTGCCTGTTTCATCGCCGGCATCATCCTCATCTCGCTGCTGTCGCGGCTTCGCCGCGCCTTCGAGCTGCGGGTGACCAGCGTGGTCCTCGACGAGACCGCCGAACGGTTCCTCCGCGACGCCGCCCGGCGCGGAATCCGCCTCATCGCCAACGAGCCCGACCAGCGCGATGTGGCCGAGTACCGCGACAAGCTCCAGCAGATCCGCAGCGACAACGACATTCCCTGCGACGACGACCTCATCTTCGTCGAGGTCACGGTCGGCGACCCGTCGGAGTTCGAGAGCGAGCTGCGGGTCCGCGGCGAGGTCCTGCACGGCCGCTACCGGGTGCTCTGCCTCGACAGCTCCACCATCTCCAACGCACTGGCCGCGCTGCTCCTGCACGTACGGGACCTCACCGGGCAGCGCCCGCACATCTACTTCGAGTGGACCGAGGGCAACCCCTTCGCCCAGTTCCTGCGCTTCTTCCTCTTCGGCCAGGGCGAAGTCGCCCCCGTCACCCGCGAGGTCCTGCGCGAGGCGGAGCCCGACCGGGAACGCCGGCCCCGCGTCCACGTCGGCTGAGCGGTCGGCGCGCAGGCGCCAGAAGACGGCGCCTAGGGCCGGTCCGACCCCGACCCGTCGGACCGGCCCTGGCCGTCCGCTGCGTTCCGCCGCCATTCGCTGAGATACGCGTCGACCTGCCCGCGGTCATAGCCCCGCCTCGTCAACTCGAAGCCGGCATGGTCCGCGGGCGGGTCGCCGGCCGCGAGCCGTTCGAGGTAGGCATCCACCTGGCCGCGGTCATAGCCGCGGCGCACGAGCGCGAATCCGAATCGGTTCGTCAGGCCGTCATCCCTGCGCGAGGAGAACATCGGCAAGCCCCCTGCCTTTCGTCGCGGTGTGCATCAGCGGTGTGCATCACCGGCCGTCACGGTGTGGATCACCGGAGGTGACGCTACTCCTGCGGCAGACGCTTCCGCGCCCGGGTCGCCTCCGCCGTCCGCCCGGAGCACCCTGGAGACATCATCCGAAGCCGTGAACCGAGCTGTGAGGTGCCAGATGAGCACGCTCGAAGAACACGTAGACATCGGCGCTCCCGTCGACAAGACCTGGGACTGCCTGCACCGGGTGGACAGCATTCCGCAGTATGTGGACGGTGTGCGCGAGGCCCATCTGGAGGGCAAACGGACCCATCTGGATCTCGAGGCGGGCGGCCCGACCAGGGAACTCGACCTCGAGATCACCGACCGCACCACGGAGAAGGTCATGTCATGGCAGACCACGGGCGGCCCTGACCTGGCCGGTTCCGTCTCGCTGCTGCCGATCGACCGCGGGCACACCCGCGTCCAGGCCCGGTTCGAATACGACCCGGGCACCATCAAGGACGACTTCGGCGGGCCGAAGGGGTTCGCCCAGGCCGCGGCGATCGAACGGGGGCTGCGCAGCGACCTCCAGCAGTTCAAGTCGCTGGTGGAACACGAGAAATGAGGGGACCTGGCCGGTAGCGGTGATGTGGTCACCCTGAGTGAGGGGAGCCGGAGTCCGGCTCGTCCCGCACCGCCACCTGCGCGGGCCGCAGCAGCCGGTCGCCGACCCGGTACCCCGGCCGGATGACCTCCCCGCAGACGGCGCGTTCCGGGGCCGGGACCGCGGCGGGACCGCCCGCATCGTCGTCGGCGGGCGTATAGGTGACGGCCTCGTGGAGGTTCGGGTCGAAGGGCGCGCCCGAAGTGCCGACGGACTCCAGCCCCAGGGCCGCCAGTTCCGCCTCCAGCGCCTCCGCCACGCGCCGGAATCCGCCCGTCAGCTCGCCCTGTTCGGCCGCCTCGGCGACGGCGTCGAGCACGGGCAGCAGCCGCTCCAGCACATTGGCGACGGCGATCTCCCCGACCGCCCGGCGGTCGCGGTGCACCCGCTTGCGGTAGTTGTCGTACTCGGCCTTGAGCCGTTGCAGATCGGCGGTGCGCTCGTGCAGCTCGGCGCGGAGCGCGGCGTTGGGTGCCACCGACTGCACGGCGGCGGGTTCGCGGCCCGAGGGCGCGCCGCGCTCCGTATCGCCGCTCTTCCTGCCCCGGGGGGTGCGCGCCGGGAGGACGGCGGGACTGTCGTCCGGCCGGTCCGGGACGAGCGACAGCGGTGGGCGGGGCAGGCCCCGGAGGCCGGTCGGAGGGTTGGTCCGGCGGGTCATCGTCCGCTTCCCCCCTCCCGGTCGTCGTCGACGATCTCCGCGTCGACGACGTCGTCCTCGGCCTTGGCCTGCTCACCGGCAGCGGCGCCCTCGCCGCCGCCGGCGGCCTGCGCGGCCTGGGCCTCCGCGTACATGGCCTGGCCGAGCTTCTGGCTGACGGCCGCGAGTTTCTCCGTGGCGGTGCGGATCTCGGCGGTGTTGTCGCCCTCGGCGGACTCGCCCTTGAGCTTCTCCTTCAGCTCCCCGGCGGCCGTCTCCACCTCCGTCCTCGTCTCGGCAGGCACCTTGTCCTCGTTGTCCTTGAGGAACTTCTCGGTCTGGTAGACCAGCTGCTCGGCCTGGTTGCGGACCTCCGCGCTCTCCCGGCGTCGGCGGTCCTCCTCGGCGTGCTTCTCGGCTTCCTGGACCATCCGGTCGATGTCGTCCTTCGGCAGCGAGGAGCCGCCGGTGACGGTCATCTTCTGCTCCTTGCCGGTGCCGAGGTCCTTGGCGGTGACGTGCATGATCCCGTTGGCGTCGATGTCGAAGGACACCTCGATCTGCGGGACCCCACGCGGGGCCGGCGGCAGACCGGTCAGCTCGAACATCCCGAGCTTCTTGTTGTACGCCGCGATCTCGCGCTCGCCCTGGAACACCTGGATCTGCACCGACGGCTGGTTGTCCTCGGCGGTGGTGAAGATCTCCGACCGCTTGGTGGGAATGGTGGTGTTGCGCTCGATCAGCTTGGTCATGATGCCGCCCTTGGTCTCGATACCGAGGGACAGCGGGGTGACGTCCAGCAGGAGGACGTCCTTGACCTCGCCCTTGAGCACACCCGCCTGGAGCGTGGCACCGATCGCGACGACCTCGTCGGGGTTGACGCCCTTGTGCGGGTCCTTGCCGGTCAGCTCCTTGACCAGCTCGGTCACCGCCGGCATCCGGGTGGAGCCGCCGACCAGGATCACATTGTTGATGTCGGAGACCTTGATCCCCGCATCCTTGACGGCGTTGTGGAACGGCGCCTTGCACCGGTCCAGAAGATCGCTGGTCAGCTGCTCGAACTGGGCCCGCGTCAGCTTTTCGTCCATGTGCAGCGGCCCGTCCGGCGAGGCGCTCAGATAGGGCAGGTTGATCGTGGTCTCGGTCGCCGCCGACAGTTCGATCTTCGCCTTCTCGGCGGCCTCGCGCAGCCGTTGGGTGGCCATCTTGTCCTGGGTCAGATCGATCCCGTAGGCGTTCTTGAACTGCTTGGCCAGATGGTCCACGACGCGCTGGTCCCAGTCGTCGCCGCCGAGGTGGGTGTCGCCGTTGGTGGCCTTCACCTCGACGACGCCGTCGCCGATCTCCAGCAGCGAGACGTCGAAGGTGCCGCCGCCGAGGTCGAAGACGAGAATCGTCTGGTCGTGCTCCTTGTCCAGGCCGTACGCCAGCGCCGCGGCGGTCGGTTCGTTGACGATCCGCAGCACCTTCAGGCCCGCGATCTCGCCGGCCTCCTTGGTCGCGGTGCGCTGGGAGTCGTTGAAGTACGCCGGTACGGTGACGACGGCGTCGGTCACGTCCTCGCCCAGGTACTGCTCGGCGTCGCGCTTGAGCTTCTGCAGCACGCGTGCGGAGATCTCCTGCGCGGTGTAGCGCTTGCCGTCGATATCGCCCTTCTCCGGGAACCGCCACTGGGCGTCCCCCATATGGCGTTTGACCGACCGTGCGGTGCGCTCGACGTTGGTCACGGCCTGACGCTTGGCGATCTCGCCGACCAGGACTTCGCCGCCCTTGGCGAACCCGACCACCGACGGTGTGGTCCGGGCGCCCTCGGCGTTGGTGATCACGGTGGGCTCACCGCCCTCCATCACGCTGACCACCGAGTTCGTCGTACCGAGGTCAATACCCACTGCGCGTGCCATGGTCCTCTCCTCACCTTGCGGCCCCGCCCGCTCCCGGAGCGGTCGCCGACGCGGGGCAGCGGCGGCTGCGTTGTACGGTCCGCTGAACAGGCCCTCTCACCTGCCGGTACGGAGAGCAAGCCACCTACACCATGTGCATAAATCGTGCCCCGGTTCCTGTCAAGATGCTCCGAATTCGTGGCAAATGGGCCGTATGGCAGGGGCCCGCCGTCATCGCCCCCTCGCCCATCGGTATTGGTGTTCCGGCCGCCCGGTGTCCCCGTATTTCAGGGTCAGGGTGATGTGCCCGGTGCGTTCGAGGTGCTTGAGATAGCGCTGGGCCGTGGAGCGGCTGACGCCGGCGCGGGCGGCCACCTCGTGGGCGGACAGGGGGTGGGCGGCCCCGCCGAGGATCTGCCGGACGAGGTCCACGGTGGCCGCCGAGTGGCCCTTGGGAAGCTCCGTGTACGGGGCCTCGGCGGCCCGCAGGGCGCCGAAGATGCGGTCCACCTGCTCCTGGCCGGCCTCGCCCCGCCCGCCGACGCCCGCGACGGTACGGCGCAGCGCGGCATAGCCCTCCAGCTTGGCCCGCAGCCCGGAATAGCCGAACGGTTTGACCAGGTACTGCAACGCGCCGCAGCGCATCGCGTCCCGGACGGTGGCCACATCGCGGGCCGCCGTCACCATGATCACGTCGGCGTGGTGGCCCAGCTGGCGCAGCCGCCGTACCAGGGTCAGACCGGTCTCGTCCGGCAGGTAGTGGTCGAGCAGCACCAGGTCGACATGGGTGCGCTCCAGGGCCGCCAGCGCCTGGGCGGCGGTATGGGCCCGGCCGGTGACGCGGAAGCCGGGGACCTGGGCCACATAGGCGGCGTTGATCTCGGCGACATGGAAGTCGTCGTCCACGACCAGAACGTCGATCACGGAAACGTCGTTCATGAGTCCTCTCTCGGTCAGCGTGGTTCGCCGGCGGCGGTGAGCCGGGCATCCGCCGTGGCGGCGGCGCCCGGACCGTGCGGGGAGTCGGCCCGGGCGAGGGCCTCGGGCAGGACGACGGTGAAGACCGCGCCGCCGCCCGCGCGGGCGGTCACCCGGGCCGTCCCGCCGTACCGTTCGGCGAGCCGGCGCACCAGCGCGAGGCCGATGCCCCGCCCGCGGTGCGCGGCCGCGGGCCCGGCGGCCTTGGTGGACCAGCCCTCGGCGAAGATCCGCTCGCGCAGCGCGGGCGGCACACCGGGGCCGGTGTCGGCGACCCGCAGGACGGCCGTGCTGCCCTCGGCCCGCAGCTCCACCTCGACGAACGGCTCGGCGGGCGGCCTGCCGAGCGGCCCGGCGCCCGGCCCCGTACCCGGCTCGGCACCCGGCTCGGCGAACGGCCCGGCGGGCGCGGCCGACCGGTGCGCCGCGACGGCGTCCAGCGCATTGTCGAGAAGATTGCCCAGCACGGTCACCAGATCGCGGGGATCGACCACCGCATCGGGCAGCAGCGTCGCGGCCGACACCCGCAGCGGCACCCCGCGTTCGGCCGCGATGGCGGCCTTGCCGACGAGAAGGGCGGACAGCAGCGGATCGTGCACCCGCTCGGCGATCTCCTCCGCGGACGCCCGGTGGGCGCCGGACACCTCGGCCACAAACGCCACGGCCCTCTCGTACCGGCCCAGCTCCAGCAGCCCGCGCAGCGTGTGCAGCTGGTTGGCATGCTCGTGGTCCTGCGCGCGCAGCGCATCCAACAGGCCCTGGGTGCTGTCCAGTTCGCGCCCGAGCAGCTCCAGCTCGGTACGGTCGCGCAGGGTCACCACCGCCCCGCCGTCCCGCGTCGGCACCCGGTTGGCGACCAGCACCCGCCCGCCGCTGACGGCCAGCAGATCCGCCCCGGACACCCGCCCCGACAGCACCTCCGCCGTCCGGCCCGGCGCCAGCACCTCGCCCGGCGTCCGTCCGGCGGCCGCTGCCGCATCGAGGCCCAGCAGCCGGGCGGCCTCGTCGTTGACCAGCCGGATCCTGCCGTACCGGTCACAGGCCACCACCCCCTCGCGGATGCCGTGCAGCATCGCCTCGCGCTCCTCCAGCAGCGCGGAGATATCGGCGAACGCGACACCGTGCGTACGCCGCCGCAGGCTCCGCGAGACGGCGAGCGTGGCCAGGACGCCGACGGCCAGCGCCGCGCCCGCATACCGCAGCAGCCCCGGGATGCTGCCGAGCAGCCGCCCCCGCACGCTGTCGTACGCGATACCGACCGACACCGCGCCCACGATCCGCCCGCGCCCGTCCCGCAGCGGCACCTTGGCGCGGGCCGACCGCCCCAGCGTGCCGGTGTCGATCTGCCGGACCTCGCGCCCGGCGAGCGGACGGCTGGGGTCGGTGGAGACATGCCGCCCGATCTCGGCGGGGTTCGGATGCGACCAGCGCACGCCGCGGGTGTCCATCACCACGATGTACAGCGCCCCGGTCGCCGTACGGATCCGCTCCGCGTCCGCCTGCACCGGCCCGCGCGGATCCGGCCCCGTGGCCACCAGCTCCCGCGCCAGATCCGGATCGGCCGCCGTGGTCTGGGCGATCGACTGCGCCCGCCGCATCGCCTGGTCGTCCAGCGCCGTGCCGAGCGGGGCCAGGAACAGGCCGGTGGCCAGGACCATCACTCCCGTGGTGATGACCACCTGCGCGGTCAGGACCTGCGCGAAGATCCGGCGGGGCCGACGCATCCGCATCCCTGCCTCCCTCGTTTCCCGGTATCACCGCGCCGCTCCGGCCCGCCGCGCCCCGCGGAAGCGAATCTTCCGTATGACGGCGCGATGACCGCACGGTAAGCCGTCGGTGAGCGGTTGCCCACCCCTCGGTCACGCTTCGGTCGTTCTAGCGTGAGCAAAACGAGCACAACAGTGCTTGCGCGCAGAAAGGCGGCTTGCGCCCACAAGGCTGCCGCCCCCGGCCCCCTCGCTCCTAACGTCCCGGCCCATGAACAGCCACCACATCCCCGCGATCGAACTGCGGGGAGCGAGCAAGGCGTTCCGGACCCCCTCCGGCGCGCTGCACACCGCCGTCCGCGATCTCGACCTGGTCGTCGAACGCGGCGAGTTCGTCGCCGTCGTCGGGCCCACCGGATGCGGCAAATCCACCTCGCTGACGCTGATCAGCGGCCTGGAGGAGCCCACCTCCGGTGACGTCCTGGTCGGCGGCGAGCCGGTCCGCGGCATCGGCGACCGGACCGGTTTCGTCTTCCAGCAGGACGCGGTCTTCCCCTGGCGCACCGTCCTGTCGAACGTGATGGCCGGGCCCCGTTTCCGCGGCGTACCCAAGGCCGAGGCCAGGGAGCGGGCGCGCGAATGGCTCGCCCGCGTCGGGCTGGCGTCCTTCGAGGACCGCTATCCGCACCAGCTCTCCGGCGGTCAGCGCAAACGCGTCGCCCTCGCCGCGACCTTCGTCAACGACCCCGAACTCCTGCTCATGGACGAGCCGTTCTCGGCCCTCGACGTCCAGACCCGGGCGCTGATGTCGGACGAACTCCTGGACCTGTGGTCGGACACCGGCGCCTCGGTCGTCTTCGTCACCCACGACCTGGAGGAGTCGATCGCCCTCGCCGACAAGGTGGTGGTGATGACCGCCGGCCCGGCGACCGTCAAGGAGGTCTTCGCCGTCGACCTGCCGCGCCCGCGCCGGGTCGAAGAGGTCCGGCTGGAGCCCCGGTTCGTGGAGATCTACCGGGAGATCTGGTCCTCGCTCGGTGAAGAGGTACGGATCACCCGTGAAAGGGGCGCCGCCCATGCCGCATGAGTCCGTGGTCCTCGGCGCCCCCGCCGCCGTCCGTACCGACCGCACCCGGGCCAGGGCGCGCGCCGCCCGCAACCGCACCCTCCTCGTCCACGGCACCCGGGTTCTGCTCCTCGTCGGCCTCCTCGCCCTGTGGGAAGGGCTGGCCCGCGCCGCCGTCATCGACCCGTTCAACTTCTCGATGCCCTCGAAGATCTGGGACCAGATCACCCAGTGGGCGCTCAACGGCACGCCGCAGGGCTCCCTGTGGGAGCAGGTCTGGTACACGCTCTACGAGGCGCTCCTCGGCTGGATCATCGGCGTCATCGGCGGTGTGGTGCTGGGCATCGCCCTCGGCCGGATCCGGTTCCTGGCCGAGGTGCTCGGCCCGTACATCAAGGTCCTCAACGCGCTGCCGCGGATCGTCCTCGCGCCGATCTTCCTCATCTGGTTCGGCCTCGGCCCGGCCTCCAAGGTCGCCTCCGCCGTCGTCCTCGTCTTCTTCCCGGTCTTCTTCAACGCCTTCCAGGGCGCCCGGGAGGTCGACCGCAACCTGGTCGCCAACTCCCGGATCCTCGGCGCGAGCAACCGCCAGGTCACCCTCCAGGTGGTGGTCCCCTCCGCCACCTCCTGGATCTTCACCAGCCTGCACGTCAGCTTCGGCTTCGCCCTGATCGGCGCGATCGTCGGCGAGTACATCGGCGCCACCAAGGGCCTGGGCCTGCTGGTCTCCGCCTCGCAGGGCACGTTCAACGCGGCCGGTGTCTACGCCGCCATGGCGATCCTCGCCGTCGTCGCCCTGCTCGCCGAGGGCCTGCTCGCCTTCCTCGAAAGGCGCCTCTTCCGCTGGAAGCCCGCCGACACCTCCGCCGACCGCTGAACGCCCGCCCCCGACCCCCAAGGACGTGATCATGCGCACCCCGCTCAAGCTGTCGGCCGCCGCTGCCGCCACACTGCTCGCCCTCACCACCCTGACCGCCTGCGGCGGCGGTTCGTCCGGCGCCGACGCCAAGGACGGCAGCATCAAGATCATGGTGGGCGGCCTCGACAAGGTCATCTACCTCCCGGCCAGACTCACCCAGCAGCTCGGCTACTTCAAGGACGAGGGCCTCGACGTCACCCTCCTCACCGAACCCGCCGGCGTCCAGGCCACCACCTCCCTCGTCTCCGGCGATGTCCAGGGCGTCGTCGGCTTCTACGACCACACCCTCGACCTTCAGGCCAAGGGCAAGCAGGTGGAATCGGTGGTACAGCTCGCGCACGCCCCCGGCGAGGTCGAGGTCGTCTCCCGCAAGGCGGCCGGCGACCTGACCTCACCCAAGGACTTCAAGGGCAAGAAACTCGGCGTCACCGGCCTCGGCTCGTCCACCGACTTCCTCACCAAATACCTCGCGGTCAAGAACGGCGTCCCGACGAATTCCTTCACCCCGGTGGCGGTCGGCGCCGGCCAGACCTTCCTCTCCGCCCTCCAACAGGGTTCCATCCAGGGCGGAATGACGACCGACCCCACCGTCGCGCAGATCGTGAACAAGAACCTCGGCAAGGTCCTGATCGACATGCGCACCCCCGAGGGCTCCCGGCAGGCGCTCGGCGGCCCGTACCCCTCCTCCAGCCTCTATATGAACACCGACTGGGTGAACAGCCACAAGGAGACGGTCCAGAAACTCACCAACGCGTTGGTGCGGACCCTCAAGTGGATGTCCACCCACACCCCCGAACAGATCGCGGCCAAAATGCCCGCCGACTACGCCCAGGGCGGTAAGCAGCTGTACGCCCAGGCCATCAAGGACACCCTGCCGATGTTCACCAAGGACGGCGTGATGCCGGCGGACGGGCCCGCCACCGTCGAACGCGTCCTGAAGTCCTTCAACCCGAATCTGAAGAACGCGACGGTGGATCTGAAGAAGACCTACACGACGGAATTCGCCAAGAAGGCGCACTGAACGGAAGGCCCCTGCCGGAGGGCTTCCGCCCTGCCGCTCAGATCCCCAGCGGCAGGGCCGGATCCGTTCCGTTCAGATAGTGGTCGCCGATATCGCGGAGGCTGTGGGTGGGGGAGCCCTGGGCGGTCAGGACGCGTGCATTGCGCCAGAACCGGTCGAAGCCGGGACCGTCGGTGGGGGAGTCGGTGCCGCCCGTGAGTTCCATGATGCGGGTGGTGATCTGGAGGGCGGACGCGCCGGTGACGGCCTCGGCCGCGGCGACCAGTACGGCGATGTCGGCGCGCTGGTCGACGCCGAGTTCCTGGCCCAGGAGCAGCCCCCGTGCCAGGGCCTCCGTCGCCGGTTCGACGACCGCCGCGGCGGTGTGGGCGGCGGTCACCAACTCCCCGTAGGCGAGCAGGAGATAGGGATCCCGGCCCGGACGGTCCGGGTAGCCGCCGTCGTCCGCGGCCGCGCCGGACCAGCCGCGCGGCGTGGCCCGGCTGACGTCCCGCGCCTCGGCCAGTGCGCCTTCGGCGGCGCCCAGGGCGACATGGGCCAGCGCCAGCCGCAACGCCAACGGGGCGAGCGAGGCGAAGGGGGACAGGGCGTGCTCGTCGCGGGGGACGGTGCCCAGTACCTCGTCCCCGGGAATCCGTACGCCGTCGAACCCGATGTCGCCCGCTCCGGCCAGCCGCTGCCCGAGCCGGTCGTGCGCCGGGACGGCCGCTACGGCGGGGTGGGCCGGGTCCACGGACACGATCAGCGCGTCGCCGGTCTCGCCGCAGCGCGCGCCGAGGACGAGGCGGTCGGCGACGGTCACACCCGTGGCCAGGCTCTTGTGCCCGGTGAGGAGGTATCCGCCGGGGGCGGGCGTGAGGGTGAGATCGGCGTCCGTCGGGCAGGCCGGCTCCGGCTCGGGGAGGTCGGTGGTGCCGGCCCAGAGCCACTGCCCCTCGGCCGAGAGCCGTTCGAGGCGTTCCGCGCGCTCCGGGGTGCCGAAGAAGCGGGGGGACCAGGACAGGACGTAGTGCCGGGCGAGGAGTTCGGCGATGGAGCTGTCGGCCGCCGCGATCTCACGGAGGACCGCACAGGCCGTACGCCAGTCACTGCCCCTGCCCAGGGGGCCGGCGGGCAGCAGCAGGGCCGGCAGACCGGCCTCGCGCAGACGCGAGAGCTCGTCGAAGGGAGGCTTGCCCGCCCGGTCACGGGCGAGCGCGTCGACGGCGAGGTCGTCGGCGAGTTCCCGGGTGACGCGTAGCCAGATGCCGTCCTCCGCCGCCGCGATGGGCGACGCCGGGGCGGGGCGGGCTGCGGACTTTTTCGGCATGGCGCCGTTCACCGTCCTGTCGGGTGAGGTGAGCCGGCGGTCACCGCGGCTTCCCTAGTTTTCCCACTGGATTAGTAGGGATTAAGCATGCGTGCGGACTCCGGGAGGAGCAAGAGGTGTTCAAGGGGTGGACAGTTGGGGTCGCAATCCGGACGCGGGGTCCGGGGCCGCGTCTCTACGGGTTCGTCCAGGAGGCCGGGTCCTCGCTCAGCGCGGACACCAGGGCGGGCAGCTCCGCGGCGGCGACATCCGCCAGCGACACACCGTCGAGGATCTGCCGCACGTTGGCCCGCAGCGCGATCCACAGGGGGAGCAGCGATTCGGCGGGCCCGCTGTACGACAGCTCCGGCGGGCGGACGCCGCGTACCGACACCAGCGGTCCGTCCACGACGCGGATGACGTCCGCGATGCTGATGCTCTCCGGGGGCTTGGCCAGCCGGTAGCCGCCGTTGCCGCCGCGCTGGCTGAGCACGAGCCCGCCGCGGCGCATGTCGTTGAGGATGCCTTCGAGGAATTTGTGCGGAATCTCCTGAGCGTCCGCAATGGCCTCCGCCTTGAGCGGCCCCGCATCCCGGGCGTCAGCGAGTTGCAGCGCGGCTCGCACCGCATAGTCCGCTCTGGCTGAAATCCGCATGGGGGCATTATCCCGCAGGGGCGCGTGCGGTGGTCGGGTGCGCGCTCTTGACGCCGCTCGACGGCGGCTCGACACTCGGGGCGGGAACCTAGTGAACGGGTGGGAATTCATGGGGCGTACGGTGCCGGACACCGACCGCGCGATCCGCGCGGCCCGGCCCTTTCCCCTGCTCACCGCGCTTCCCCTCGCGATGTCGCGCCCGCCGCTGACGTCCCTTCCGCTGCTCACCTCGCGACGGCATATCGACCTTCTGCGGGTGTGCAGCGCGGCAAGTTCCGCTTCCTCGGTCGCGTGAGGCGGTAGCGGGGCGGCTCGCCGTTGGCCCGGCGTCGGCTCGGGTGCCGATACCGACGGCCCCTTCTGCCGGTTCTGGGCGCCGTGCCGTGCCGTGCCCTGCCGGTTGCGGCCGTGTCGCCCAGTGTTCCCGCCTCCCCCGTGCCGGTCCCCGCCATACGCAGCCCCAGGCGTCCTCACCCCGACCGCCTTCACCCGTCCCGACCCCAGGGAGCCCACATGACCGCCACCTCCGCTGCGACCGCCATGTCTCCCACCCCCCACAGCACCGCCGTCCCCCCGCTCCGCGGCCGGATCGGCGGTGACCCGCGCAGCGGCCACTACGCCGTGCCGCACCGCTACCGCCTCCACCTCTCGCCCGCCTGTCCGGACTGCCTGCGGATCGCCATCACCCACAGCCTCCTGGAGCTCGGCGACACCCTCCCGGTGACGTTGCTGCCCGCCGTCCCCGACAGCCCGGACGGTGAATACGCCGCGCTGCGGCCGCTGTACGAGGCCAGCTCGCACCAGCACCCCGGACCGGCCGCGGCGCCGGCGCTGAGCGACGGATGGACGGGGCGGATCGTCAGCACCCACGCTCCCGACATCGCGCGTGACCTGGCCGAGCGGTTCGGCGAGCGTGGCCCGGTGCTGTATCCGTGCCGTGCCCGCAACGCCCTTGAGGAGATCGGCCGACTCTGCGCGTACGGCATCCACGAGGCCGCGCAGAACGCCGGCCGGCTGGGCGCGGACAGCCCGGGGTACGAGACGGCGCTGGGTACCCTGCTCGGCGCGCTGGACTCGCTCGAACGGCGACTGGCCGACAAGGACCACGTACTGGGCGGCGAACTCACCTCGGCCGACGTCGAGTTGTGGGTGGCTCTGGTCCAGCTCGACACCGTGCACCGCTGGCATCTGGACGCCGCGGCGGTGCACCGTATCGCCGGCCACCGGCGGCTGTGGTCCTACGCCCGCCGCCTGGCCGCGCACCCCGCCTTCGGCGCCCACCTCGATCTCGACGGCATCGCGCGCCGCCATCACGCCCGTTGCCGTGGGCAGGAGGCCGCCGGGGCGGCGGTGCAGATCGTGGACTGGACGGCGGCGCGCCGGTCGGGGCCGGTTGCGCCCAGCTTCGGCTGAGGGGAGGGGGACGGGGCGCGGGGCGGGCCTCCTCGGCTCGCCCCGCCCTGCCTTCTCTGCCCAAGTGTCGGCCTCCCGTTGCCGACCACGCACCAGCATCGCCCCGTTCCGCAGTGTCACCCCCGGCACGCTCGGGATGCGCAGGTCACGACCAGGATCACTCTAGAAATATGGGCGAACAATTCCGCATGCGCACTCGGTCCCCCTCGCCGGTCACCCCAAGGGCCGTCATGCCCGGGGAACGGCCTGGTCAGGCGCCCGGATCGGTTCCCCCTACCCCGAACGCGCCGATGAAGAGGTGATGCACGGATGAATCAGGGGACCAAGGCCATGCTCGCTGCCGCACTCGCCGGTGGCTACGTTTTGGGCCGTACGAAAAAGGGTCGGCTCGCCCTCACCGTCGCGTCGTATCTCGCCGGCCGCGAATTCGGGCTCCAGCCGCGGCAGATCGTAGCGGAAGCTGTCCGGAGGGTCAGCGAGATCCCCCAGGTCACCGAGCTGGTGGACCAGTTGCGCGGCGAGGTCATGGACGCCGGCCGCGAGGCCCTCGCGGCCGCCGCGAACCACCAGCTCGACGCGCTCGCCGATTCGCTCCACGACCGGACCCTCCAGCTGGAGAGCGGCGGGGGAGAGGCGGATGAGGAGCCGGAGGGGGAATACGAGGAGGAGCCGGAGGAAGAGGAAGAGGAATACCCGGAAGACGAATACCCGGAAGACGAATACGAGGAAGAGGAAGAAGAGGAACCCGAGGAAGAGGAACTCGAAGAGGAGGAAGCCGAGGAGGCGGAGGAAGAAGAGCCGAGGGAGCGGCCCCGCCGTCGCGCCGTGCGTGCGACGAGGAAGGCGGCCGGCGCGGAACGGCGCGGTGGACGACGCCCGTCAGCCACGAGGCCCACCGCCACCGGCAGGAAGGCCACCTCTGGGCGGAAGGCCCCGGCGAAGAAGGCGTCAGCCCAAGAGGCCCCGGACGAGAAGACGACAGCCAAGAAGGCCACCACGAAGAAAGGGACGGCCAAGAAATCGTCCGCCAAGAAGACGGCTGCCAAGGGGACGACGGCCAAGAAAGCCCCGCCAAGTAGGAAGTCCGCGAAGAAGGCGTCCGCGAAGAAGACGGCTGCCAAGAAGTCCGCCCCTGCCAAGAAAACCGCCCCCGCCAAGAAGGCCGCGGCGAAGAAGGCCACCCCCAAGAAGGCCACGAAAAGCACGGCAGGGAAGACCACCGCGAAGAAAGCCACCCCCAAGAAATCCCCGGCCAAGCGAGCCACCGCCAAGAGGGCTCCGGCCAAGAAGGCGCCCGCACGGAAGAAAGCGGCACCCTCGAAGAAGGCAGCCACGACGAAGCGGACGACTGCCAAGAAGTCATCATCACGCGCCGATCGTCGGAGGTAGCCGGTCATGGCCAAGACGGAAAGGGAAAACGGCGGCGCAGGAGACTCGGGTATCGATCGACTGCGTGACGAGTTCGGAAACTATGTGAACGCCTGGGTGGGGAACCTGGCCGAAAAGGCCGGCGACAAACTGGTGGATGTGACGGACCAGCTCACCGATATCGCCGAGAACGGCGGTTCGCTGGCCCAGATCGGTTCCGGCATCCTCCAAGGCGACTCCCCGATCAAGGCCGCGATCACCGGGAAGGCCAAGGAGGTCAAGGACAACGTCCTCGGCAAGGCCAAGGAAGCCCTCGGCGGTGGGTCGGGAGGCAAGGCGGGCAGTACGAAGGTCACCAACATCATCGAGTTCATCGATGTCGGTGTGCCCCTGCGCACTGCCTACGACCACTGGACCCAGTTCGAGAAATTCAGCAGCTTCACCAAGGGCGTACGCAGCGTCTCGCAGAGCGATGACGTGACCAGCGACTGGAAAGCAAAGGTCGGCCCGTCGAGCAGAAGCTGGAAGGCGACCGTCCAGGAGCAGATACCCGACGAACGCATCATGTGGACCTCGGAAGGCGCCAAGGGGACGACCCGGGGCGCCGTCAGTTTCCATGAACTGGCACCCGGTCTCACCCGTATCGTGCTGGTCGTCGAATACTACGCCTCCGGATTCTTCGAGAAGACCGCCAATATCTGGCGAGCCCAGGGCCGCCGGTTGCGGCTGGATTTCAAACACTTCCAGCGTTACGTCACCCTCACCGACGAGGAACCGGAAGGCTGGCGCGGGGAAATACGTGACGGGGAGGTCGTGCGCACCCACGAAGAGGCCATAGAAGCCGAGGAAGAAGAGGCGGACGAAGAAGAGGGCGAGGAAGAAGACGAAGAAGGCGGAGAAGACGGAGAAGGCGGCGACCGCGAGGAGTACGCCGACGAGGACGAGGAATACGACGCGGACTACGAGGACGATGAGCAGGAATCCGGGGCCGACGAAGACCGCTATGAGGATGAAGAAGAGGAGGAAGACGAAGACGAAGGCGAAGACCGTGATGAGGACGAAGGGAAATGACGGCGGCGTCCCCTCATGCAGGCAGTAACTCCCGCCGTACGCAGCGGAGTTCGGCCTCGGGAGGGCTTCAGCGCCCTGTGTTCGCCCGCTGACGTGATGTGATCTGGCGTGATCTGGCGTGACGCGGCGTGGCGTGGGCTCGCGCACGGTGTCGTGCAGCCCGCACGCCCTCTTCATCCCGATAAGTTCCTTCGTGTGCCGTATACCATGGAGTGGCGCCTCTTGAAGGTGGCGCGGGCAGCATGTCGTCTCCGATTCCGGAGCGAGAACATGGCCGCAGGTGACAAGGGCGAGACGGAGCGAATCCGGCGCCCGTCCAAGAAGAAGACTGCCAAGAAGACCGTTACGAAGACCGCCACAACGACGGCTCCCAAGGCTGCCGACACAACTGCCGCGCAGGACGGCGTGAAGCGTGCTGCCCGCCGTATTTCGGCCCCGCACGCCATGCGGAACGCGGCCGAGCAGCTCCAGGAGCTGTTGGGGCGCGCCCCCGAGTCCGTTTCCTCGGTGAAACCGACGGACGACGGCTGGCAGGCGGACGTCGAAGTCCTGGAGCTGGAGCGCATTCCGGAGACCACCAGCGTCATGGCGAGCTACCGGGTGACGCTCGACGAGGAAGGCGGACTGGTGGCGTACGAGCGCACCCGTCGCTACACCCGAGGGCAGATAGACCGTAATCCCTAGGGGAGACGGCAACGTGAAGCGCCGTTCGCCGGATGCACGAGGCGGCCGTCCCGGAACGGGGACGAGTCGGCGAAGGGAGGCACCGTGACTGTGGTGCCGCAAGGCGGAGGAACCCTCTCGAGGACCGGCGGGCCCGGCCAGGGGAACCTCTATGACGTTCTCGATCTGATTTTGGACCGTGGCCTGGTCATCGATGTCTTTGCGCGGATATCGCTGGTGGGCATCGAACTTCTCAAGGTCGACGCCCGCATCGTCGTGGCGAGCGTCGACACCTATCTCCGCTTCGCCGAGGCGTGCAACCGCCTCGATCTGGAGGCCGGCAAGAAGAAGCCGCAGGAGCTGACGGACATCGTCGGCGAGGTCACCAAGGGTGGAGCGGAGAGCAAGACCAAGGGGGCCCTCCAGGGGGCCGCGGAGGCGGTGTCCGACGCCATCAAAGGCGGTGGCGAGGGCGGTCGCGAGGAATCCGGCGAGGACGAGGAGGAGGGCGAGCACGGGAAGGAGCGGGAGCGGGTGCATCGGGCACGGCGGAAGGAGCCCGCGGAGCGGCGGGAACGGCCGTCCCGTCGGGCGACCCGGCAACGCGAGGAATGAGCCCGCAGGGAGCGAGCCTGTAAGGAACGAGCCCGTAAGGGCTGACTCCGAAAGGAATGAGCCATGGCCGTGTATGTCTACTCCGTTGTGGCGGCCGATCATCCGCAGCGGCTGGACGACGTCCACGGGGTGGGTGACCCGCCGGTCGCCCTCCGTACGGTGCGCGTCGGGAAGCTGTCCGCAGTCGTGAGCGACGGCCCGGAGGACCTTCGGCCCAAACGCCGGGATCTCGCCGCCCACCAGGCCGTACAGGAGCATCTGATGGCCGACGGTACGGTCCTGCCGATGCAGTTCGGTTTCCTCGCCGCCGACGACGACGCCGTACGGCAGGTGCTGGAGGACCGCGCCGACGACTTCGCCGAGCGGCTGCGGGCGTTGGAGGGCTGCGCCGAATACCGCCTCAAGGCGGCGCAGGACGAGGAGGCGCTGCTGCGCCAGATCCTGCGCGAGTCGGACGAGGCGCGCGGCCTCAACGACGAGATCAGAAGCGGCCGCAACAGTCCGGAACTGCCGCTCGCCCTCGGCGAACTGGTCGCACAGGAGGTACAGGCCCGCCAGGCCCGGCTGGCCGCCGAACTGGTCGACGTCCTGCGCGAACACGCCCGTGACGAGCGGGCGGCGCAGGCGACCGGGGAGGACTTCCTGAGTGTGTCCTTCCTGGTGGACCGGGACCACGAGGCACGCTTCCTGAGCGCCGAACGCGGCCTCGCCGACGAACTCGGCGAGGACTTCGACCTCCGGCTGCAGGGCCCGCTCCCCGCGTACAGCTTTGTCTAGCCCCTTTGACCAGCCCTGATCCCCTGATCCCGATCCCCTGATCCCACGATCCCCCAAGGAGCCCCTCATGGGCCTGCTGTCACAGATCGCCACCCTGCCGCTGGCGCCCGTGCGCGGTGTGGCCTGGGTCGTGGAGCGCGTCGTCCAGGCCGCGGAGAACGAGTACTACGACCCCGAGCCCATCGAACGGGCCCTGGCCGAGCTGGAACGGGCGCTCCTGGCAGGGGAGATCGACGAGGAGACCTTCGACCGGCGGGAGGACGAGCTGCTGGACCGGCTGGAGGAGATACGGGCGCATGCCGGCGGGGCCGGACCGGACGCGCCCCACTGACGGACAGGACATCGGCGCGACACGCTGACACACAGAAATCGAGGTGGACAGGCCGTGACCGAACCCGCAGCCAGGAGGCTCGGCGACTACCCGTCCAGGGCTGCCGCACCGTACGGCCAGGGCACATCGGCCAATCTCGCCGACATCCTGGAGCGCGTCCTGGACAAAGGCATCGTCATCGCCGGCGACATCCAGATCAACCTCCTGGACATCGAACTGCTCACCATCAAACTGCGCCTGCTCATCGCCTCGGTGGACAAGGCGAAGGAGATGGGGATCGACTGGTGGGAGCACGATCCTGCGCTGTCCTCCCGCGCCGACGGCCACCGTTCGCTGGCCGAGGAGAACAAACGGCTGCGCGCCGAGATCGCCGCCCTGCACGAGGCGGGCGCCGGCGCCCTGCCCACGGCCGAGGACGAGGCCGAGACCGAGGACGAGGCGGCGGCCGTGAAGAAGCGCGCCGCCCGTTCCGGCAGGAAGCGGCGCGAGGAGCGTGAACGATGACCGAGCCGACCGCTCAGGATGCCCTCACCTATGCCTACGGAGTGGCCCGGGACGCCCACGAGGCGTTGGCCGACGCGCTCGCCGGGCTCCGCGGCGTGGCGGACGCGCCGGTCCACCTGGTGCGCGGGGGAGCGAACCGTGACGTGGTGGTCGCGGTGAGCCCGGTGCCCGCCCGGGACTTCGAGGAAGCCGCACTGCATGTGCACCTGGAGGACCTGGACTGGCTGGAATCGGTCGCGCGCGCCCATCACCGGGTGATCGAGGCGCTGGCCGTGCACACCACGGTGCTGCCGCTGCGGCTGGCGACCGTCTATCTGGACGACGACCGGGTACGGCACATGCTCGACGCCCGCCGGGAGGCGTTCGCCGAGCGCCTGTCGGCCCTGGCGGGGCACGAGGAATGGGGCGTCAAGATCTACGTCGAGACGCCCGCGACGACCGAAGCCCGGCCCGAACCGGCCGGCCCGGCCCCGGACCCCGGCCTGAGCCCCGGCCGCGCCTATCTCAGCCGGCGCCGCGCGCAGCACCGGGTGCGCGAGGACGCGTACCAGGAGGCCGAACGGGCCGCCGAGCGCGTCGAGGCCGCGGCCCGCGACCATGCGGTCGACCGCGTCCAGCACCGCCCGCAGCAGGGCGAACTCGCGCAGGGGCCCGGCGAGAACGTCGTCAACGACGCCTATCTCGTGCCGCTGGAACACGCGGCGGACTTCGGTGCCGCCGTACGGAGCGCCGCCGACGGCCTCCCCGGGATCCGGGTGGACGTCACCGGCCCCTGGGCGCCGTACTCCTTCATCGCGACCACGCGCGACGAGCCGTCGCCCGATGAGCCGTCGCAGGGCGGGCAGCCGCAGGGAGCCGCGCCATGACGGCGGCCGAGGGGCGCCTGCCGGAGGTGAGCCCGCCAGCGGGGCTCCCGGCGGCGGACCGGCCGCTCCCGGAAACGCCGTTCCCGGACCGGCCGCTCCCCGACCGGCAGATAGCGCTGATCGATCTGCTGGACCGGTTGCTCGCCGGGGGCGTGGTCGTCACCGGCGACGTCGTCCTCTCCATCGCCGATATCGACCTCGTACGCATCTCTCTGCGCGCACTGATCGCCTCGATCAGTGAACGGACCCTCTCACCGTGGGCGACCGCACCGCCCGCTCCCGCTGCCCACCCAGACGGCCATGACCTGCCCGTCTCCGAGCGCCATGCCCCCCGCCGGCCGCCGCCCGGTTGACCGCTTCACCGAAGTCGCCGACGCGGCCACCCGCGCCTACCGCCGGCTGCCCGCGGCGGCCCGGACCGACCCGCCCCCGGCCGTCACCGGGCCCCGCGGCGCCGCGCAGCGCATCAACACCGGGCCCGACACCGTCGAACGGGATCTGGTCAAACTCGTCCTCACCCTCGTCGAGCTGCTCCGCCAGCTCATGGAACGCCAGGCCCTGCACCGCCTCGACGCCGGAGACCTCACCGAGGAGCAGGAGGAACACCTGGGATCGACGCTGATGATCCTCCACGACCGCATGATCGAACTCTGCGCCCGATACGACCTCTCCCTCAAGGACCTCAATCTGGATCTCGGTCCGCTGGGCACCTTGCTGCCGCCGTCCGACTGAGCGCAGCGCGCCGCTCGTGCGGTGGTGAGAGCGTTCTGGTGAGACAATTCAACCGGAATCCCCACGGTCCTACCGAAGCCTCTTAGGGAGCGCGATATGGGCATCGGAGAGAAGGCCAGGAACTTCGGCAAAATCGCCGAAGGAAAGACCAAGGAAAAGCTCGGCCACGCCCTCGGCAACGAACATATGCAGTGGAAGGGCACGGCCGAGAAGATCAAGGGCAAGATGAAGCACGCGGCGGAAAAGGCCAGGGATACGCTGAAGCACTGACGCGCCGGCCGGGCCGTCGGCTTCGGAACCGCCGCTGCGCACGCGCCCAACGGGGCGGCGCCCAGGTGGCCTTCACCGGGCGCCGCCCCGCCGGCCGTGGGCCGGTCCTGCCGCTACGGCAGACCTCGCTGACCGGCCACGATCTTCCGTACCGCCAGCAGGAACCGCTGGACCGTCGCCACCTCCGGGGCGCTGAAGGTCTCCAGCGCCCCGACGATCTGCCCGATCAGCGGCCCGAAGAACAACTCCCCCAGGGCGACCGCCCGTTCGTCGACCTCCAGCAGCACCCGGCGCCGGTCCCGGGTGTCCCGTACGCGCCGCACATGCCCGAGCCTCTCCAGTCGGTCGACCAGGGCCGTGGTCCCGGCGGAGTTCAGACCGAGCTCGGCTCCGAGGCGGCCCGGAGTCGCGGGGGTTCCCGACCGTGCCGCGTCCAGCAGCCAGATCAGGGCGCGCAGGTCCGTCGGATGCAGCCCGTTGCGCTGCGCGAACTCGGCGCCGAGCAGGTCGAGTTCAACGGTGACGGCGCGCAGCTGATGCACCACCTGGAGCCCGGGCGCCGCCTCTTTCGCCTCACTCATGCCGTCGTCCCTCCAGGTCGTCCACCCAGCTCGTCCACCCGGGCATAGTATCTCGCTCAACGAGATACTTGCTCGGCGATATACCCACAGGGGGACTCCCGTGACCGACGCCGCCCGGACCCGCTTTCTCGCCGCCTACGACGCGGTCCTCGACCGCTGGCCGCTGCCCGTCGACCGCGTGGAGCTCGTCTCGCCCTACGGCATGACCAGGGTCAACGCCTGGGGCCCCGAAGGCGACGGAGTGCCCTTGGTGCTGCTGCACGGCGGCGACGCCACCTCGCCGGTCTGGTACGCCAATGCGGCCGGGCTGGGCCGTACGCGGCGCGTCCACGCCGTCGACCGGATCGGCGGGCCGGGGCGCAGCCGGCGCGGCGACCGGCCGTTGCGCTCCGTCGGCGATCTTCATGACTGGCTGGACGGTGTCCTGGACGGCGTACTCGACGGTCTGCGGCCGGGGCCGGGGCCGGGTTCGGGTTCGGGTGCCGGTTCGGCCGCCGGGCCCGTGGATCTGTGCGGGCACTCGTACGGCGCCTGGATCGCCCTCACCTATGCGCTGCGCGCCCCGCAACGCGTCCGCAGGCTCGTCCTCCTGGACCCCACCCAGTGCTTCGCCGGCTACCGGAGTGGATATCTGCTGCGCGCCCTTCCGATGCTCCTGCGGCCCACCGCGGAGCGGGCGCGCGCCTTCCTCGCCTGGGAGACGGGCGGTGCGCACGTCGATCCCGCATGGCGCGAACTGTACGGTCTTGCCGCCGAGTTCCCGGGAACCAAGACCATCGTGGGCAGACGGCCACGCCCCCGACGGCTGCGCGAGTCGACCGTGCCGACGCTGGTGCTGCTCGCCGCGGCCAGCCGGGCGCACGACGTCCGCCGCGTCGAGGCGGCCGCGCGTCGCCATGTGCCACATGTCGAGACGGCCATGGTCCCGGGCCTTTCACACCACGGCATCCCATTCCTTCATGCGGCCGAAATCGACCGCCTGATCATGCAATTCCTGGAGAAATAACGGCCGTGACCACGCCCTACCAATAATGCCTGCGGCCACGGACCGCGTGCCCCATCGCACCGAGGAGCCACAGGATCGCACCAATGACGGCGAGCACGATTCCGATGGTCCACAGGATGGCTATGCCCGTCAGAAACCCGATGATGAGGAGGATGATTCCGAGAATTATCACCATGCACTCCGATCCACATACCCGCCCCCTTTCCACTGTCGTACCGGGCCACCGCCACGGCAATCGGTGAACGGTGAACGAGGCGACGGGCCGGGTCATGGGTACGTCGTGTCACCCTCTGCCTCCGGTGTGCACCCGCCCACGCACGTGTGCGCACACACCCCCCGCATCAGACGGCGTCGCTCGGAATGTCCTCGTAGCGCCTGCGGAGTTCGGCGAGGACCGGGTGGTCGGGGTCCAGGGGCTGGTCGTCGATGGCCGAGAGGGGGCGCACGCCGATCGCCGTGTTGGTGGCGAAGGCGGTGCGCAGGGTCGGCAGGTCGGCGGGGGTGACGGGGCGGGTCCCTGACGGGTGTACGTCCTGGAGGAGGCGCATGGTGACTCCCGGGAGCACGCGCGCCTGCGGCCAGATGACACGGTCGCGGTCGTCGATGAATCCGACGTTCCAGGTGCCGCCCTCGGAGAAGGCGCCGGTCCCCGGCTCCGTGAACAGCGCATCGTCGAATCCGGCCCGTTGTGCGGCGCGCCGGACGGCCAGTTGCCCGAACAGTCCGACGTGTTTCACCTCGGGCAGGTCCCGCTGATACGCCCTCGTGGCGACGCGCAGGGGCGGGCAGGAGCGGGGAACGGGACGGCAGGTGGCCAGCAGGTGCGGCTGCGCGTCGGCCCCGGGCGATGCGACTCCCAGCTGCGGATCGAAGACCGTCACCCGGACCACGTACGACCCGGTCTGCCCGGAAGCCGCTTGGCGGATGGCCTCGCGGATCCGGGCACGGTCCAGCTCCGCGTCGAAGACCGTCCGGCAGTCGTGGACCAGGCGATCGAGGTGCAGCGGCAGCCCCTTGGTGCGTCCGTCGTCGACGCGGAGTGACGTGAAATGGCCGAAGTTGGTCAGGGCGAGCGCCTTGAGATCGGCGAGGGAGAGCGGGGCGCCGTCGAGGTGGTCCATTGCCTCAGTCTGGCATCGGCCCCCGCCGCACCCGCGCCCGGCGGGACCGCAGGGCATTTTGCCGGTGAAGGGATCTTCCCGCATGATGATTGTTCCGCCGTGTGCGGAGTGGAAAGGCGGGTGGAAGGGCCGAGAAGGCATCACACCAACCCGCAACCCCAAACCCGTGGATCCCCAGCCCCATTCATCCCCCAACCCCATTCCTTTGGGTAAGGAAACCCCCCTCATGATCTTCATCACCGTGAAATTCACCGTCCGCCCCGAGCAGAGCGACAACTGGCTCGCTCTCGTGGACGACTTCACCCAGGCCACGCGCCGCGAGCCGGGAAACCTGTTCTTCGAATGGTCCCGGAGTGTGACGGACCCGCATCAGTTCGTGCTGGTCGAGGCGTTCCGCGATGGTGAGGCGGGCAAGGAGCACGTGGAGTCCGAGCACTTCAAGGCCGCGATGGAGGACATGTCGTACGCGGTCGCCGGCCGGCCGCAGATCGTCAGCACCGAGATTCCCGGTATGGACGGCTGGGGCGAGATGGGGGAGATCACTCCCCGCGAGCCGAAGTAGGCAGCACCCGTTCGGCCGCGGGAATACGTGGCAACTCCCGCTCGTTCAGCTCGACATGACTGTGGGAGTAGCACTCAACGCCAGCGACGCCGACAACCAGATCGACGCCACCGTACGGCTCGCCGCGCAGGCCGCGGAGGCGGGGCTGCGGTCGGCGTGGTTCGGGCAGACCTTCGGCGCCGATTCGCCGTTGCTGGCGGCGATCGTGGGGCGTGAGGTGCCCGCCCTCCAGGTGGGCACGTCCGCGATCCCCGTCTTCGGCCGCCATCCGCTCATCGTCTCCAGCCAGGCCCAGACCGCACAGGCGGCCACCCACGGCCGCTATCACCTGGGACTCGCGCTCGGCACCAAGCTGTTGACCGAATCCGGCTTCGGTATCCCCTTCGAGCGGCCGGTGGCCCGGCTGCGGGAATTCCTCACCGCGTTGCGTCAGCTGACCGAGACCGGCGCCGCCGACTTCCACGGCGAGCTGCTCACCGCGGCCACCCCGATTCCCGCCCGCGTACCGGGCGCGGAGGCCGGGGTGCCGCTGCTCGTCGCCGCGATGGGGCCGCAGGCGCTGCGGGCGAGCGGGGAGCTGGCCGACGGGATCCTGCCGTTCCTGGCCGGTCCCCGCGCCCTGGCGGAGCACATCGTTCCGGCCGTCACCGCGGCGGCGGAGGCGGCCGGCCGCCCCGCGCCCCGGATCGTGGCGCTGGCGCACGGCGTGGTGACCGACGATGTCGACGCCGTACGGGAAAAGGCCGCCGAACAGCTCGCGTTCTACGAGCAGATACCGTCCTACGCGCGGGTCATCGAGCTCTCCGGCGGCGAACGGGCCGTCGATGTGGCCGTCATCGGTGACGAGAAGACGATCGCCGCCGAGGTGCAGCGGTACCGCGACGCCGGGGCGACGGAGGTGGTCTTCGGGGGCACGGAGATCGCCGGGGAGGCCGACCGGCTCCGGACCTGGGCCCTGCTGGGGGAGTTGGCGGGCTGACGGAGAGGGGAGGCCGGGGCGCCGCCGGTCGGCGGCACTCGGGCCCCTGGCGGGTCTCCCGCCCCGTTGCTCTATGCCCTCGCGCCTCGGATCAGATCGGCGGCCTTCTCCGCGATGACGATCGCCGCCGGGTTCGTATTGACGGAGACGATCGTCGGCATGACCGACGCATCCGCCACCCGCAGCCCCTCCAGGCCGTGGACGGTCAGGTCCGGGGCGACCACCGCATCCGGGCCCGTCCCCATGGCGCAGCTGCCCACGGGGTGGAAGTAGGTTCCGGTGGCGGCCGTCAGGTAGCGGCGCAGGTCCGCCTCGTCGGTGACGGGTGCGCCCGGCAGCACCTCGTGCGCACCCCACCGTGCGAAGGGGCCGGTCGCCGCGATCTCGCGTGCCACCTCGATGCCGTGGAGCAGCCGCCGGATGTCCGGCTCCGCGTCGAGGAAGCCGGGGTCGATCAGCGGCGCCGTGTCCGGGTCGGCGTCGGCCAGGCGCACCGCGCCCCGGCTCTGCGGGACGGTGGCCACGCCGAAGGTGAAGCCGTTGGGCGGCGCCTCCATCGTGGGCGGGACGTACGGGAGATGAATGAACATCAGCTGCATGTCGGGTCCCGGCAGGGACGCGTCGCTGCGCCAGAGGAGCGAGGTTTCGCCCAGGTTGGTCTTGGGCGCGGGAACCGGCCGAGTCGCCTCGTAGACGACCGGGCAGAGCGGATGGTCGTGCAGATTGCGCCCGACGCCGGGCAGGTCGTGGCGGACCGCGATACCGGCCTGCCGCAACTCGTCGGCGGGGCCGATGCCCGAGAGCAGGAGCAGCCGCGGTGAATCCACGGCGCCGGAGGCGACGATCACCTCGGCGCCGGCCCGTGCGGTGACCGTCTCGCCCGCCCGCCGGAACTCCACCCCCGTACACCGGTTGCCGTCGAACAGGAGGCGCCGCGCGGCGGCATCGGTGAGCACGGTCAGGTTCGGCCGCTCGGCGCGGACGGGGTGGAGATAGGCGTCGGCGGTGCTCTGCCGCCTGCCGTCGGCGATGCTCAGGTCGAGCCAACCGGCGCCCTCCTGGCCGGCGCCGTTGAAGTCGTCCGTCAGCGGATGGCCCGCCGCCACCGCGCCGTCGAGGAAGACCTGGGAGAGCGGATTGGCGTCCTCGGCCGACGCGGGCGCCGGGCGCATCGGGCCGCTGTCGCCACGGAACTTCGGGTCCCGGCCGGTCGTCGTCTCCATCCGGCGGAAGTACGGCAGGAGCGCATCGAAGTCCCACCCGGCGCATCCGGCCGCCGCCCAGCGGTCGTAGTCGTGACGGTGGCCGCGCAGAAACACCATCGCGTTGATCGCGCTGCTGCCGCCGAGCGTGCGGCCGCGCGGATACGGGATCGCCCGCCCGCCGGCGCCGGCCTGCGGCACCGTGGTGTAGGCGTGGTCGACCTCGGTGCCCTGCAACGCGGGCCAGGCGGGGGGTACGGAGAGCTCCGGCCTGGTGTCCGGCGGCCCCGCCTCCAGCAGCAGCACCGTACGGTCCGCGTCCTCGGACAGGCGGGCGGCCAGCACGCAGCCGGCCGACCCGGCGCCCACAACGATGTAGTCGAACTCCCCGGATACTCGGGATGCCCCGGATACTCCGGACGCCCCGGATAACCCGGATTCCTCGAAGTCCTTGGATGCCTTGAATGCCTTCGGCACGGCGCTGTCCTCCCCTTGTCGGCCCGTCCGGATGACGGCTGTCACACGGCCTTGGTCGATGTCCGTCGATTGTGGCCGGGGCGCGGACGCAAGGGGGCTGAAATGGGGGAATGGGCTACGGCGGGACGGGCCGAAACGGCCGCCGCCCGTCGGTCAGCGCGTCGGGGCGAGGCGGGCGGACACGCAGGGGTCCTCGTTGCGGTAGCCGAGACGGGTGTAGAGCCGCTCGGCGGGGGCGTTGTCGGCGAGCTGCCAGAGCGTGCAGAAGCCGTGGCGGCGTACGGCATACCGGGTCAGCCAGGACGTCAGCGCCGCGCCGAGCCCCTGGCCGCGCAGCCCGGCATCGGTCGCCACGGACGCCATCAGCGGCGCGCCGCTGTCCCGCAGGCTGCTCAGGGCCCCGCAGGCCACCAGCCGCCCGTCGCCGTCACCGTCGTCGGCGCGGATCCCGGCCCACAGGCTCACGTCCGAGGAACCGGGGCCGGTCGAATGGGCCGGGCTGTGCACCCGGAGAAAGGCGAGCAGCTCCTCGTGGTGGGACGCGTCGAACGCGACGACCCGCTCCTCCGCCGGATGGACGGGCGGCTCCTCCAGCGTCCAGCGGAAGACCCACTCCACGGCATCGGTCACCGGCAGATGCCGGCCGACCAGGGCATCCGTGCCGCGCGGCCCGGTGAACTCCCGTACGCCGTCGGGCAGGCCATGGGCGGCGCGGACGACGAGTCCGGCCGCGGCTTGGGCCTCGCCGACGCTCCACACATGGCCGCGCGCCTCGTCCAGCCAGGCGGCGGCGCCGTCGCCGGACCAGCTGATCCGGCCGGCCGGGCGCGGCCGCGCGGCGCCGAAGCGCAGCAGGGCGGCGCCGGAGCGGTGCTCCAGGCCCTGGCCGAACAGGTCCGCGGTCCGGGGGACAAGTGTCGTTGCCAGCATCGCTCTCTGAGGAAGGAAGGGGATCGGGGGGGATGACGACGGCCGTTCGGGCCCGCACGGCGCGCGGCCGTCACGGTGCGTCCGGCGGATCCGTCCGACAAGGCCGTCCGACGGATCCGACGGCCTGGCCGTCTGGTTTTTTTGGGGGGAACCCGGCAGCGGCGCGCGCCCGCGCGCCCGGCCGACCGGGTCGGCCCACTGTGGCATACCGCCCCTGGCCCGGGGCAAATCGGGGCCTCACCTGGGGCACATCGGGCGACGCAGAGCCGGTCCCCGCCTCAGCGCAGACCCCCAGAGCACACCCCCCCAAGAGCACATCCCTCAGAGCAGATCCTCGATGGTGATGGGCAGTTTGCGGATACGGCGCCCGGTGGCGTGATGGATCGCATTGGCGATGGCCGCCGCGGCACCCACCTGGCCGACCTCGCCGACGCCCTTGACGCCGAGCGGGTTGACGACCTTGTCCGCCACCTCGATGAGCTCGATGTCCACCTCGGGGGCGTCGGCGTTGACCGGTACGAGGTACTCGCCCAGGCTGGAGGCGACCCAGCGGCCGCGGCGCGGATCCATGGCGTTGGCCTCCAGGAGGGCCTGGCCCAGCCCCCACAGCATGCCGCCCATCAGCTGGCTGCGGGCCGTCTTGGCATTGAGGACCCGGCCGGGGGCGAATGCGCCGACCATCCGGCGGACCCGGGCGAGGCCGAGGTCGGGATCGACGGCCACCTCGGCGAACTGCGCGCCGAAGGTCATCATCCCGTAGTGCGCGCTCTCCGGGGACGGGGACCACGCACCGGTCGCCTCGACATCGGGCAGGAGGTTGCGGTGCAGGAGATCGGCATAGCCCTCGCCGGTCTCCGGGGCGTCGCGCAGCATCATGCGGCCGTCCCGTACGGTGACGGTGGCCGGATCCGCCCCGTGCAGGGGCGACTGGGCGTCCCCGATGGCCTGGGCCACCAGCTGGTTGCGCAGATTGGTCGCGGCGGTGTGCACGGCCGCGCTGATCATCCCCGCCCCCGAGGAGCCGACCGCCGCGGCGATCGTGGGCAGCGTGGTGTCGCCGCCCTCGAACCGGCACCGCTCCAGGGGCAGGCCGAGGGCGTCGGCGGTCACCTGGGTCATGACGGTGGCGACGCCGGTGCCGAAATCGGGGGTCGCGGCCTGGACGACCGCGGTGCCGTCGGCGTACAGGCGGGCGCGGGCGCGCTGCGGGTTGTTGGGGCCGTAGACGGGATAGCCGGCGGTGGCCATGCCGTAACCCAGGAGCCAGCGGCCGTCGCGGTGGGAGCGCGGTTCGGGGGTGCGCCGATGCCAGCCGAAGCGTTCGGCGCCGCGCCGGTAGCACTCCTTGAGGCCGGTGCTGGACCAGGGGTTGCCGGTGTTGGGGTCCATGTCGGTGTAGTTGCGCAGCCGCAGGTCGATGGGGTCGATGCCCAGCCGGTGGGCGAGCTCGTCCATCGCCGTTTCCAGCGCGAACATGCCGGACGCCTCGCCTGGGGCCCGCATGAAGGTGGGCGTCATGGTGTGGGCGCGGATCAGCCGGTAGACGCCCTCGTAGTGCGGACAGGCGTAGATCTGCGAGGCGACGCCGAGGGACGGCTCGGCCCAGTCGTCGAAGTGCGAGGTGGGCGAGAGCTTGTGGTGCCGCAGCGCGGTGAGCCGGCCGTCCTTGTCCGCGCCCAGCGTGATGCGCTGCTCCTGCTCCTCCCGGTGGCCGACCGAGGTGAACATCTGCTCCCGGGTGAGGGCGAGTTTGACGGGGCGTTGGAGATGGCGGGCGGCGAGCGCAGCCAGCGCGGGATGCGCCCAGATCATGGCCTTGCAGCCGAAGCTGCCGCCGACGTAATGGGAGATGACGTGCACCTTCGACGGGGTCAGACCCAGCAGCGCCGCGACGGTGAGCTGGGTGGCCGCCACGCCCTGGGTGGCGTCGTAGAGGGTGAGCTGGTCGCCGTCCCAGGCCGCGGTGGTGGCGGAGGGCTCGATGGGGTTGTGGTGGTTCGCGGCGAAGGTGTACGTCGCGTCGATGCGGAGGTCGGCCCGGGCCAGCCCGGCCTCGATGTCGCCGCGGGTGTTCCGGCCGGGGACGAAGCCCCCGAAGATCGCCGCGGGCTCGTACGCCTCCTCGCGTGCCTGGTCGAGGGTGGTGACCGAGGGCGTCTCCGCGTAGGCGATGCGCAGCAGGGCGCCCGCGTGCTGGGCGCGCTCCAGGGTGTCGGCGACGACGAGGGCGACGGGCTGGCCCGCGTAGTGCACGACGTCGTCCTGGAAGGGGAAGAAGGTCTGTCCCGGGGCGGGCATTCCGGCGAGGGACGGGATCAGCGGCGGCTGCGCGGCGGCCCTGGGGAGGTTCTCGTGGGTGAGGATCGCCAGTACGCCGTCGGCCTGGAGCGCCTCGGCGGTGTCGATGCCGGTGATCCGGCCGCTCGGCACGCGCGCACCCACCAGGACGGCATGCGCGGTGGTGCCCGGGAGCATGTCCGCGGAGTAGTGCGCGCCACCGGTGACCTTGTGGCGGCCGTCGACCCGGTCGGTGGGCTGTCCGATCGCGAGGGCGGTGGTCATGGCCGACCCTCCCTGCCGGGGGCCGGGTCCGTACCGGGGGCCGCGTCCGTGCCCGTGCCGGTGAGGGTCTCCAGGATGCGGACCATCGTCCGCTGGGCGAGTTCGGTCTTGAAGGCGTTGAGCGGCCTGGTGCGGGCGGCGGCGAGCTCCGCACGGGCGGCCTGCCGGAAGGTCTCGGTGCCGGCGGGGGCCCCGCGCAGCACGTCCTCCGCGTGCCGGGCCCGCCACGGCTTGGTCGCCACTCCGCCCAGCGCCAGCCGTACGTCGGCGAGGACACCGTTGTGGAGGGTCACCGCGGCCGCGACCGAGGCCAGCGCGAACTCGTACGATTCGCGGTCGCGGACCTTCAGATACCGCGAGGTACGGGCCGTCGGCGTCCCGGGCACCTCGATCCCGACCACCAGCTCACCGTGCTCCAGCGGATGCTCCAGATGCGGGGTGGCGCCCGGCAGCAGGAAGAAGTCGTCGATCGCGTAGACCCGCCGGCCGTGCGGTCCCTCGGTGTGGATACGGGCGTCGAGGGCCATCAGCGGGACCGCGACGTCCGAGGGGTGGGTGGCGATGCAGTGCTCGCTGACGCCGAGCACGGCATGGCCGCGGTTGAAGCCGTCCAGGGCCGCGCAGCCGCTGCCCGGGTCCCGTTTGTTGCACGGCGACGCGGCATCGCGGAAGTAGCCGCAGCGCACCCGCTGCATCATGTTGCCGCCCATGCTCGCCATGTGGCGCAGCTGTGCGGAGGCCCCGAGCTCCAGCGCCTCGGCGACCATCGGGAACCGCTCGCGCACGGACGGTGCCTGGGCCACCTCGCTCATCCGGGCCAGGGCGCCGATGTACAGTCCGCCGTCCGGCCGGTCCTCGATCTGGGCGAGCGGCAGATCGTTGATGTCCACCAGGCGGCGCGGCAGCAGCACGTTCTGGCGCAGCAGATCCACCTCGGTGGTGCCCCCGGCCAGGAAGTCGCTGGTGGGGTCCGCGGCTACGGCGGCGACCGCATCGGCGACGGCGCCGGCCCGGGAGTAACTGATGGGCCGCACAACAGGGCTCCTTAGGTCTGGCCGTGGGACGGGTCCCGGCTCTGGTCGCGGACCGTGCGGATGGCGGCCCGGATGTGGGGATAGGCGGCGCAGCGGCAGATGTTGCCGCTCATCCACTCGGCGATCTCGGCGTCGTCGCCGTGGCCCTCCTTGAGCAGCGCCACCGCGGACATGATCTGGCCGGGGGTGCAGTAGCCGCACTGGAAGGCGTCCTGCTCGATGAACGCGCTCTGCATGGCGTGCAGCTCGTCGCCCTGCGCCAGCCCTTCGATGGTGGTCACCTCGTGCCCCTCGCAGGCGATGGCCAGCGTGAGGCAGGCCAGCACCCGGCGCCCGTCCACCCACACCGTGCAGGCGCCGCACGTCCCCTGGTCGCAGCCCTTCTTCGCGCCCGTCATGGCCAGCCGCTCGCGCAGGGCGTCCAGGAGGCTGACGCGGGGTTCGGCGTCGAAGGTGTGCTCGTCGCCGTTGACCGACAGCGTGATCCTCACCGGCTCGGGGCCGCGCTCCGGGAGAACGGCGGCCGCGGGCGCCCGCGAGGGGACGTGAGGGGCAGACACTGGCTCGCCTCCAAGGCATGTGGGGCACGTACGGCATGCATGGCACGTCGGGCAGGTGAGGCAGGTGGGGCCCGTGAGGACGCCCGGAGTTTTCATGCTGGTTCATGGGCCCGGTGATCGCGACCCGACATCTGCGCCCGCGGCGGAGGGAGGCGAGAATTGAGCTGGGGCCCTTCGTGAGCGCTGGGCCCACACCGTCCCTGACCTGGGAAGTGACGCGCGATGATGTATTGGTACGACCATGGCGGCGGGGGCTGGGGCTGGTTCGCCATGATGCTCGGCATCGTTCTGTTCTGGGGACTGATCATCCTGGTCGGCGTCCTGCTCTTCCGCGCCTTCGCCCGTCCGGCACCTCGCGACGGCGGCGAGCGCACCGGCTGGCACCTCGGCCCCGCATCCGAGGTCCCGCCCACCCCGGAGCGGATCCTCGCCGAACGCTATGCACGCGGTGAGATCGAGGACGAGGAGTACGAGCGCCGCCTGGCCATGCTCCGTTCGTCACGGGGCGGCGGAGCGGCGGCGCCCTGACGGGGCCGAGGGAGGTGGCACCCATGTCTCCTTGGCGGGTGCGCACGCTGGACGAGGGCGACCTCGACCAGGTGGTGCGCATCTGGGAGGAATCGCGGGACACCACCGCGGATCCCGCCGTGAGCCTCGCGGAGGTGGTGAGCGCCCTACAGGCGGATATGCCCGCTGTGGTGGCCGTGGTGGGGACGCAGGTCGTCGGCGCGGCGGTCTCCTCCGTCGCACAGGAGCGGGGCTGGGTGCTTCGGCTGGCCATCGCCCGTCAGTGGCGCCACCACGGCATCGGATCGGCCCTGCTGGCCGCCCTGGAGGAGCGTCTGGCGCGGGTGGGGGTACGTCGCATCGGGGCGCTGCTGCCGGAGGGCGAGGTCGGCGAAGACGCCTTCCGGAATTCCGGATACACCGGCCGGCCGGACCTGAGCTACTTCGAGAAACTGCTGACCGCGGATTCGGCCGAGGCCACCGTGCTCGACCAGCTCGACGGGGCGGTGCCGGAGGACGGCCTGTGGGGGCGCATCGCGGGGATGACCGCGGAGAAGACGCTGATCGAGCGCCGGCTGGTGCTGCCGCTCGAGAACCCCGAGGTCGCGCGGCTCTACCAGCTGGTGCCACCGCGGGCCGTGGTGCTCTTCGGCCCCCCGGGCACGGGCAAGACCACGTTCGCACGGGCGGTGGCCTCCCGGCTGCGCTGGCCGTTCATCGAGGTGTTCCCGTACCAGCTCGCCGACGAGGCGCACGGGGTGGCGGCGGGGCTGCGACGGCTGTTCGCCCGCGTCGAGCATCTTCAGGAGGCCGTGCTGTTCTTCGACGAGGCGGAGGAGATCGCCTCCGAACGGCAGGATCCGACGAGTCTGGCCCACCGGGTGACCAACGAACTGCTCAAACTCATCCCGCAGTTCCGGCGGGGCGACCGCCGGCTGCTGATCTGCGCGACCAATGCGGTGCGTTCGCTGGACCCGGCCTTTCTGCGGCCGGGACGGTTCGACTATCTGATCCCGGTCGGCCCGCCGGACGCCGAGGCCCGCCGGGCCATTTGGATCCGTTACATCGGGCCGGACCGGGCGGCGGGTGTCGAGCTGGATGCGCTGGTCGAGGCCAGCGACCGCTTCACCCCCGCGGACATCGAGTACGCGGCACGCACCGCCGCCCAGACCGCCTTCGAGCGCCACCTGTCGGCCGACCCGCAGGAACCCCCGGATTCCACCCGGCTGACCGGCGATTACCTCCAGGCCATCGCCGGTACGCGTACCTCGCTCAGCGAGGAGGACATCCGGGCCTTCGACCATGACCTGCGGTCGGCGGCCCGGGTCTGAAGGATCTCCTCAGAAGCCGTGGGGCTTGAGATGCGGATTCGCCTGCTGGACGCGTGAGATGTCGCCGTATCTGCTCCAGATGTAGTTGAACGCCGCCGCTATGTTCGCCACCGGATCGTAGATCTGATCGGACGTGTCCGCCTGGTGGAACTCGGCGAACGTCGGGGCGATGACCTGGGCATAACCGCGCGAACAGTTGAACGGTGCCCCGTCGGACTGAAGGGGCCCGTGCGCATTGTCGTCGGTCTTGTTCACCGCGTTGGGATTGTAGGAGGACTCCCGGAGGATCAGGGTCAGTATATTCGCATCGTTTCCGACCCCGGTCACCCAGGTCGACGGGGCGCCGGTCAGCGTGCATGCCTGTTGGGCGAATTCGCGGGCAGTGTCGATGTTCTGGGCGATCCCGTGGTTTTTCGCAAAGCTCACCGAGTTGACGGAGATGGCCCCCGGATTCCGGCAGTCCACCGCGAATCCCGCTTTGTGGCCGAGCTTTGTCAGGGAATCGCAGCCGGGGAATCCATCGGCATCCGGGCCGTGGAATCCGAGCGACTTCTGCCAGTCGGCGTACGCGGACCTGGTCTGGTCGTCGAACGTGCCCGTGGCGCCCTTGGGAAGGGTGAAATGGGTGGCGATCAGGGCTTCTTGAAGGGTCTTCACATCGCCGTTCTGCTTGCCGAACCGGACGTTGAAAAGGGTAACCATCTCGGCTCCTAAGGCGGGTTGTGTCGGACGAGGTGTGTGCGTCACACGAGATGGGGCACTTGCAGCTGCTCCCAGCTGGATGCGCCGGGAGTGCCGTCGGCGTCGCTGCCCGAGAAACCGAGCTTCTGCTGCCAGGCGGCGTAGGACTTCACGTCATCCGGTTCCCAGACGTCGAGAACATCGTCGGCCGTGTACCGGTTGCAGCCCTCGGCGACCAGTCGGCGGTGCATGGCCGCGATGACCGGCGATTTCTGTCCGGTGTGGAAGAACGCCGCACCGGGGAACGGTTCGGCGGCCACAAACTCCGGCCAGGATCCGGGATCCACATGGTCGTTCTCGGGTACGTGCGCATGCGCGTACCAGCCGCCCTTGGTCTCCCATATCTGCTCGGAGCGATTCGACGTGAAACCGTGGGGATGGCCCATGGGAAAGACGTCCGGAACTCCCCAGGAACGCACCCAGCCATTGAGTTCGGGCCATCCCTTGCACGGGGTGTCGGCCAGTGTGGCGAATACCTCGCCATTGACCCGGCAGAACGGGAAGAACAGCGCCTCGACCTGAAGGACGACCTTGCCGGCGCGATTGGTTCGCGTACCGCCCTGCTTGTCCAAAAGGGATTTGGACCGTGACGTGGCGGGGAAGAACTGGGCGAATGTACCGGTGAAGGGACTCCACAGGATATGCGGCGCCATTTCCCTCTTGCCACCGGTGAACAATGCCTGGAGATTGGCGAACGGCACCAGATCCTTCGGGTGCGCCGCCGTGGCGTCATCGCGGTCCGCCGTGATGTGCGCGATCGCCTTCGGCGGAAAACCGGTGTCGCACGGCGCGTGATCGCCGAGGTCCACCTTGATGGCCTCAGGCATCCAAATGTCGGCCATGGTCAGCTCCTGCCGTTTGTGCCCCAGGTGAGGAAAACGCGAAGCCGTACCGGCCGTTACCGCAGAGCCTCATGCCGCGTGCCGTCACGGCCGAACGGAGGTCTCTCTGGGGCATGAGGGGTGTCTCTCTCAAGTCTGATCCGGGGCGTACGGTTCGGCCACCGCTGGGGCGGGGCGGCGTCCCATGACGGCCTGCCGGCCCGGCCTCCGCCACACCCGCACTCCGCCCTTCCACCACCCTTCACCCAATGTTGTCGGCCCCGCCCTCTCGTCACCGGCCCTCCGGCGTACGACGATGTCCACGCGCTTCCCGCATGCCCGCGCCTCCCGTAGATCCGCGCCTCCTGTAGATCCGCGCCTCCGCGTACCCGTGTCACTCCCTCCGTGCGCCGTGCCCGCGAAAGGACTCCGTCCATGAGCAGACCGTCTGCCGTACGCGCCGTCACCGCCCTGCTGTCCGTCGGCCTGTTGCTCGGGCTGCCGCTCACGGCGCTGAACGGGCCGCCCGCGCACGCCGCCGGGATCCGGGGGCGCACGGCGGCTTCGGAGGACGACGCGTACTGGACGGCACGGCGGATGGCGGACGCCAAACCCGTCTCCGCCAAGGGGAGTTCGCGGGCCGCGCGCGCGACGGCCGACCCCGTTCCGCCGAGCCATCCCTTCGACGGGCTCCCGCAGGTCGGCACGTTCTTCTGGACGGACGGCAGCAACACCGGCCGGTTCTGCGGCGGAACGGTCGTCCGCAGCCCGCGCCGCAACCTGGTCGTCACCGCCGGGCACTGCCTCCGTTCGCCCGACCCCAAACGGCATCTGTCGTTCGTGCCGCAGTACCACGACGGCCTCAAACCGTACGGGATCTTCCCCGTCGACCGGATCTACATCGACCAGCGGTACTACGACCTCGGCACGGGCGCCGGGGCGCGCTGGGACTACGCCGTCGTACGGCTCGCGGCGCGCGAGGACGGGGCGGAGGTGGAGGACGAGACCGGCGGCTACGACCTCGTTCCGTACCCGGGCTACCGCCACCCCGAGGTACGGCTCATCGGCTACCCCGGCAACAGCGACACCACCCACCCCAAGCCGCTGGACTGCACCTCCTCCACCCACCGCTACACCAGCACGGACCCGGGCGCCCCGGGCGACTTCCTGGAGATCGCCTGCGCGGGCTATATCGGCGGCACCTCCGGCGGTCCCTTCCTGGTCAGCGACTGGACCGGCACCGCGCTGATCGGCGTGATCGGCGGCTATCACACGGGCGGCGACTTCCCCGACGTCTCCTACAGCTCGTACTTCACGCTCGACACGCTGGCCCTCTATCTGCACGCCCTGCGCGGCGACATCCCGGCCGCGCCGCGCTGAGGGCGCGGTCCCGTATCCGCCGCTGTGCTGGAAGGGACCAGGGGCTGATAGACCCCGCCCCGGCCCGGGGACGGATCCGGCCATGACCGTTGTCCTGGGAACCTCCGGCTGGCAGTACAAGGACTGGCGCGGCGTGCTCTACCCGCCGGACCGGCCGCAGCGGCTGTGGCTGGAGGAGTACGCGCGGCAGTTCGCCACCGTCGAGAGCAACGCCGCCTTCTACCGGCTGCCCGAGGAAAAGACCTTCGCCGACTGGCGGGACCGCACCCCGGACGGCTTTGTGATGGCCGTCAAGGCCAGCCGCTATCTGACGCACATCAAGCGGCTGCGCGCACCGGAAGAGCCGGTCGCACGCCTGATGGCGCACGCCGCCTGCCTCGGCCCCCGGCTCGGGCCCGTACTGCTCCAACTGCCGCCCACGCTGCATGCGGACGCCGGGCTGCTGGACGACTGCCTCGGGTGCTTTCCCGTGGGGACGCGGGTGGCCGTCGAGCCCCGGCACGACTCGTGGTGGACCGCCGGGATCCGTACGGTGCTGGAGCGCCGCGGCGCCGCGCTGTGCTGGGCGGACCGCGGATCCCGGCCCGTGACGCCGCTGTGGCGGACCACCGACTGGGGCTATCTGCGCTTTCACGAGGGCCGCGCCGCACCCTGGCCGCGCTACGGACGGCAGGCGCTGGCCAGTTGGGCCCGGCGGATCGCCGACGCCTGGCCGGACCGGGCGGACGTCTACACGTACTTCAACAACGACCCGGGCGGCGCGGCCGTCCTCGACGCCGCCCGCTTCGCCCGCGCCGTTGCGGCCACGGGCCGTTCGGTGACCCGCGCGCCGGGCGGAGACCGGCCGCCCCCTTGAGCCCCGACACCGTCGGCCCCCGCAGGACATGCCGCCGACGGCGTAATCACCGGGCGGGGCGCGGCGGCTCGGTCAGGCTGTGGTCGTGGTGAAGGCTTTGGCGTGTCCCGATGCTGCGACGCCCGGGGAGCCGTCGACCGCCCCGGGGGCGCCATGAGACGCCCCGACCACGGCCGGCCCGCCGGCGGGCGCGTGGTGCTGCTGGACCACAACGGCTTCGAGGTGATCCGGCCGCCCGCGTGGATGCGCTGGCTGCCGGCCGCGTTCGTCGCGGCGGTCCTGCTGCTCGAACCGCTGACGCCCACCCCGTGGCCGGTCAGCTTCATGCTGATCGCCCTGCCGGTGACCGCCGCCTTCACCCTCGGCCCGGTGAGCGTCGCCGCCGTCACGGTCGGCGCCGTCGTCCTGGAGGGTGTCATCGCCGGCACCCCCTGCTGCACCGGCCGCAACATCCACCAGCTGTGGGAAGGCCACCACATCGCCGCGTACATCGCCACCACCCTGGTCGGCATCCTCGGTGTGGCACTGGCCGCCCACCGCCAGCGCCAGGAACGGCACCTGGTGCGCGCCCACTCGGTGGCCGAGGCCCTGATGCGCACGCTGCTCCGCCCGGTGCCGCACCAGGTGGGGCGGGTGCTTGCGGCCGGTCTCTACCGGTCCGGCGAGGTCGGCACCATGGTGGGCGGCGACCTCTACGACATCCGGGCCACCGAGTCCGGTGAGCGCGCCATCATCGGCGATGTCCGTGGCAAGGGGCTCAAGGCCGTCCGCACCGTCGCCGGGATCCTCGGCGCCTTCCGCGAGGCCGTCCACGACCAGGGGGACCTGCGGGCCGTGGCGCTGCGGATGGAGCGCAGTGTGCTCCGCGAAGCCGAAGACGTCCGCGACGACGAGCTGTTCGTCACCGCCGCCCTGGTCGAATACGACGCCGAGGCCCGGCAGGTGACGATCGTCAACCACGGGCATGTCGAACCCGTCCTGATCTCCCGGGGCGAGGTGCGGGCCCTGGCCGGGCCGCCCGCCCTGCCCCTCGGCCTGAGCCGCCTGTGCGGCGAGCGGCCCGTCGCCTACCGCCACCCCGTCGGCCCCGGTGACGTCCTCCTGCTCTGCACCGACGGTCTGGTCGAGGCCCGGGACCACACCGGCGCCTTCTACCCGCTCCTGGACCGGCTCCGCGCCCGCTTCGCCGACGGCCCCGCCCCCTGCCCGTCCGACGTCATCGACTTCCTCAACACGGACCTTCCGCACCACACCCGCGCCGTCCACGACGATGTGGCCATCCTCGCCCTCGCCCCCGCGGACGGCGGGTAGCGGCGCTGCGACGGCGGCGGGCCGGGGTGTGCGGACGCCGCGTCACGCCCCGGCCCGCCGCCGACGGTCAGGCCGCCACCGGACCCGTCCGTCCCTGCCGTACGGCGAGCGCGTTCAGCCGGATCGCGTACGGGGCGACGTCGTCGAGGGTCAGCGCGTGAGCCTGTGCCGCGGGGAGGGCGACGGTGACATCGATGCAGAAGGCGAGGGCGTGGACGAAGCCCTCGGTCTCCTCGTCCTGGAGCGCGAACAGGAGGTTGTAGTAGTAGCTCGTGCTGTCGGGATCGTCTCCGTAGAACGAGAGGTGGGTGCCCTCCTGCCCGTCGAGGCCGAGGAAGGCGTCGGTGAGCGCGGCCTCCGCCTTCTCCCAGAAGACGGGGTTGGCGAAGGGGTGCGTCAGCGCCTGGCGGACGGCCTCGCGCAGGGAGAGCACCATGACGCCGACGGGCGCGGTCTCCTGGAGGCCCCAGCCGCGGACGATCTTGACCGTCGAGCTGTCCGGGATGCCGCTCGCCACCCGGCTGATCTCCCCGAAGTCGAAGTTCACGGTCGCCGGTGCGATCGCGTGCTGGAACGTGTCGGCTATGCCCTGCGCCTGCTCCAGGGCGTCGGGGCCCACATCGAAGACGGTCCGGAAGGTCGTCTTCCCGGTGGTGGGCTGATCGGCCATGACTGCTCCTCATGTGCGGAATGATCGCGTCGCGCCGACGGGAAGTATGCCGTCCGCGGTCCAGGGCGGTTGCGGCGGGCGGCCAGGGGGAAGCGGAGGGGGCTTCGGGCGTCATGTGGTTCACCGGCCGTGACGCGCCCCTCGGTCGTTACGCGTTCAATCTCTTGGCGTGCGCGGCCGGGCTCGCGCGGCGCGGCGGGCGTCGGGGGTGTAGGCAGGAGGTATGAGCGTGCGGCGTGGGCTCGTCCGCCTCGACGGCGCCCGGCGGCCGAGCCCTGGGTGGCTGGCGGTGCCGTTGGCGATCATCGTGCTGGTCACGGTCATCGACATCAACACCCCGCCGACCATCCACCTGGGCCCTCTGCTCATCGCGGCCCCCGCCATCACCGCCTCCTTCGCCGGCCCGGCCCTCACCGGCGCCATCGGGGCCCTGGCCGTGGTGGCCCAGATCGTCATCGCCGTGCTGCACGGCGGGCTGACGACTCCCAACCACGTGGCCCAGATCGCCGCCCTCCTGGTGATCTCCGTCCTGGTGACGCTCTTCCGCTACGTCCGCGACCGGCACCAACGGCGGCTGACCCAGGTGCAGTCGGTGGCCGTCGCGGCACAGCAGGTCCTGCTGCGGCCGCTTCCCGAGCGGATCGGCCCGCTGCGGATCGCCTTCTCCTACATCGCCGCCGAGGCCGAGGCCCAGATCGGCGGCGATCTGTATGCCGCGGTGCCGTTCCCCGGCGCGACCCGCCTGGTCGTCGGCGACGTCCGCGGCAAGGGGCTGTCCGCGATCGAAGAGGCCGCGGTGCTGATCGGGGCCTTCCGGGGGTCCGCGTACCGCCATCTGTCGCTGCCCGGCATCGTGGCGCACCTGGGGAACTCCGTGTACTGGAACAACGCCCACCTCGGGGACGGCAACCCCGCATCGGAGGAGTCCTTCGTCACCGCGCTGGTGATGGACGTCCACCACGACGAGCCCTTCCTCACCATGGTGAACTGCGGCCACCCGCCGCCCCTGCTGCTCCACGACGACAAGGTGCAGGCACTGGAGGTCCCCGATCCCGCGCTGCCGCTGGGTCTGAGCCCCGCGGACGAGAGCGAGTACGACGTCACGACGTTCGGCTTCGAGCCCGGCGATCTCCTGCTCCTCTACACCGACGGCGTGATCGAGGCCCGCAACCGCGAGCGCGCCTTCTACCCGCTGCTCGAACGCGTCGCCTCATGGAACGAGACCGACCCGGCGTCCCTCGTCCGGCATCTCCACGACGACCTGCTGCGGTATGCCGGGGGAAACCTGGACGACGACGTGGCCATCATCGCGGTCGCGGTACCGCAGCCCGGACGGGGGACGGGAGGGGGCACGATGGCTCCCGCGCGGCCTCGGCGGGGGCGGTGAACTCCCGGAAATCTCCCGGACATCACAGAAGCGGGGCCGTGAAATACGCCGTGCCTAGCGTTTCCGTTCCTCCCCTCCTGCCGATGGCGCCATGCGGGGAAACGCAGAGTTCCCGAGCACCCCAGGAGGCGTGGCATGAGTGCGCACCCACGACCGGCAACGGACGTCCGAGCGACGGCTGAGGACGTCCGTCCCGGAGCCGCGCCCGAGGAACCGTCCGGCGCCGGGCGGACCGCCGCCAAGGAGACCCTGGAGGACTACACCCTCCGCTTCGCGCCCCGCAGTTACCGGCGCTGGACCCCGATGGTGGTGGCGACCACCGCACTCGGCGGCATCGCCTACATGGCCGACTTCTCCATCGGGGCCGGCATCGGCCTCACCCACGGCACCGGGAACGCCCTCGCCGCGATCGCCGTCGCGGCGGCGGTCATCTTCCTCACCGGCTTTCCCCTCGCCTACTACGGCGCCCGCTACAACATCGATCTGGACCTGATCACCCGCGGTTCCGGCTTCGGTTACTACGGCTCGGTCCTGACCAGCGTCATCTTCGCCAGCTTCACCTTCATCTTCTTCGCGCTGGAGGGCTCGATCATGGCGCAGGGCCTGAGCCTGTGGCCCGGGCTGCCGCTGTGGCTGGGATATCTGGTCGCCACCCTGATGGTGATTCCCCTGGTGATCTACGGGATGAAGGCCCTCAGCAAGCTCCAGGTGTGGACCACGCCGATCTGGCTGCTGCTGATGGTGGGCCCGCTGGTGTATCTGGTCTCCACCGACCCCGGCACGGTCACCCGTTTCCTGTCGTACGCCGGGAGCGACGGCGGCGGTGGCGGCGGTGGCGGTCTCAACACCGCCTCGGTGCTGCTGGGTGCGGGCGTATGCCTGTCGCTGATCGCGCAGATCGGCGAGCAGATCGACTATCTGCGCTTCATGCCGCCCAAGACCCCGGAAAACCGCCGCAGTTGGTGGACCGCCGTGGTCATGGCCGGTCCCGGCTGGGTGGTGCTCGGTGCGCTGAAGCAGGCCATCGGGGTGTTCCTGGCGGTATACATCCTCGCCGAGGTGGGGCCCGCCGCGGCCACCGAGCCCATCCAGCAGTTCCGCGGGGCGTTTTCCGCGATGCTGCCCTCCTGGCTGGTGGTTCCGCTGGCGGTGGTCCTGGTCGTGATCAGCCAGATCAAGATCAATGTGACCAACGCCTACTCGGGGTCGCTGGCGTGGACCAACTCCGTCACCCGCCTCACCCGGCACTACCCCGGCCGGATGGCCTTCGTCCTGCTCAACCTGGCCTTTGCGCTGGCGCTGATGGAGACGGACATGTTCCGCGTCCTCAACTCCCTCCTCGGGTTCTACTCCAACTGCGCCATCGCCTGGGTCGTCACCGTCGCCACCGACATCGTCGTCAACAAGTACCTGCTCCGACTCTCCCCGCAGGCGCCCGAGTTCCGCCGGGGCATGCTCCATGCCGTCAACCCCGTGGGCGTGGTGTCGTTCGTCGCTGCCTCCGGCCTCTCGATCGCCCTGTACTTCCACGCGTTCGGCGATGCGCTCCAGCCCTACTCGCCGGTCGCCGCCGCTCTGATCGCCTTCGTCCTCACCCCGCTCATGGCGGTGGTGACCAAGGGCCGCTACTACCTGCGCCGCACCGACGACGGCCTGGCCGAACCGCTCCTCGACCCGGACGGCAACCCCAGCGCCGCCACCTACGCCTGCCATGTCTGCCAGCAGCCCTTCGAACGGCCGGACCTGGCGGCCTGTCAGGCGCATGACGCGATGGTCTGCTCCCTGTGCCTGACCACGGACAAGACGGGGGAGCACGTCCTGCCGGCGGGTGCGTCGTTCAACGGGCAGGTAATGAAGTTGTGAAGGTCGGTCAACGCGCGTAGCGCATGACATGGACACTGCGGTTTCCTGAAGTGTCTCTCCCCCCACACTCTTTGGAGACCTCCATGCGCCGTGCTGTCCTCGGTCTGTCCCTGACCGCGCTCGCCGCCGTCGGTGTGGCGACCGCCATCCCCGCCCCCGCCCTTGCCGACCCGCCCGCCCCGCCCTCGGAGGCGACGGCCCGCGCCGAACTTTCCGGCCTGACCGTCGCCACGCCGGGCTCGATGGACGGCTACGCCCGCGACAAGTTCGATATATGGGCCAAGCAGCCCGACGGCTGCACCACCCGTCAGGACGTCCTCGCCCGCGACGGCAAGGACGTCTCCGACGGCTCCAAGTCCTGTCAGCCGACCAGCGGAAAGTGGTACTCCGCCTACGACGACACCACCGTCACCGAGGTCGCCCAGGCCACCATCGACCACATGGTGCCGCTCGCCGAAGCCTGGCGGTCCGGTGCCAGCAAGTGGACCGCCGACCAGCGCAAGAACTTCGGCAACGACCTCAAGGACCCCCAGCTCCTGATCGCCTCCGAGTCCTCCAACAGCTCCAAGAGCGACAGCGGCCCGGCCGACTGGAAGCCCACCAACAAGAGCTTCTGGTGCACCTACGCCGAGGACTACACCCATGTGAAGTCCGTCTGGAAGCTCACCACCACCGACGCCGAGAAGAAGGCCCTCGGCTCGATGCTCGACACCTGCAAGAGCTGACCCACCGGCCCTCCCGTAGGCGTCCCCGTCCGGCCTCCACGACCGGACGGGGACGCCGCCGGGCGCCAGAGCCCTGATCGCCTAGACTCGGCGGATGGCGAAGTATTTCGACGTACACCCGGAGAACCCGCAGCGGCGCACCATCGGCACGGTGGCCGACAGCATCCGGTCCGGTGCGCTCGTGGCCTATCCGACGGACTCCTGTTTCGCCCTGGGGTGCCAGCTGGGCAGTCGCGACGGCATCGACCGGATCCGGTCGATCCGCAAGCTCGACGACCGTCACCACTTCACCCTCGTGTGCCAGAACTTCGCGCAGCTCGGGCAGTTCGTGCACATCGACAACGATGTGTTCCGCGCCATCAAGGCGGCGACCCCCGGCCGCTACACCTTCATCCTCCCCGCGACGAAGGACGTACCGCGCCAGCTGCTGCACCCCAGGAAGAAGACGGTCGGTGTCCGCATCCCCGACCACGTCGTCGCCCAGGCCCTGCTCGCCGAGCTCGGTGAGCCGCTGCTCTCCAGCACCCTGCTCCTCCCCGACGAGGCCGAGCCGATGACCCAGGGCTGGGAGATCAAGGAGCGGCTCGACCATGTCATCGACGCCGTGGTCGACTCGGGGGACTGCGGCACCGAGCCGACGACGGTCATCGATTTCTCCGGCGGTGCGGTCGAGATCGTCCGCCGCGGGGCGGGCGACACCGAGCGGTTCGAGTGACCGCGTGAGGTGAGTGACCGCGGTCTGACGGCCGGACTTCAGGTGGCCCGCCAGCCCGACCACCGGGTCACCGCGATGGCCACCACGGGCCCTTCCGGTGGGCGGTCGGCGTACTGGTGGCGGTACTTGGCCGTGAGCAGGTGGACGTAGCGCGCGGATGCCGCCGAGGCGGAGGCCGGGGGCAGGATGGTGGCGGTGCCGTCCGCGCGGGCCCACCAGAGGAGGTCCCAGTCTTCGTCGTAGCCGTCGATGAGCAGGCAGACCTCGGGGTGGGCGCGGATATTGGCCAGCCGCTTCAGGTGGGCCGACTGTTTCGGCTTGTGGTCGACGGCGAAGACGACGGTGTCCGCCGTGAGGGCGAACACCGCGGGGACCAGATGCGGGCGGCCGGCGGCGTCGGTGGTGGCGAGGCGGGCGATCCGGGCCCGGGCGAAGCGCTCGCGGGCCTGTTCGCCCGTCATCGTCGGCACTGCGGCCCCCGGCACGTCACGGCAAGCGTTTACCCCGCTCGTGCCCGGCGCAACAATCCGTACGGCCGACCGGGGGAGAGGCCGCGCGCCCGGCTGGGGGTCACCACCCGGGCCTCAGCGCGCGGAGCCTCACTCCCAGCAGGGCCTCAGTTCACGCAGACAAGTCCCAGGACGCACAGATGTGTGGGCGAGTTCGGATCGGTCGACGGGGACGACGGTGAGGTCGAGGTGCCCGGCGAGGTCGTCGCCGGGGCCTGCGTCGGGGCGTTGCCCGCGGCGGAGCCGCCGGAAGCGCCCGAGCCGCCGGACGATGCCTGGGGCGTCTTGTGGGATGACGAGACGGCCGCGTGGTCGGTGTGCGCCGCGGGAGCCGCTGCGGTGTGCGACGGCGCGCTCGGGGACGCGACGGGGTGGGCCGTGGCGGCGGCGTGCGGCTGGAGCGGCGTGGTGGCGGTCGGCGTGGTGGTGTGGTGCTGGGCTCGGCCGGCCGTCAGGGTCGGCCGGGCGCCGGGGTGCCGGGAGGCCCGGTCGTCGGGCTGCTCCTCGGGCGCGGTGGCCGAATTCCCGGGCGCGGACCCCACCCCCGTCGCCGGCTCGGGCGTCCCGGCCGCCTGCGCATGGCCGGTGGTGGGCCGATGCTGCATCAGCATGGTCGACAAACCGCCGCCGATCAGGGCGAAGGCCGTCGCGGCCGCGGCCCGGCGCCGGTACTTCTTCCACCGGGCCAGCTGACGGCGGCGTGCCGCCCGGCCCTGCCCGGTGGCGGCGGGGACGGCGGCGCCTTCGGATGCCGCGGCGTCCGCTGCCTCCGATATCGCCGGTATGGGCGCCGTCGCCTCGGGGCGCGTCCACTCGGGCGCGGACTCCGCCGGCCAGGCGTCCCAGTTGTCGCCGGCGGCCTCCGCGTCGGGTCGGCGGCGGGTCGGGGCTATGTCCGGAGCGTAATCACCGCATCCCGGGCACACGAGCGCCCCGTTGAGATTCCGGCGACACGACGAGCAGTAGTCCATCTGCGAGCTTTCTGTGCTGACTGCGCCGCCAGGGACGCCGAATACCTTGATCCACAATGGGTACGCGGGAGCGAGCGAGCAGTAACGGTAACGAGGCCCCCTGGTCACGGAACGGCGAGCCTGTGGCGCTTTCGTGAAGATTCCTTGTCGATGGCTCGCGCATTCCTGGCATGCCCCGATGAATCCCGTCATGTGACGCTGGACGCGGGGGCGGGGTTTGTGATCTTGGTCGGTCCCTACCCATCGGTATGCCCTAGCCGCCCGGCCGGAAGACCAGCACGGTGTTGTGGCCGCCGAAGCCGAGGGAGTTGCTCAGGGCGAGGCGGACGGTCTGCGGACGGGGCCGGTCGGTGACCAGGTCCACCGGTCCGGTGTCCGGTTCGGCGCTGCGGAAGTTGGCGATGGGCGGGACGAGGCGGTGCTCGACGGTCAGCGCGGTCAGGGCGGCCTCGACGGCCCCGGCCGCTCCCATCGTGTGGCCCAGGACGCCCTTGGCGGCGGTCACCGACGGGGGAGCGGCGCCGAACATCCGCGCCAGCGCGGCGGCCTCGGCCCGGTCGTTGAGCGGAGTGCCGGTCCCGTGGGCGTTGACATGGTCCACCTCCGCCGGAGCGGCGCCGGCCGTCCGCAGGGCCTGCTCCGTGGCCCGGCGCAGGCCCCGGCCGTCGGGGTCGGGGGCCACGGGGTGGTGGGCGTCGGCGGAGCTGCCGTATCCGGCGAGGCGGGCGTGGACCGGTGCGCGCCGGGCTGCCGCGTCGGCGCCGCGCTCCAGGACCAGGACGCCCGCCCCCTCGGCCAGCACGAAGCCGTCCCGGGCCGCGTCGAAGGGCCGCGAGGCGGTCGCGGGGGGACCGGGGTGCCGGGACAGCGCGCCCATCCGCGCGAACGCGGTGGCGCACAGCGGGGTGACCATGGCGTCGGTGCCGCCGGCGACGGCGAGGTCGCAGTCGTCGGCGCGCAGCAGCAGCGCCGCCGTGGCCACCGCGGACGCGCCCGACGCACAGGCCGTGGCGGTGTGCAGCGCCGGGCCCAGGGCCCGCAGGGCGATGGCCAGCTGCCCGGCGGCCATGTTCGGCAGGAAGGCGGGCAGGGTCAGCGGCGAGACCGCCCGGGACCCGGCGCCCAGCAGCTTGCGGAACTGGCTCTCGTAGGTGTCCACCCCGCCGGCCGCCGAGCCCAGGACGACCGCGACCCGGGCGCCGTCCCACGAGGCCGGGTCCAGCCCGGCGTCGGCGACGGCCTCGCGGGCGGCGGCCAGCGCGAACTGGGTGAACCGGTCATAGCGCCACGGCCGCGGACCCGGCACATGCGTGCGGGGATCGAAGCCGGGCACCCGGCAGGAGAAGGAGACCGGAAGCCCGGCCAGCGCCGGGTCCTCGGCCGCGGTGCCCCGGCCGGCGCAGACACCCGCCCAGGTCCGTGCCGTACCGACACCGGCCGGGGTGACCAGCCCGATGCCGGTGACGGCGATGTCCGGATCGCGGCCGCGACGGATCACCGCGGGTCTCCCGGGTCGGTCGTCGCGCCCGCCGCGGACAGCTGTGCCGCGACGGTCTGCGCCAGCTTGTGCAGGGCCATCTCGGCGGCCGCTTCGTCCTCTTCGAGCGGGACGCCCCAGTGATCCTGAAGTGTGACGTAGAGCTCGACGACGGCCAGGGAGTCCAGTTCCAGGGAGGCGAGGGTCGCCTCGGGACGGATCTCCTCGGCGTCGGCCTCGAACTTGTCCCGGAGCACGGTCACGAGGTGGTCGTAGACAGATTCCATGGTGGCTTCCCCTTAGGTGTCGGATGGGTGGTGGAACGGGCGTCAGGCGGCTCGGGTGCGTACGAGCGGGGGCGGGCGGCCGGCCAGCCGAGCGCGACCGACCCCCAGGTGAGGCCGCCGCCGAACGCGGTGAGCAGCGTGCGGGTGCCGGGCTGGACGTGATGGCGTGCCGCCGTGTCGGCCAGTGCCAGCGGGATGGAGGCGGCGGCGGTGTTGCCGACGTCGCGGATGTTGCCGTAGCGGAAGCGGGGGGCGATGCCCACACGGTCGGCGACCGAGTCGAGGATGCGCTTGTTGGCCTGGTGGCCGATGAACGCCCCGACCGTGCCGGGCCGCCAGCCGGCCCTGGCCAGCACGGCGAGCGAGGAACCGGTCATCCGGCGCACGGCGTGTCCGTACACCGCGCGGCCGCTCATCCGGAAGTACCGGTCCTCGCGGCACAGTCGGGGCGAGGTGTCGGGCCGGCGCGAGCCGCCGGCGGCGATGGCGATCAGATCGCTGCCCGAACCGTCGGACCCCCAGTCGACGGCGGCGATCGCCCCCGGCTCGGCGCGGTCCCCGGCCTCCAGCACCACCGCCCCCGCGCCGTCACCGAAGATCACCGCGGTGTCCCGGTCGAGCGGATCGATGATGCGCGAATACGTCTCGGCGCCGATCACCAGGGGCCGGGCGCACACCCCGGTACGGACCAGGGCGGTGGCCACGGTGACGCCGTAGACGAAGCCCGAGCACACCGCCGACAGATCGAACGCGGGCACCGCCCCCAGCCCCAGCCGGTACGCGACCTCGGGTGCGGTCGCCGGGCAGCGGCGGTCCGGGGTCGTCGTCGCGAGCAGGACCAGGTCCGCGCGGGCGTGTGCGGACTCCTGCGCGGCGCGGCCCGCGGCCACCGCCAGGTCTCCGGTGCTGGTGTGCTCCTCGGCCGCCCGGCGGCTGGTGATGCCGGTGCGGGTGCGGATCCATTCGTCGGTGGTGTCCAGCACCCCGCGGCGTTTGACGTCCTCGTTGGACAGCACCCGGGGCGGCAGACAGCTGCCGATACCGCGGATCACGGCGGTGGGGGTCACGGTGGTCATGGTCGGCCCGGCCTCTCGGGAGGGGTGTCAGGCGGCGAAGGGGGAGGGCGGTTTCGGGATCCCGGCGAGTCCGCTGTCGGGCACTGAGGTGCCGCCGTCGAGCACCAGCGCCTGGCCGGTCAGATAGGACGCGGCGGGGCAGGCCAGGTACAGCGCGGCGCAGGCGACTTCGTCCGGCTCCGCCCAACGGCCCAGCGGCACATGGGCCATCAGCCAGTCGGACAGCGGCTCCGTGGAAGCGGCGAAGGCGGTCATGTCCGTACGGGTCCAGCCCGGGCACAGCGCATTGACCCGGATGCCCTCGCGCGCCCAGCCCACCGCGAGGCTGCGGACCAGCGAGATCTGCGCCGCCTTGGACGCCGCATACGCCTCCATCCTCGGCGTGCCGATCACACCGGCCGTCGAGGACATCAGCACCACGCTGGCCCGGGGCGAGGCGGCCAGGTGACGGTGCGCCCGTCGGCACAGCGCCGCGGTGGCGTTGAGGTTGACCGACAGCACCTGGTTCCAGTCCTCCTGCGCGGAGTCCTGGAAGGGATCCAGGACGGGGCTGCCGTCCGGGTGGGACGGGAGCATGCCCGCGTTGTGGACCATCCCGTCCAGTCCGCCGAGCGCGTCCGCGGCCTTGTCCACCACCGACTCCGCGGCGCCCGGCTCGGCCAGATCGCCCGGGACGAGCACGACGGTGCGCCCTTCCTCCTCCGTCAGCGCCGCGGTCTCCTTCAGCGCGGCCGAACTCCGTGCGGACAGCGCCAGATCGGCGCCGGCCCGGGCGAACACCACGGCGACGGCCTTGCCGATGCCGCGCGAGGCGCCGGTCACCAGGATGCGCGCGCCGTCCAGCCGGAACGAGGTGTGGGTCGTCATCAAGAACTCCTTTGCATGACAGGGGTGTTCGTGGTTGCAGGGACGGTGTGCGGGGCGCGGGCCGGGGCGCCGTGGGCCGGTGCGCTGCGGGTGGGCGCGATCCGGATGGCCGGCGCCCCGGTCCAGGTCAGCAGCGCGCTGCCCCAGGTCACGCCCGCCCCGAAGACGGCCAGCAGAATCCGCCCGCCCCGGGGCAGCAGCCCGCGGGCCGCGGCGGTCGCCAGCGCGTACGGGGCGCTCGCGGCGCCGATGTTGCCGACCTCGTCCCCGACGATGACCAGCCGCTCGCGCGCGATGCCGATCCGGTCGCCGAGGCTGCGCAGCAGAACGGGGTTGGGCTGATGGGTGATGACCGCGTCGAGGTCCGTCAGCCGCAGCCGGTTGCGTACCAGGGTTTCGTCGACGAGCCGGGGGAAGATCTCGGCGATGAAATCGCGCACCGCACGGCCGTCCATGTGGATGCGGTGGCGGTGGCCGCCGAGCGTGGCGGGGCTTGCGGGGGCGCGGCTGCCGCCGGCGGGGATGAGGACGTGATGGGCGCCGGTGCCGTCGGAGCCGAGCCGGAAGTCGGCGAATCCGGCGTCGTCCGCGACGGTTCCCAGGACCGCGGCGGCCGCGCCGTCGGCGAAGAGCACCGCGGTGCCCCGGTCCGTGGGATCGAGGAACTTGGAGTACGCCTCGACGCCGACGACCGCCGCATACCGCGCCCCCGGCTCCCCGCGCAGCCAGTCGTGGGCGACCCGCGCCGCGAACAGCCAGCCCGCGCAGGCCGCGCTGACATCCAGCGCCACGGCATGGCGGGCGCCGGTCAGCGCCTGGATCCGGCAGGCGGTCGAGGGGCCGAGCTCGTCGGGTGTGGAGGTGGCGGCGATCAGCACGTCGATCTGGTCGATGTCGATGCCCGCGGCGGCCACCGCGGCCCGTACGGCGGCCGCCGCGAGATCGGAGGCGGCCTCTTCGGGCGCGGCCACATGCCGGGTGTGCACACCGGTGCGTTCGGTGATCCACTCGGGCGTGACGCCCACCGCGGTCGCGACGTCATGGTTGGTGCGGATGCCGCCGGGCAGATACGTGCCCATGCCCAGCACGCCGATCCGGGGCATGTTCGGGGGATGGTGGCTCATGACGGCCTTTCCGGTAGTCAGTTGAGGGACGCGGTCAGGGCCGCGGCGTAGTCGTCGGCGCCCAGCGGAGCGGACACCGCGCCGGACGGGGCGCCCATGGCGTCCTCCAGCAGGGGCAGATGCGGCAGCAGGCGGTCGCACAGCGCGTCCAGCACCGCGGGCAGCGTCCGTACCGTCGCGGCATCGAGCACACCGGTCGCCTGGAGGGGGCCGGACAGGCGGCGCGCCTCGACGGCCCCGTACAGCGCGGCCAGGGGACGCAGGACCGCCAGCAGCCCGGGATCGTGGACGGCCTCCAGAACGCCGGTCACCGCCTCGGCCATGAGTCGGTTCCCGTACGCCTCCCCGAGCCCGCGCGCCGCGTCCAGCAGCGGATTCCACAGCTCCAGGCCCGTCGCGCCCGTCTGGGTGCGGCGGCCCAGGGCCTGGTGCAGCGCGTCCGTCAGCCGGGTCTCCTGGGCGCGGGCGGTCGCGAGCCACCAGCCCGGGTGGTCGACGGGCACGTCGGGCGGCGGTGCGCCGGTGCCGTTGGCGCGGCCGGCCTCCTGTGCGAGGGCCCGGCCGGCGTCCAGCAGGATCAGCTGGCTGTCGCCGCCCGCGCTCTCGAAGGCATGGGCGAACCCGTGGTAGCCGCCCAGCATGTTGGGGTGCAGGAATCCGGCGAGCCCGCACCGGTGCTGGCATTCGGCGGCCACCCGGGCCGTCCCGCGCACCGAGAGCGCCTTGAGCACCGCCAGCGGACGGTCGACGGCGGTCCACGGCGCGAAGGCCATCCCGTTCGTGCGCTGGGCCCCCGGAGCGCCGCCCGGTGTCGTGCGCGACCGGGTCCAGATCTCCCGCGCCGTCCGTCCGGCACAGGTCAGAGCGAACGACTCCGCCAGACACCCCAGCAGCGCATGCTGCTGCGTGCGGCAGTCCAGCACCTTCGCCCCCGGCGCCAGCCGGCCGTGCGCCCGGCGGCGCGCCGAGAAGCGCAGCGCCTGTACGGAGCTCTCCCGCGCCATCGCGGCCATCGCCGAGGGCAGCGTCGCCCACAGGATCTGCCCCACGCACAGGGTCCGTTGCAGCCGTGCGTCCGGGCTGCCGAGGGGATCGTGGAAGGCGCCGTCCGCAGCGATCCGCGCCCCGTCGCACAGCCACTGCTCGGGCCGCAGTCGCACGCCGTGGAAGCGCACCAGCGCATAGTCCAGCGGAAGGGCCGGCACCTCCAGGCTGCGCGAGATCTCCACCCCGGGGAGCGGACCGCTCTCGTCGCTGAGGTCCACCACGAAGGAGAACACCCCGCGGTCCGTCCCGTCGGTCACCACGCGGGCGCAGACCACGGCCGTCTGCGGAGTGCGGGGAGAGCCGACGGCGGAGAACTTCGCCGCCCGAGCATCGGGTGTGCGCAGGACGAACTCACCTGATTCCGGCTCGAATCGGGCGGTGGTGCGGATCCCCAGATGGCTGCTGGCGTCGCCGATCTCGGTCACCAGGAAGACGCCCTTGGCGCGTGCGCTCGCCAGCGCCTCCCCCTGCCGGCCGAGGCGGGCCGGGTCCCCGGCCAGCGTGACGATGGAGCCCAGGCACAGGGCGTAGTGGGAGAGGACGGCCATGTACAGGGGAGGGTCGGTGAGGGCGACGCATTCGCTGAGCACCGCGAGCTGCTCCGGGTCGCGGAACAACTCGGCCACCGGCGGCAGGCTCTGGGCGATCCGGCGCAGCCGCCGGTGCACGCGCAGGGCACCCTCCCCGCAGCCCGCGGCCGCGGGGGCGTCCTCGGCCAGGGTGAGCAGAAGGCGGTTGCGCAGGGCGTCGGAACGGGTGCCGCCCACGATCTCGGTCAGTTCACCGCGGGGTGGCAGGTGCGTGGTCATTGCGGCGGCTCCAGAGGGCGGAGAGGGGGCCGTTGGGCGACGGGGCGGCCGGGGCGTGGGCGTCCGGCCAGGGGAAGCGGGGGTCGGCGAGCGGGGCATGGGCGCCGGCCGCGGCGGGCGGCAGGGTGTGCCGCACATTGCGGGTCAGCGCGCAGCCGGTGCCCGCTTCGAGGATCAACACGCCGCCACCGGTGGCCACTTGGTGCAGCACCTCGGGCAGCCGCACGGGACGGATCAGGCAGTTCGCCAGCCCGCGGTGGACGTCGTCGCCGGGCCGGTAGCGGCCCCCGTGGACGGCGGAGAAGACGGGGACCCGGGCGGGCCGGGCGGTCAGGGGGCGGATCGAGGCCTCGAACGCGTCGGCGGGACCGGTGAGCGAGGGGTGGTGGGTGGAGAACGGAAGCCGCAACCGGGACACCGCGATCCCCTGCCGCCGGGCCCGTTCCTCCATGGCCGCCAGCGCCCCCAGCGGGCCGCTCACCAGGGTCTCACCGGGATCGTTGATGCAGGCCGCCGCCAGGTCCGGGGCGTTCGCCTCGCGCAGCAGGGCGCGGGTACGCCACTCGGCCGCGCCCACCAGCGTCATCCCGCCCGCACAGCCCACCAGCTGACGGGCCAGCAGACAGGCGATACGGGCCCCTTCCGCCACCTCGAACACCCCCGCCGCGGTGAGCGCGGCGATCTCCCCGAAACTCACCCCGAGCACGACATCGGGCGCCAGCCCGATCGCGGACAGGGCGCGGTGCACCGCCACCGAGGAGCAGAACAGCGCGAGTTGGGGCGTGCCCACCCGGGCGGCGGCCAGATCGCGGCCACTGGGCGGGGAGTCGCCCAGCAGCGCCCCGGCCAAGGGCGCGATGCCGAATTGGCGGCCCACGTCTTCCGTTTCCCGGAATACCTCGGCGACGGATTTCCGCACCGCGGCATGCGTACGGATCGCCCGTACGAGCGGGCTGACGGCAAAGTCGCCCTGCCCCGGAAAGACATGGACGATCCGGCGCGGCGACGCATCGTGATCCTTCTCGGATGCGACGAAGGAATTGCGCATCTCGCCACCCCTCCTTTCCTGTTGACATCCGCTCACCGATTGAACAGCGGCCCTCGCGCCGATGGCCGGCTTTCGGTGCCAGGGGCTGTTGAAAGGAGTGAAAGTACCGGCGACGTATGCGCTCAGCCGCGCTGCGCCGATGGCGTCATGGCGCCCGTACGATGCAGCAGCGCGGCCGCCGCCGGAACGCGCCGAAAGGGGATCAGCGACTTCCGCAGCCGGACCGCGGCGAGATCCGCCGAGCCCGACCGCAGATGGACGTAATGATCGAGAAAGGAATTCCAGGACGCGCAGGCTTCCTCGACATGTCCGAGGCCGACGAGGATTTCCGCGTGCCGGGCATAACTCAGGGCCAGCCCCCGGTGATCGTCGTCCGACCGCCGTACCAGCGAGCGGTGCAGCTCGGTCCGCGCGGCCGTCGGATCGCCCGTGTGCCGCAGGACTTCGGCGCTCTGGAAGGCGAGCGAGGCGCGCGAGTACGCGGCGAACGGCCCGCCCGGCCCGGCGCCGCGCTCCTGTGCCTCCAGGGCGCGTTCGGCCACGCCCAGCGACGCGACGGCCGCCCGGCGCACCCCGCAGGCCGCCTGCGCCACCGCGAGCTGGGACGCCAGGAACGCCCGGGTCGCGGCGCCCGGAGCCCGGGCGGCGGCCACCGCGGCCTCGGCGGCGTCCAGGGCCATGCGCCGGTGGCCCAGCGCGAGCCCCTGGGCGCTCAGGCCGCGCAGGACGACGGCGGGCGCGGTGGGGTCCCCGGACTCCTCGGCGAGTCGCAGCGCGGTGGTGAAATGACGCTGGGCGAGGCCGTGGACGGACGCGTCCTGGTACATCCGGGCCAGCAGGAAGGTGAGCCGGGACGCCTCCACCAGCAGGCCGCGGTGCCCCGCGGCGCCGTCCGGTTCGCGCAGCCGCGGCGCGATGTCGTCGGCGAGGTAGGCGGCGAGCGCCGAGCGCGCGCTGCCACCGCCGTGCGCATTGAAGGACGCCGCATAGAAGCGGACGGCGAAGCGGACGACGGCGAGCTCGCCGTCGTCCGCTCCGTCGTGCGACACCGGGAGCCGCGGACTCCGTTCGTGCTGATCGGCCACCAGTTTCGCGAGTTCCGCCTCCCGGTACGGCGCCAGCCGGGCGGCCGTCCGGCGCGCGGGGTCGCTCTCCAGGGCGCAGACGTCGGTGAGCGCGGTCTCGGCCGGGGAGCCGCCCTCGGCCGGCCGCCCGGACGGTGGTGCGCACGGCGGGGAGAGAAGCCCCGCGACTCCCGGGGAGACCGCCCGGCCCAGGCGCCGGGTCAGCGACTCCGCGATCAGGTCCGGCACGGGCGGCGCCGGCTGCGTTCCGCTGAGCCAATGGGCCACGCCCGTACGGTCGTAGTGCAGATCCAGGCCGATTTCCGCGGCCAGCGCATTGACCGACCGGGCCAGCGCGGCCTGCGTCCATTGGGCCTCCGTCAGCAGGGCCCGTAAATTCTCGTTACGACGGCGTGATGACGGCACCTGGTGCTCCCGGTGGACGGTGCGATCCGGGGAAGTCCGTCAAGGGCCGGAGGGTGCAGGAGTTCATGAGCTGCCATGTGCCGTGCCTGAGACTGCTGTTGTCCATGGTGAAGCAAAGCGCACGGCCGGCAATGCGTCCGCGGCGCCCGCGGAATTCCTCGGCGAATAACCGGCGGCTGGCCGGAAAACCTCCCTACGGGTGACCGCGCCATAGCCAACGGCCGCCCCTTCACGGAACCATGAAACGAGCCAGGGTGGAACGCCCGGTCGCGCCGTAAAGCGTGAACGTGTTGAACGCCGCAAAGGCCCACCGAGCCGCAGCATGGAGCGAGGCCGCACCGTCATGAATCCCCGCCATGACCCCAACCCCCTTCTCACCGCGCTGCTGGCCGAGGCCGACTGGACCGCCGCGGATCTCGCCCGCGCCGTCAACACGCTGGGCACCGCCCACGGGCTCCGGCTGCGCTACGACCGGACCTCGGTGGCCCACTGGCTCAACGGCTCGCGCCCCCGCCCCCCGGTCGGTGAACTGGTCGGCCAGGCACTGAGCCGTCGCCTCGGCCGCACCTTGACCCCCCTGGACACCGGACTGGCCGAACCGGATGACGCCGCGGACGCGATGGCGCAGCTTTTGCGCGGCGACGACCCGGTGCAGCGGCTCGCCGCCCTGTGCCGCGCGGACGCCGACCCGGCCCGCCGCGCCCACCTGGCCCGCGCGGTCGCCCCCGCCGCGCCCGCCGTCCTCACCCACTGGGACACCCGGCCGCCGCCCCTGCCGCCGGTCACCCACGGCGTGCGGCAGGCGACCGCCGCCGATGCGACACGGCTGGAGACCGCGGCCGTCTGCGGCGCCCTGATGGGGGAGCGGTACGGCGGCGCCCATGGCCGGCCGGCGCTGACGGTCTATCTCTGCGAGGACGTGGTGCCGCTGCTCACCGCCCCGGCCCACCCGTCGGTCCGCCGCGCCCTGTTCACCGGCGCCGCACAGCTGACCCTCCTGGTGGCCGGCCGCGCCGCCGAAGTCGGCCACCCCGGTCTCGCGGAGCACTACTACACCCTCGCCCTCGAACTCGCCCATGCGGCCGGGGACCGCGGCAGTTACGCGATCGTGCTGCGCTGTCTGAGCGTGCACACCCACCGGCTCGGCGACCACCACCGGGCCGTCGCCCTCGGCGAGGCGGCGCTCGATGTCGCGGGCAGTGCCGTCCCGCATGCCACGCGGGCCTTCGTGTACGCGGGACGCGCCCTCGTCCGCGCCGGGGCGGGCCAGGGCCGGGCGTCCTCCGGGGATCTGCTGGCCGCCGAACGGCACCTGGCGCGGGCGACGGGACCGGAGGGCCCCTTCACCAGCTATCCGGAAACCGCCCTGCGCTACCAGCGCGCCGAGGTGCTCTCACGCCTGGGCGACCACCAGGGCGCCGCGGCCGAGCTGGAAGGTTCGCTGGCCGCCCGGCCCGCCGACCATCACAAGGCCCGTGTCCTGCTGCACGCCCGGCTCGCCCACACCCTGCTGGCCACCCACCAGGTCGAGGCGGCCGTCGACCAGTGCCATCACGTCCTGCGCCACCACGAGCAGCTCGCCGCGGGTTCCGTGCACGGCACCGTCCCCCGACTGCTCCGAGAACTCGCCCCCTACGAGCGGAACCCACGCGTCCGGGCCTTCCGCGAACGCCTGCGGGCGGCTCCGCACTGAGTCCGCCGCGCCCCCGTCCGGATCCGGTACGCCTAAGCGGGCGAGCGTCACTCTCGTCACATCAAAAGGATCGATCACACAGCTATAAGGGGGACGCACCGGCGCTTTCCCGCCTGGGGCGCGCCCACCTCGCCCCGGGCTTCACCCATACGCACGCACCGGGAACTGGTGGCCGGGCCACGGCACTTGCTTTCCGCCAGCTGTCGTTACCCGCGAGTATCTTTGGCTGATCATCGCCTCACCAGGGGCGATGCCGCGCCCGTACGCTTCCGATCACCGCACCGGATGGGTGCCACGGTGGCACTGCGGTCAGATTCCGATGGAGCATCGATGGCGCAATCCCCCCGTACCCCCGGCCGATACCGCGGCCGGTCGGGGCTCAGGGCGACAACTCCCGCATTACTCACGGCATTTGCCCTCTGCGGCGCCCTCCTTGCCACCCCCGCGGCAGCGGCCTCCCACCCCGGCCCCGCGGCCGCCACCGCCTCGGCCGCGCACACCGCCCCGTCCTTCCGCCGGGTCGACATCCGCATGAAGGACGGCGTCGTCCTCAAGGCCCATGTGTTCACCCCCGCTCCCGGCACCCCCGGCGCCGACCGCAAGGGCCGCTACCCCCTGGTCGTCCAGCCCGCCAGCTGGGGCCAGAACGACCTGGAATACGTCGCCCAGGGCAAACAGCTGGCCGCCGAGGGGTATATCGCCGTCACCTACACCGTGCGCGGCTTCTGGCAATCGGGGGGCCAGGTCGATGTCGCCGGGCCCAAGGACGTCAAGGACGTGTCGAGGGTCATCGACTGGTCGCTCGCCCACACGCCGGCCGACCCCCGACGCATCGGCATGGTGGGCCTCTCCCTGGGCGGCGGACTGACGCTGATGGGCGCCGCCTTCGACCCGCGGATCAAGGCGGTCGCCTCCCTGAGCGGCTGGGCGGACCTGGCCGACTCGCTCTACAGCGGCCAGACCCGGCACCTCCAGGCCGCCGCCCTGCTCACCGCGATCGAGACCCCCACCGGCCGTAAGAGCCCGGAATTCGCGCGCATGCTGGCCGACCTCTTCGCCGACCGCGATCTCCCCAAGGTCGTCGCCTGGGCGCAGACCCGCTCCCCGGCCCGCTACGTGGACCGGATCAACGCCCATGGCACCGCCGTCTTCCTGGCCAACGCCTGGGGCGACAGCATCTTCAACCCCAGCCAGATGACCGCCTTCTACCAGCGGCTGACCGGCCCCAAGCGCCTCGAACTGCGCCCCGGCGACCACGCCACCCAGGAAATGACCAGCCTGCTGGGCCTGCACAACGCCACCTGGACGAGCGCCCGGCGCTTCCTCGACAGCCACCTCAAGAACTCCGGCGGCCGCGACGACGCCTCCCAGGCGGTCCGGCTCCAGGTCCGGCACAACGGCGCGACCGAGCGCTACCCCACCTGGCGCGCCATCAGCTCCCGCACCGAACATCTGCGGCTGGGCGACCCGGGCGCTCCCGGCGACGGACAACTCGGCGCCACGGCCCGGCCGGGCTGGCACAAGCCCGTCGACGGCGGCACGGACTCCGGAGCGGACGGCGGCATCGCCGAACTGTCCGGCACGCTCGACCAGCTCGCCGGTCTGCCGCCCCTGGTCTTCCTCCCGCTGCTGCCGCAGCGCTCCGCCGCCGTATGGCAGTCGGCCCCCTACGCGGCCACCCACCCCATCCGCGGCGCCGCACGCCTGCACACCACGGTCACGGCCACCGCGCCCCGGGGAACGGCCTTCGCCTACCTCTACGACGTCAACGCCCTCGGGGTGGGCAAGCTGATCTCGCACGCCCCGCAGAGCTGGTCCGGCAAGCGGCCCGGGCAGGCGTTCCCGCTCGATGTCTCCCTCTTCACCACCGCCTACGACGTGCCCGCCGGGCACCGGCTGGCGCTGGTCCTGGACACCAAGGACCCGCTGTACGGCGGCAGTACGCCGAAGGGCAGCACCGTCTCGTTCGGCTCGACCGCGGCCGACCCGTCCGAGCTGGAGCTGCCCCTGCGCTGACCCTTGTCAGCCGGCCGCCACCACATTGGTGGCGGCCACCGCCGGACGCAGGGCATGGGCGAGCGTCACGGCGTCGCCCTCGGCCCAGTAGTGGGTGAAGAACAGCCGGGGTTCGTCCGTCAGGCCGTGGTTGTGCAGCTCGACGAGCTGGGCCCCGGCCTGACGGAGGGCGCCCAGGACGTTCTGGACCTCGCCGGCGACCATCGCGCAGTCGCCGCTGATCGCCGCCCGGCCGCCGCCCAGCGGCTGGAAGTTGAACGCGGAGGTCGAGCCCAGGCCAGGGGGCAGCGCCCAGGTGCCGTCGGTGATGGTCTCGCGGCGGATGAAGATGCTCCGGTAGATCCCGTGGTCGACGGTGCCCTTGGTGCCCAGCGCGGCATCGATCCCCGCCGTGTCCAGGTCGATGGACTGCTGCTGCGGCGTGGTGGGCTCCGACGGCGTGTTGGTGCGGTCGAGCGAGGCGCGCAGCCCCCGGGCCAGGGTGTCCGGGTCGTCGCCGTGCGCGTGGATGTGGATCCACCAGATGTCCGGGCTCTGGGAGAGCAGATGCTTGTGGATGGCGGTCTGGGAGATCTCGTTCGCGTGCAAGGCATCGGAGAACCCTTGCAGTTCGGACTCGGACACCACGATGTCGCCCATCATCAGCGAGCCGTCGGGGTACCGCACGAAGGACACGTTCGTGCCCAGGGCGAGGCCGGGCTGGACGACGGTGCCGCGGGAGACCACGCGCAGGTCATAGCGCGGGAAGGCGGTGTGATACATCATGTTCTGCTTCATATCGCCCTGCCGGCCGAGGGCTTGGGCGACGCCCGACCAGTCGGCCAGGCTCGTCTGCACCGGCGAGGCCGGCGCGGCGCTGCTCGCCTCGGGCTCCCGGACGGACAGGGCGCGGGCGGGGGCCGGCGCCGCGGCCAGCACGGGGGCCAGCGCGGCCGCGGTCAGGAGCCGCCGCCGGGGCGTACCCTCCTGCGCGGCGTCCTGCTGTCGATGTGCGGAAATCATCACGCGAGTACCTCCATACCGAGATCGAAGCACGGCAAACCGGGAACAACGTGATGGCGGTTACCTCTTGGGGCCAAGTGGCCTAAGCAGTCAGCGCGGTGGGTGGGACGGCCCGGAGGGCAGCGGGCCGTTCGGCAGGCGGCCGACGCGGCCTCGGCGCCGGCACGCACAGCTCCGCCGCGCCCGCAACCGGAGCGCGCACGCCGGCCTCCCCGATCCGCACGCCCGCCTCCCCGATCAGCCGTACACCATCGACCGGGCGTGGGCATACGCCTCCCGGATGCGGCGGCCGGCGGCGCCGTCGGCCGGTGCGGGGATCTGCCGGGCCGCGGCCAGCGGCCAGTGCGGCGGTTCGGGCGTCCCCGCCAGGGCCCAGGCGGCCTGCCGGGCCGCGCCCAGGGCCACGTACTCCTCGGGTTCGGGGACGGTGACCGGGGTGCCGAAGATCTCGGCGGCGATCTCGCCGACCACGGGAGCCTTGGCCGCACCGCCGATGATCAGCACGCGGCGCGCCTCGACGTCCTGGGCCCGCAGCCGGTCGAGGGCGTCGGCCATATTGCACAGCATGCCCTCGACGGCCGCGCGGGCGAAGTTCGGCGGGTGCATGTTCGCCTTGCGCATGCCCATCAGACTGCCCGCGGCCTCCGGGAGATTGGGGGTGCGCTCGCCGCCCAGGTAGGGGAGCAGGACCAGGCCGCCGGCGCCGGAGTCGGCCGCGCGGGCGAGCGGGCCGAGGTCGTCGAGGGCGATGCCGAGCATGCGGGCGGTGGAGCTGAGAACCCGCGCGGCGTTGAGGGTGCAGACCAGGGGCAGATAGCGGCCGGTGGCGTCGGCGAACCCGGCGACGGCGCCGGCGGGATCGCCCACCGGATGCTCGGCGAGGGCGAAGGCGGTACCGCTGGTGCCCAGCGAGATGACGACATCGCCCGGCTGGATGCCCAGCCCCAGGGCCGCGCCCATGTTGTCGCCGGTCCCGGCCGCCACCAGGGCTCCGTACGGGGTGCGGCCGGCCGCCTCGGCGGGGCCGAGCACCCGCGGCAGTTCGGGGGTGCGGCCGCCGAAGGCGAGGGCGAGCAGATCGCGGCGGTAGGCGCCCTCGGCCGGGGACCAGTAGCCGGTGCCCGAGGCGTCGCCCCGGTCGGTGACCGGTTCCGCGCCCGTACCGGGGCCGCCGCACAGCTGCCAGGTCAGCCAGTCGTGCGGCAGCAGCACCCGGTCCGTACGGTCCGCATGGTGCGGCTCGTGCTCGGCCAGCCAGCGCAGCTTGGCGACGGTGATGGCCGCCACCGGTACGGTGCCGACCGCCTCGGCCCACTTCTCCGGTCCGCCGAGTTCGTCGACCAGATCCGCCGCCGCCTGCGCCGAGCGGGTGTCGTTCCACAGCAGCGCCTCGCGCACCGGCGATCCGGCCGCGTCCAGTGCGACCAGGCCGTGCTGCTGCCCCGCGACCGCGACGGCGTCGACGTGTTCCAGCAGGCCGTTGCCCGCTTCGAGGAGCGCCCGCCACCAGGCTTCGGGGGCGACCTCGGTGCCCTCGGGATGGGTGGCGCGGCCCCGGTGCAGTACTTCCCCGGTGTCGGCGTCGCAGACGACGACCTTGCAGGACTGGGTGGAGGAATCCACCCCGGCAACTGTGGGCATGTCGATGTCGCTTCCGTGCAACGAGACGAAGGAGTAAGGGGGTTCAGCTCTGCGGACGGATCTGGATCTTGCGGCCGGAGCCGTCCTTGAACGTCTGGAGGGCGGAGCCGAAGTCCGCCAGTCCGAAGCTGTGCGTGAGCATCGTGTCCGCGTCGATGACCCCCTTCGCCATCAGGTCCACGGCGCGCCCGAAGCTGTGCAGTACGGCCATCGACCCGACGATGGTGATCTCGTCGTTGTACACGTGGAACGGCGAGAAGGACGCCTTGGCGGCGGACGGCGCGACGCCGAACTGCTGGAACGTGCCGCCGCGGCGCACCCTGGTCAGGCCGTCCTCGATGACGGGGATGACGCCGGTGCAGTCGATGACGGTCTCCCAGCCCTGCGGCCGGTTCAGATCCGCCGCACTCGCCGCGGTGGCGTCCGCGCCCAGCTGCTGGGCGATCGCCAGCCGGTCCTTGTTGATGTCGACGACGGAGAGGGAGGCCGCGCCGGCGGCCTTGGCGAGCTGAAGCATCATCAGGCCCATGGTGCCCGCCCCGTAGATGAGGTAGTGGTCCCCGAGGCGGCGCGGCAGCACGTCGAAGCCGCGCACCGCGCACGACAGCGGCTCGATCAGGGTGCCCTGCGCGACGTCGACGCTCTCGGGCAGCCGGTAGCAGTTGGCGGCCGGCACCTTGACGTACTCGGCCATCGCGCCGTCCACGGTGTCGCCGATCGCGCCCCACTTCTCGCACAGGTTGCCGCGCCCGATCGCGCAGTAATGGCAGGCGCCGCAGAAGAGCGACGGGTCGACGGCGACCTGCTCGCCGGTGCGCAGGTTGGTGACCCCGGCGCCCAGCGCGACGACCTCGCCGGTGAACTCGTGGCCGGGAATGATCGGGTACGGGGTGGGCGCGAACTCCCCCTGGACGATGTGCACATCGGTGCCGCAGATGCCCACCGCGGCGGGCGCGACGATGACCTCGCCGGGGCCCGGGGTGGGGTCGTCGACGGTGGTGACCTCGTAGTGCCCGGGGGTGTGGATGACGACAGCGCGCATGGAGGGGGGCCTTTCTTCGGGGGAGGGGGGAGGCGGGTCAGCGGTGGCCGGGACCGGCTCAGCCGGGGGAGTCGTCGGTGCGCACCTCGACGGTGCGGATCTCGACGCCGAGGTCGCGGACGGGCCGCAGTTCGCTCTCGGGGGTGTCGGCGTCGGTGACCAGCAGGTCGTAGCCGCCCACATCGCCGTACGGATAGGTGGCGGTACGGCCGAACTTGCTGTGGTCGACGGCCAGTACGGCGCGGTCCGCGGCCTGGAGATACGCCTGTTTGGTCTCCGCGTACTCGCGCACCGGGTGGTAGAGCCGGCCCTCGCGGACCGACGTGGCGGTGACGAAGGCGACGGTGGCGCGGATGTCCTGGAGCTGGCGGCGGGACTGCGGCCCGGCGCAGGACTCGAAGTCCTCGTAGTAGCGGTCGCCCAGCAGCGTCACCTCGGCCGGCGAGGCCGCCAGCAGGTAGGTGATGCGCAGCGAGTTGGTGATCACCCGGATCCCGTCGACGGTGGCGAGCCGTCGGGCGAGCGGGAAGAGCGTGGAGCCGCAGTCGATCAGCACCGTGTCGCCGGGGGAGACCTCCTCGGCGAGCGCGTCCGCGATGGCGGTCTTCAGCTCCATATGGGAGTTCTCGCGGAAGCGCAGCGCGCTCTCCATGGCGACGTTGGAGAAGGCGGTGGCCACCCCGCGGCCCTTGCGCAGCAGCTGGCGCTCGTGAAGGTTGTCCAGGTCGCGGTGCATGGTCATCACGCTGACCCGCATCCGCGCGGCGAGCTCGGCGATGCGGATCTCGCCTTCCTGGGCGACATGGCGCAGCACCGCCTGGCGGCGCTCCTCCACCTCGGCCTCGGAGCCGCGGCTCGCTCTCATCGTGGGCATCCCCCATTCGATTAGGTGGCGGTTTTCCGCCATGCGCTCACCCTAGAACATCACACACTTTATGTGAAGCTCTTGAAATTGTCTGTGAGGTTGTTCAGTCTGATGGCCACATTCGGGCGAACGCCCGGCCCGTCAGGAAGGTCCCCGCCGTGCTGCGTACATCCCAGGAGCGCGATCCGTCGCTGCCCCGCCCCGCCGTCCTCGGGATCCCCCGAGCCCTGATCTGGGGCTACTTCGGCGTCCTGCTCTTCATGATCGGCGACGGCGTGGAGACCAGCTATCTGCCCACGTACCTCAAGACCGACCTCGGCTTCGCGGAGGCGAGCGTCGGCATCATCTTCACGGTCTACGGAGTCACCGCCGCGATCGGCGCCTTCCTGGCCGGCGGCCTCTGCGACCTGTGGGGACCGCGCCGGGTGATGATGACCGGCGCCGCCTGCTGGGCGGTCTGCCATGCGCTGCTGCTCGCGGTCGCCATCCCCACGCACGCGTACTGGCTGATCCTCCTCACCTACGGCCTGCGCGGATTCGGCTATCCCCTGTTCGCCTACGGATTCATGGTCTGGATCATGGCGGGCGCCCCGGAACGCCAGCTCGGCAAGGCGCTCGGCTGGTTCTGGTTCTGCTTCACCATGGGCTATCCCGTCATCGGCTCCGTCCTGGTCTCGCTCCTCAAGCCCACGATCGGCTTCTACCGCACGCTGTGGGTGTCCCTGGCGATGATCGTCGCGGGCGCCCTGGTCGTCCTGTTCCTCCTGCGCGAACGCACCGGATTCCAGGGCCTGTCCAAGAGCCGGGAGCGCGTCAGCCTGCCGCGCACCTTCCTGGGCTGTTTCACCGTCATGTTCACCGAGCCGCGCGTCGGCATGGGTGCGGTGGTCCGGCTCATCAACACCACCTCGCAGTTCGGCGTGTGGGTCTTCATCCCGCTCTTCCTCATCGACCGGATCGGCTTCAGCGCGCAGGAGTGGGCCTCCCTGCTGATCGTGATGATGGTCAGCAACCTCGCCTGTGTCGTCCTCTTCGGGGCGCTCGGCGACCGGTGGAGCCGGCGCAAGACCGTCGCCTGGCTCGGTGGCGTGGTCTCGGCGGTCGCCTGCCTGGCCCTCTACTACGTGCCCGAAGCCGCGGGCCACGACTACCCGCTCGTCGCCCTCGCCGCCGGTGCACTCGGCGTCGGCATGGCCGGCTACGTCCCCCTGCCGCCCCTGATGACCGCGCAGGACCCCCAGCGCAAGGGCCAGATCATGTCGGCGTACACCCTGGGCGCCGGCGCCAGCATGGCCTTCGGCCCGCTCCTCGGCACGGTCTTCACCGGCGTGATCGGCATCGGGGGCGTCATGTGGATCTACGCGGCCCTGCATCTGCTCAGCACCGTCCTGGTCCTGCTCATGAAGACGCCCGAGGCACGACCGGCAGCGGTCGCCGCCCCCACCGCCGCCCCTCGGGCCGAGCGGCAGCCGGTCGGAACGTTGACAGCGCCCTCCCGGGAGCTTTAATAGGGAAAAGGTGCATATGAGGCGCTACCGCTCATGCGAGCGGTAGCGCACAGCGTCCGGAAAGGCCAGGGCTGATATGCGCACCCACCACACCGGCCCCGAATACCTGGTGCAGACGGCCGCCATGGCCCGGCGGTTCTACCTCGAGGGCAAATCCAAGATGGAGATCGCCGAGGAGTTCGGCATCAGCCGGTTCAAAGTGGCCCGCACCCTGGAGACCGCCCTGCGCGACGGCCTGATACGGCTGGAGATCAGGCTGCCGCCCGAACTCGACGCCGACCTCTCCGACGCCCTGCGCACCCGCTTCGGCCTGCGGCACTCGATCGTCATCGACTCGCAGCAGGAGGTCCCGGACGACACGGTGCAGGCCACCCGCCGCCTCGGCGCCGTCGCCGCCGACCTGCTCGCCGAGATCGTCACCGAGAACGATGTCCTCGGCCTCGTCTGGGGCCCCGAGATCGAGGCCCTGGGGCTCGGGCTGACCACACTCGCCCGCTGCACGGTCGTCCAGCTGTGCGGGGCGACCCCGCTGCGCCCCGTGAACAGGACCGCCGTGGAAGCGGTACGCCGCGCCGCCACCATTTCCCGAGGAGTCGTCCACCCCATCTACGCCCCGCTCCTGCTGCCCGACGCCGAGGCGGCCCGGATGCTGCGCGCGCAGCCCGGCGTGGTCGATGCGATCAACTGCTTCGGCCAGGTGACCAAGGCCGTCGTCACCGTCGGCGGTTGGGGGCCCGGGCTCTCCACCATCTACGACGCACTCGGCGACACCGAACGGGAGGACTACCGGCGCCGGGGCGTCTGCGCCGAAGTCGTCGGCCAACTGCTCGATGCGGAGGGCCGGGTCGTCGTCCCCGAACTCACCGAACGGGTCATCGCCATCAGCTTCGACGAGCTGCGCAAGGTGCCCGACGTCATCCTCCTGGCCGACGGTGTGGAACGGGCGGTCGCCGCCTCCGCGGCGGTGAAAACCGGCCTCTTCCACGGCATCGTCACGGACGCCGGGGTGGCTGCGAGCCTGCTGTGAGGTGCCGGCCGTGAGCGCGCGATCCCCCCGGCGCCGCCGTACGGGCCGCGCCCTGTGGCCGGTCTCGGTCGCCCTGGCCCTGGCGCTGTCCGCCACCGGCTGCTACCGCGGCGCCGGTGACGTGGGCAACAGCGGCCGTCACTCGATCAATGTGCTGATGGTCAACAACCCGCAGATGGTGGATCTGGAGAAGCTCACCGCCGAGCACTTCACCAAGGAGACCGGCATCACCGTGCACTTCACCGTGCTGCCGGAGGACGATCTGCGCGACAAGATGAGCCAGGACCTCTCCAGCCAGGCCGGACAGTACGACGTCGCCGGCCTCAGCAACTACGAGACGCCGATCTACGCCCGTAACGGCTGGCTGGCGAATCTGGGGGCGCGGGCGGCCAAGGACCCGGCCTTCGACCAGGGCGACATCCTCGCCCCGGTCCGTACGTCGCTGACCGCCGCGGACGGGAAGATCTACGCGGAGCCGTTCTACGGCGAGTCGTCGTTCCTGATGTACCGCAAGGACCTCCTCAAGGCCGCCGGGCTGACCATGCCCGCCCACCCCACCTGGCACCAAGTCGCCGTGCTGGCAGCCGAGTTGGACGGATTCCGTAAGGGTATGAGGGGGATCTGCCTGCGCGGCCAGCCCGGCTGGGGGCAGATGATCGCCCCGCTGACCACCGTCGTGAACACCTTCGGCGGCACCTGGTTCACCAAGAACTGGCGAGCCCGCGTCGATGCCCCGCAGTTCACCGAGGCCACCCGGTTCTACGTCGATCTGGTGCGCAAGCACGGCGAGGCGGGCGCCCCGCAGGCCGGCTACACCGAATGCCTCAACGACATGCAGCAGGGCAAGGTCGCCATGTGGTACGACGCGACCGCCGGCGCCGGCTCCCTGGAGGGCAAGGATTCCCGCGTCGCCGGGAAGATCGGCTACGCACCCGCCCCGGTCGAGAAGACCCGCAACTCCGGCTGGCTCTACACCTGGGCCTGGGGCGTGCAGAAGGCCAGTACGCACCAGGACGACGCCTGGAAGTTCATCCGCTGGGCCTCCGGCAAGGGCTACGAGCGGCTGGTGGGCCGGGAGCTGGGCTGGTCCCGCGTGCCCGGCGGCAAACGCGCCTCGCTCTACCGCGACCCGCAGTTCATCAAGGCATCCGGGGCCTTCGGCGCCGCGACCGAACGCGCCATCACCACCGCCCGGCCCGACGCCCCCGGCCTCCAGCCGCGCCCGGCCCCCGGTATCCAGTTCGTCGGCATCCCCGAATTCTCCGATCTGGGGACCAAGGTCTCCCAGGAGATCAGCTCGGCCATCGCCGGAAAGCAGAGCGTGCGCGCGGCCCTCGCCAAGAGCCAGCGACTGGCGCAGGAGGTGGCCCGTGCCTACGCAGGCCGCTGACAGACCGGAGCCCGGCCCGGACGGCGCCGCGCACGCCCGCGGCCGGACGGCCGTGGACCGGGCCAGGGCGCGGGCCCGCCGCGCGCCCCTCCTCCCCGCACTGCTCTTCCTGATCCTCGTCACCCAACTGCCCTTCCTGGCAACGGTGGTGATCTCCTTCCTCCGCTGGAACGCGCTGGCCCCGCAGAACCGCGGCCTCGCCGGATTCGACAACTACCGGGCCGTCTTCACCGACCCCGCGCTACGGAGTTCGGTGGCGACCACGGTCCTGCTCACGGTGACCGTGGTGCTGGTGAGCCTGTTGCTCGGACTGGGGCTCGCGCTGCTGCTGGACCGCGGATTCCGCGGCCGTGCGCTCGTCCGGACCCTGCTGATCACGCCGTTCCTGATCGTCCCCGTCGCCTCCGCGCTGATCTGGAAGCATGCGCTGTACAACGCCTCGTACGGGCTCATCAACGGCGTACTGACCTGGGTGTGGGGACTGTTCGGCAGCGACAGTCCGCCCCAGCCGGACTGGCTGACCCGTACCCCGCTCGCCGCGGTCGAGGTGGCGCTGATCTGGCAGTGGACGCCGTTCATGATGCTGATCCTGCTGGCCGGACTCCAGAGCCGGCCCACCGACACCGTCGAGGCCGCCCAGGTCGACGGCGCCTCGGCGTTCGACATCTTCCGCTATCTGACGCTGCCGCATCTGCGGCGCTATCTGGAGTTGGCCGCGCTGCTCGGGACGATCTACGTCGTCCAGACCTTCGATGCGGTCTTCACCCTCACCTCCGGCGGGCTCGGCACCGCCAACCTGCCGTACACCATCTACCAGACCTTCTACCAGGCGCATGACTACGGACTGGCGTCCGCGCAGGGCGTCGTCGTGCTGCTGGCTTCCCTGCTCGTGGCCACGTTCGCGCTGCGCACCGTCGCGTCCCTGCTGCGCCGGGAGGCCGTCCGATGAGTCCCACGAGTCCCATGAGTCCGGCGAGGAGGATGAGGAGAACCGCCGCCGTGCCGCCGGGCAGGCGGCGCCGCCGGAGCCTGCTGGGCCTTGCGGCCTGGCTGTGCGGACTGTTCTTCTTCGTTCCCGTCGCCTGGATGGTGCTGACGTCCTTTCACCGGGAGACGGATGCGGCGGCGAATCCGCCCGATCTCGGCGCTCCCCTCACCCTGCACGGTTATCGCGAATTCTTCGGCGCCGGCGGCGGTCCCAGTCCCTGGCCGCCGCTCATCAATTCGCTGACCGCATCGGTGGTCGCCACGCTCCTGGTCCTCACCCTTGCCGTACCCGCCGCCTACGCCCTGGCCGTCAAACCGGTCCGCAGATGGCGCGACGTCCTTTTCTTCTTCCTGTCCACGAAAATGCTGCCGGTGGTGGCGGGGCTGCTTCCGGTCTACCTCATCGCCCAGAAGGCGGGGATGCTGGACGACATCTGGCTGCTGGTCATCCTCTACGCCTCGATGAATCTGCCGATCGCGGTATGGATGATGCACTCCTTTCTGGCCGACATCCCGGTGGAGATCATGGAGGCCGCCGCGATCGACGGCGCGGGGCTGCCCACCGTCCTGCTGCGGATCGTCGCGCCCCTCGCCCTCCCCGGGATCGCCGCCACGGGCCTGATCTCCTTCATCTTCAGCTGGAACGAGCTGCTGTTCGCCCGGGTGTTGACCGGCGTCGTGGCCGGTACCGCGCCGGTGTTCCTGACCGGATTCGTTACCAGCCAGGGGCTGTTCCTGGCCAAGGTGTGCGCCGCCGCCACCGTCATCTCGCTCCCCGTCCTGGCCGCCGGATTCGCGGCGCAGGACAAACTCGTCCAGGGCCTCTCCCTCGGCGCCGTGAAATGACGCCGTTCCCGGCGGGCGCGGCAGACACGACGAACGCGGTGAAAATGCTCGTCTGAGCGCTATGCGCTCAGGTTTCGCAGAATTCCCCGCAATCCGTTGACATCGCCCTATACGTATCTTTAATAGAAGGTAATTGCATATATGAGCTGTACCCGCTCACCTGAGCACAATCCAAAGCCGCGGTAAGCGGCAGCGTGTCGATCTCCCGCGTGCTTGCTCGAAGGGTTAAGGAAATGACTGCTGTGGCCGAATGCGCCATCCCCCGTGATGTCGACGTGGCTTCCGCCTCGCTCACCTTGCCGGCAGTCCTGCGCTCGGCCCGGCAGGCACGGACCTTTACCGCCACGTCTCTGCGGCTGTGGGACGAGAGCGACGACCTCATCGAAGCGGCCGTGCTGATCGTCTGCGAACTGGCCACCAACGCCATCCAGCACGGAGCCCGGCCGCCCGACGGCGCCGCCGGCGAGCCGGAGCCGGATGCCGTGATCACTCTCCGGCTGACGCGCGCATCCGCCGTGCTGCACATCGAGGTGCACGACGGATCCGCGGTCCTGCCCGTCCCGCGCACCGCCGCCGGTGACGAGGACTGCGGCCGCGGGATGGCGATCATCGCCGCGCTCGCCGAGTCCTGGACATGCGGCCGGAACCCCGGTGGCGGCAAGTGGGTCCGCGCGACGCTGCCGTGCGCAGCCGTCGCCCCGCCTACGCCCCGGCCGCCGGCCGATAGGTGGACACCTGCGCTCCCGTCCCGCTGGTGACCGAGGAGACCAGTTCGAACGTGCGCAGCTCCCCGTCATCGGGGAAGATCGTCTTCCCGCCGCCGAGCAGCACCGGCATGTGGATCAGCCGCAGCTCATCGACCAGACCCTCCCGCAGCAGCATGCGCACCAGCGTCGGGCTCCCCATGACCGCCAGGTCGCCGCCGGCGGTCTCGCGCAGCTCCCGGATGCGGGCGACGGCCTTGTCGCCGGGGATGAGACGGCTGTTCTCCCAGGTCAGCTCGTCATCCGTCAGCGTGTCGGACACGACGTACTTCGGCAGGGCGTTCATCTGGTCGGCGAACGGGTCGCCCGCCCGCTCGGGCCAGGCCGCGGCCATCGTCTGCCAGGTGCGCCGCCCGAACAGCAGCGCCTCGGCCCGGGACAGCCCTTCGGCGAAGGCGCCGCCCACCACCTCCGGGTCGAAGAACGGATGCGACCACCCGCCGTGCGCAAAACCGCCGTCGGTGTCCTCCTCGGGGCCGCCGGGTGCCTGCACGACGCCGTCCAGACTCATGAACTCACTGATCACGATGCGCATGGGTGCTGCTCCTCTTGCACGGTGCGGGCACCGGGAGCGGGGCCGTCCCCGGTGTACGGCCGGACGTCCGGCCAGGCGTACGCAAGACAGACTCCCGCGCCGCCCCGAAATCATCGCCCCCGCGGGCAACATTTTCCGCGGCTATGCGTGGGGCGGAGTGCGTACGGCGAGGATGGCCATGTCGTCGTGGCCGTCGCCGGGGTGATGGTCGGCCAGGGTCTGGCACAGCGCGTCCAGGGGGAGGCCGGCGTGCGCGGCGGCGGTGTCCGCCAGGAGGCGCAGGCTGGTGTCGATGGAGTAGTGCGGGTGTTCCACCAGCCCGTCGGTGAAGAAGACCACGGTGGCGCCGGCGGGCAGGGGGCGGGCGTGGTCGGGGCGGGGCTGGCTGGCGTCGACGCCGAGCGGGAGGCCGGGTTCGGCGTGCAGATACTCCGTCCGGCCGTCGGGGGAGATCAGCAGCGGGGGGAGGTGACCGGCGCTGCTCCAGCGCAGCGTCCAGGCGTCGTCGCCGGGCTCGATCCGGGCCAGGCAGGCGGTGGCGACGGGGTCTTCGGTGATCGCGTGCAGGGTGCGGTCGAGCTGGGTGAGGACGGAGCTGGGCGGAGTACAGCGGTCGTACAGCAGGGCGCGCAGCATATTGCGGGTCTGGGCCATGGCGGCCGCCGCGTGCATATCGTGGCCGACGACATCGCCGACGACCGTCGCACAGGCGTTGTCGGGCAGCAGGACGGCGTCGTACCAGTCCCCGCCCAGGAGCCCGGGAGCGGTGGCCGGCCGGTAGATCGCCGCCGCGGTGAAGGGCCGCAGGTCGGGCAGGTGGGGCAGCAGGAGCCGCTGGAACTGTTCGGCCCCGGCACGGACCTGCTCGAAGAGCCGGGCCTTGTCGATGGCCACGCCCGCGGCGCCGGCCAGGGCCAGGACCACGGCCTCGTCCTCGGCGCCGAAGGGCCGCCCGTCGAGCCGGTCGGCCAGGTAGAGGTCCCCGTAGATCTCCCCGCGCACGCTGATGGCCACCCCGAGCAGGGTGCGCATCGGCGGATGCCCCGGGGGGAACCCGGCGGCGTGGGGGTGGTCGGGGATGTTCTCGGTCCGCAGTGGTTCGGGGTGGTGGATCAGATGCCCCAGCAGCCCCCGGCCCCGCGGCTGCCCGACGTCGGCCATGGCGGCCAGCTCCTGGTCGGTGATCCCGACGGGGATGAATTCCGACAGGCCCGTGTGCTCCTCGTCCAGGACGCCCAGGGCGCCGTAGCGCGCGCCGACCAGGTCCATCGCGGTGGTGACGATACGGCGCAGCACGACGGGCAGCTCCAGCTCCCCGCTGATCGCCAGCACGGCGGCCAGCAGCTCCTGCAACCGTTCGTGGGCCTCGGCCAGCGTGTGGAGCTGCTGGGTGACGCGGTCCCACTCGGCGTCCAGGCGCAGCTGCACGTCGGGCGGCAGCGGGTCCTGTGGCTCCATGTGCGGCTCTTTCCTGCCGACGACCGGCCCGTGGGGGCCCGGGCCGGTCCGGCACCGGGCACGCCCTGTCAGGACCTGCCCGGTGCCGTTGCTCCTGACGTCCCGCTTCCACCATAGAAGGAGATCGGGTCCCGCCGCCGCGCCGTGCGCAGGCTCGGCGCGGCGGCGGCCGGGGTGGTGCGGGGAGCGCCGCCGGCTAGGCGGTCGTGTGCCGCGTCCGGCGCCGTCGGACGGCCAGCAGGGTGCCGGTCGCGCCGACCGCCAGGGCACCCGCCGCGATACCGATCGGGAGGGTGGGCACGGAGTCCGCCGTCTCGCTCAGGTTCGGTGCGGCGGCGCCGCGGTCGATGCTCGCCGCCATGGGGGCGACGGGCCGGATCTTGCCCACCGACTTGACTGAACCGTCCTGGTTCAGCAGGACCTGCTTGCCGTTCGGGTGCCGGAAGTCGAACATCCCGGCCAGCGAGCCGGCCCGCTGGTCGAAGGAGGCGTCGCCGAGCCGTCCGGTGTGCCAGTTGTCCTCGATGAACTTCAGTACCGAGGTCTGCTCGGTCGGCGTGTGGTCGACGGCGTTGACCTTGCTGTACGGGGAGATCACCAGCATCGGCTGGCGGCTGCCGGGGCCGCAGCGGTCGGCGTAGCCGCCCGCGGGTGCCGGTCCCGCCTGGCAGGCCGGGCCGTCGGTGGGCTTGTGGTTCGAGCCGACGGTGGAGTCCTTCGAGCCGTTGAGCGGCTTGGCGTAGGCGTGGTCGTACCAGCCGTCGGAGTCGTCGTAGGCCACCACGATCGCGGTGTCCTTCCACTGCGGCGACCGCTGGATCTTGTTGATCTGCCCGACGAGGAAGTGCTGCTCGTCGGTGGGGTCGGAGTAGCCCGCGTGGCCGTCCTGGTACGCCGGTGCCTTGACGAAGCTGACCGCGGGGAGCATGCCCGCCTTGAGCGAGGCGTCGAAGTCGGTCAGGTCGTAGTTGTGGTTGGCCGGCCCGGCGTGGCCGATCTCCTGCACGCTCTTGGGCGCCAGGTGGTGCGGGTTGGACGTCGACTTGTAGTACTGGAACGGAGAGTGGTGCGGGCTGTAGTCGGCGACCTGGGCGCCGCCGATGTTGGTGTGGGTGGTGCCGCCGCACTTCGCGTAGTGGCCCTGCTGGCCGTCCCACGGGGTGCTCGGTCGGAAGCCGCCCTGGAACCAACCCCAGCTGACATGACGGGAGTTGAGCAGATCGCCGATGTTGCGGCCCTGGAGCGCACCGAGCGCGTCCTTGCTGGTGCGGTCGTGGCCCGAGCAGTCGTCGTAGGCCGGGTCCGGGTCGTTGACCAGCGTGCCGACGCCCTTGGCGTCGGGCGAGACCACGGTGTACGGGTCCGGCTTGTCAGTCTGCCGGGGGTGCTCCGTGCCGGAGGCGGGGTCGGTGGAGATGACGCCGTGGGTCTGGCCGGAGACGAGGTTGATGGCGCCCGGGGTGGAGGGGCCGTAGGTGGTGCCGAACGACCGGTCGTTGAGCGCGTAGTGCTGGGCGTAGTTCCACAGCGCGGTGACGGTGTTGCCGTCGTAGTAGTCCATGACCAGGCCGGGCTCGCCGAAGAGGCTGCCGGAACACTTCCCGGAGTCGGTGTTCTCGACGAACTTGTCGGCCTTGCCGCCGTCGTACGCGTACTGCTCGGGGCCGTAGTCGTGGGTCTGGTCGCAGGTCATCGCCTGCTGCGGGGTGAGCCGCTTGGGCAGGTACTGGTTGGGGTTCTTCTTCAGCAGCCCCGCGGTGCGCAGATTGTCGATGCCGCGCGGGGTGTGCCCCGACGGGTGGAACGTGGTCCCGTCGGTGTTCGCCGCCTTGGGGTAGGTCGCGAAGTAGTGGTCGAAGGAGATGTTCTCGTCGAAGAGGACGACGACGTGCTTGATGGGCGTGGCCGTGGTGGAACCGGCCTGCCCGACGGGCGCGGCCGCCCAGGACGGAGCGGCGGTGCCCAGACCGGCGACGGCGGTGAATGCCGTGAGCGCGACGGCGCCGGCGAGCGCCCCCACCCGCCTGTTCCTGCGTGACGTTCTTCCGGTGCCGGCCATGCTGCCTCGCCCTCCACAAATGAAAATCCGGATATGACATTCCGGGTACGGCTCGGGATCCTCTGCTCGCTGTGCGTCGGACCAGCGGACCCACCATGGCATGCGGGTGAACACAAGGTCAGGAACGTCATGGCAAACCTTGACCGTACGTTGACCTTTGGCCCGAGCTCGGTGTGCTGCTACCGCAGCAAGGCCCGCCCGAACCAGTCCTCGCCGTCCCGTACACCCGGCAGCGCGAAGAAGTAGCCGCCGCCGAACGGCGTGACGTAGTCGACCAGCGGCTCACCGGCCAGGCGCCGCTGCACGGTCGCGAACTGCCGCTCCAGATCCTGCTGGTAGCAGCAGAACAGCAGCCCCATGTCCAGGTTGCCGTTGGCGTCCATACCGCGGTCGTAGTTGTACGCGCGGCGCAGTATCCGCTGCCCCTCGCTGTGCGGGGTACGGGGATTGGCCCGGCGGATATGACTGTCCAACGGGATCACCTCACCCTTCGGGTCCCGCGGATAGTCCGGTGCATCGCCCTCGTGGTTGCCGTCCAGGGGTGCCCCGGTGTCGCGGCTGCGGCCGAACATCCGCTCCTGCTCGGTCAGCGAGACCCGGTCCCAGAACTCCACCAGCATGCGGATCAGCCGCACCACTTGATAGCTGCCGCCGACCGCCCACTCCGGTTCGCCCGCACCGCGCCCCACCCACACCAGCCGGTCCATGACGCGGGCGTCCCGCACATCGGGGTTGGCGATCCCGTCCTTGAAGCCCATGAGGTTACGGGGGGCTCCCGAGGGTCGCGGCGGATTGGCGAACCCGTCGAGCCGCCAGCGCACCTGCATCCCGCCACGGGTGTGCCGGGCGATGTCCCGCAGCGCATGCAGCACCGTGTCCGTGCTGTCCGCGCACAGCTGGAGGCTCAGATCGCCGTGGCACCAGGAGGGGTCCAGATCGTCGTCCGGGAAGGACGCCATGGTCTCCAGCCGCAGTGGCTTGCGCCCTCGCAGGCCGAAGCGGTCGTCGAAGAGCGAGGCGCCCACGCCCACCGTCACCAGCGGCCCGCCGGCCGGGAGCTGCGGCCCCAGGATCCCGGAGTCCGGGGGAGGGGCGGTGATTCCGGCCGGGGCCGGGGTGCCGCCGCCGGTCAGGAACCTGGCCCGCTCGGTGAGCGTGCGCAGCAGATCGGTCAGCTCCCGGCGGTTCTCCGCGGTCACGTCGAAGGAGACGAAGGCGGTGCTGCGCCGGGCCGGCGTGCCGATCGCCGCCTGATGGAGGCCGTGGAACGGCACCCGGGCCGTCGCCCCGTCGCCCACCGCCCGCACGTGCCCGCCCGCCGCCGCATCGCCCTCTCCCGCCATCAGACCGGCGCCGGCGACCACCGCCCCGCGCAGAAACCGCCGCCTGCCGACTCCGTCCCCGCCCATGTTCACACCGTTCTCCGTACATCGCACAGCGTCGCCACGGCCGCCAGCCGCTCCACCAGATCACCCATGTCCGCGTCGACCCTCTCCCGCTGTCCGCGCGCGAGGCGGTCGAGCGGCGGCCACTGCCCGTCGCGCCGGGACGCGTCGAGGGCCTGCTGCGTACGGTCCAACTGGGCCTCCAGGCCGGGCAGATCGCCCAGCCGGGTCGCCAGCAGTGGCCGCAGGCGCGCCAGTACGGCACGGGTGCCGTCGAGGTTGGCCCGCGCGGTGGCCAGGTTGCTGCCGCTGCCGTAGTCGGTGCGGCCGGTCAGCTCGAACTGCACGGTGTTCTCCAGGATTTCGTGGGAGCGCAGCCCGAGGTCCGCCGGGTCCATCCGCGCCTGCGCCCAGGTGCTGCGCAACGCCCCCACGGCCTTGGCCAGCGCATCGGCCGGCCCGCGCAGCCGCCCGGTGGACTCCCCGTGCCACAGCCCGTATTCGATGCGGTGGAACCCGGTGAAGTCCTTGTCCCGTACGCCGTCGGGCAGTCCCGCCGTCGTCCCGTTGATCGCCTTGTCCGCATCGCCGAAGGCCCCGTAGGCGGCACCGAGCCGTTCGTACTGGAGGTGGGCCGCCAGCCAGGCCGTACGGGCCGCGGAGCGGTCCCCGCGGTCGACGGCGTCCCGCAGCAGACCGGTCTTGCTCACCAGGCCGTCCATCTGGCCCGTGACCCACTTCTGATACGCCAGCGTCGGCGGGATCAGGTCGTGCTCGGTGACGGGCGCGGCCGCCGGGCCCTTTGCGCCGCCCGAGCCGACCCGGACCGTGGGGCCGGTGACCGCGTCGGCGTCATCGGGCAGGCACATGAACGCGTACGCGCCCCTGCCCAGCCGTACCCGCAGCGGCCGGGCGGTGCCGGGGGCGAGCCCCTCCACCTCCCCGTACACCGCTCCGGTCCGGGCGTCCTTGAGATACACCTCGGCCGCAACACCCGAGGTGTTGCGCAGATCGAAGACCTGGAGGCCGGGCCGCGGGCGGACCCAGCCCCGGCCGCAACGGCTCTGCGAGACCTCCACGCCGGTGTGCACCAGCCCGTCGGCCCCAACCCGCGGCTGCCCGGCCTTCCCGTCCGGGCCGCCGCCCGCCCACAGCAGCACTCCGGCCGCCGACGCCGCGGCCGCCAGTACGACTCCCACCGCCACCAGCGGACGTCGGCCGACGGCCCTCGGGCCGGACCCCGTCGCGGTGACCGGGCGGGCGGGGGCGGTAGGGGCGGTGTGCGGCACTCCACGTCTCCAAGGCGATCGGGCGGCGCCGTACGGACCGGCGACCGGCGGGCCGTCCCGACCACGGATTCTTCCCCTCCGCGCAGCCCGGAACGCCGCAGTGCATGGTAGGCACCCCCGCGGCGCTCGAACGGCCTTCCGCATCTTCCGTGGCCCAGAATTTGCCCGCGGTTCACTCACCACTCTTGTGCTTGACGCCCCGGGGCACGGCGAAGTCCGCGAGCAGCGCGCCGCCGGCGCCGAACTCCGGCCAGGGCACCGGGGACTCCAGGACCGCGAGCCCCGAGGTCGGGAACTTCTCCCGCACCCGCGCCAGCGCCTCGTCGTCGCCCCCGCCGGCCAGGCTCAGCACGAGGTCCTGCACGCCCGGCTGATGGCCGATGAGCAGCAGCGTGCGTACCCCCGCCGGTGTCTCCCGTACGACGTCCAGCAGCCGGGCCGCGCTCGCCCCGTAAACGCGGTCGTCGAACGTCACCGGGGGTGCCGCCGCGAACTGCTCCGCCACCAGCTCCCAGGTCTCACGGGTGCGGCGCGACGGGGAGCAGACCACCGCATCGGGCAGGCATCCGGCGTCGGCCAGCCGGCGTCCGGCGGCCGGTGCGTCCCTGCGGCCCCGGGGGGCGAGGGGCCGGTCACGGTCCTCCGCATCCGGCCACGCCGACTTGGCATGGCGCAGCACGACAAGGCGGAAGGGTCCGGGGCGAGTTGGCCGGGCGTCCGGTGCGGACGGCGTCGACGGCATAGCGGCGGCCCACGTGTTCTGCATGCCCTTCAGTGTCGTCCACGCTCAGGTACACGAAAACCCGGCCCCGCCGACCTCGGCCATTCCGTCGGCCTCCCGCAGGGCGGGGACGGACGCCGTCTGTTGGATCAGCTCGTCGACGACATCGACCAGACGGGACCGGCGGGCGAACGCGGCGCGCTGGCGCTCGGCGCCGCCCCGACCCGTCAGCTCGCCGAGCACCGCGGTCACCGGCGCCAGTTCCCCGTACTCCTCAAGCGCCGGGCGCGCCTGGTCGACCAGGTCCCCCACCAGCCGGGAGACGGGCACGAGCGCGCCGCTGCGGAGGTCGAGGGCGTCGCCGGAGCAGCCGTCGCGGGCGGCGCGCCAGTACGCCGCCCGCAGCAGGGCGGGGCACACCTGCGGCCCCGGATCGCCGGCTGCCACGCGCTCCAGCGCCCGGGCGACCAGGGCGCGGACGAGCGCGGCGAGCGCGGCCGTCTCCTCCAGGCGGGTGGGGACGTCCATGACGCGGATCTCCACCGTGGGCACATGCGCGGAGGGCCGTACGTCCCACAGCAGCGTGTGATCGCCCACCGCCGCCCCCGTCTCCGTCAGGGTCGCGCACAGCCGCTTGTAGTGGTCGGCCGAGGTGAAGTACGGCGGCGGCCCGGCGACCGGCCACTGGCCGCCGGAGACGGTGCGCCAGCTCGCGTAGCCGGTGTCGCGGCCTTCCCAGAAGGGGGAGTTCGCCGACAGGGCGACCAGCAGCGGCAGCCACGGCCGCAGGTGGTTGCAGACGAGGACGGCGTGTTCCAGGTCGGGGACCTGGACGTGGGTGTGCAGGGCGCACAGGGCGTAGCTGTCGTTGAGGGCCCGGTACGCGTCGAGGCCGGGCCGGTAGGCGGGGTCGTCCCGGATCGGCGCGGGGCCGTGCGCCGCCAGGACCGGGGTGCCCGAGGCGGCCGCGCGCAGCCCTTCCGCGGCGGCGGCCGCGACCACCGCCGTACGGATCCGGGCCAGCTGCGCACGCAGGTCGTCCAGGCCGGAGCACGGCGGCGTCTTGGCCTCGAACTGGTACTCGGTCAGCTCGCCCGAGACGCGGTCGCGCAGGATGTCCGCGGCGCGGCGCAGGACCAGGGATCCGGCGGGTACCACGGTGCGGCTGCCGGGGTCGACGAGGAAGTACTCCTCCTCCACCCCCATGGTGGGGCCCTTCTCGCCACGGGTCATGCCGGTGTCCTTCGCTGCCGGGTCCGGGCCGTCCGCCGTGGCCGGGACGTGCTGTGCCGCTTCGCACCTGCGGGGCGGCGACCTGGCAGGTCTCCGCTGCTCCATGGTCGGGTGACGGTTCGGGGCGCGCCACAGCGGTTCACCCACCCGCAGCCGCCGGGGTGCCCGCCCGCCCACCCCGTATCACGCTGATGGCAGGCGCCCGGTGAGGGCGGAGGAACCGGAGCGGCGACGCCCCTCCCGACACCAGCAGGAGTTCCGATGGCCCGCCCCACACCGGCATCCGCCCCCGACCGCCCGGCCGTCACCGGCAAGGTCCCCGACGATCTGCTGCGGGTCAGCGACCTGGACCCGGGGACCCTGGGGCAGGTGCTGGATCTGGCGGGGGCGATGAAACGGGAGCCCCTGGGCTGGGAGCGCAGCCTGCACGGAGCCGCGCTCGGCTGCATCTTCGAAAAGCCGTCCACCCGCACCCGTGTCTCCCTGGCCACGGCCGCCCACCGGCTGGGCATGAGCGCCATCGTGCTCAACCGGGACGAGATGCAGCTCGGCCACGGGGAGACCGTCGCCGACACCACCCGCGTGCTGTCGTCCTACCTCGACGCCCTCACGGTGCGCACCTTCGAGCACAGCACGGTGGAGCAGATGGCCGACGCCGCGACGATTCCGGTCATCAACGCCCTGTCCAACACCCATCACCCCTGCCAGTCCCTGGCCGATCTCCTCGCGCTGCGCGAGCACTTCGGGACCCTGGCCGGGATGACGGCGGCCTTCATCGGCGACGGCACGAGCAACACCTGCAACTCCTTCCTCGCCGCCTGCGCGGCCTCCGGGATGCACCTGAACATCGCCACCCCGCCCGGCTACGAGACCGACGAGGACATCCTCGGCGAGGCCCGGGAGCTGATGGCGCAGACCGGCGGGTCCGTCTCGCTCATGACGGAACCGGCCGACGCCGTCCGCGCCGCCCAGGCCGTCTACGCCGAGGTCCGGGTGCCCATGGACAAACAGCAGGAAGAGGCCGAACGGACCCGGCGCCTGGCCGCCTACCGGGTCGACGACGCGCTGCTCGACCGGGCACCCCGGGAGGCGATGGCGCTGCACTGCCTGCCCGCGCACCGCGGGCAGGAGATCACCTCCGAAGTCCTCGACGGCCCCCGGTCCCTGGTCTGGCGCCAGGCGGCGAACCGGCTGCCCACCGCCCAGGCGGTGCTGCACACCCTCATCACCACGGCCCGCCAGCGGGCGGCCTGACCCCGCACCGGCCGGAACCGCACCGGGGCGCCGCTAAACATCGCGACGGCGCATTTACCCCTATCGTGCCTTTGACTGCTCCATGTGCTGACTCAGGTGATGTATGCCGTTTAGCGTGCTTATGCACTCATCCCTCTCGTGGAGGACGCGGCATGACGGAGAACGGCATCGAGACGACCACCCCCTACGACATCCTCGACCTGGACGTGCGCGAGATCCGCACCGCCGATCCGGCCGAGACATCGGCGATGCTCAGCGGTCTCATGTGCAATCTGTCCCTGTGGACCTGTCCGCTGGATCACCCCGGCACGCATTAGGCGCGGTCACCCGGCCGGCCGTCCGCAGCGGACGGCCGGCCTCTTCATGGGAGGGGACGGTCCATGGGCGAAGGATCGGTGTTCCGGTGCATGGAGCCGGGACTGCTGCGGGCCCCGGTGCATCCGGTGGACCGGGCGCGGCAGCTCCCGCCGGATGCGGGCGGTGACGATGAGGGGTCAAGGGGCGACGGGGGACAGGGCGACGAAGGTCAGCGCATCGAGGAAATGGCCGCCCTGGTAAGGGAGTTGGTCGCCGACCCGCTGGTGGCCGAGGCCGTCGCGGTGGCCAGTCCGCCGCTGGCGCAGACCGTACGGCGGGTGACCGGGGTGACCGGGGTGACCGGGTGCGCGGGCGGCCTGCGGGCGAATGACCTGCGGCGAGCGGTGCGCGCCCTGGCCGGGTACCGGCTGCGGATGGCCGCGCGGGCCACGCCGTTCGGGCTGATGGCCGGGGTCGCGCCGGTGCGGTTCGCCGCGCGGCCGGACGAGACGACGGCGCGCTGGGGCGCCGCCCATCGCCGCGGGGTGCGCCCGGACCGCGCATGGCTGCGGGGGCTGGTGCACGGCCTGGAGCGGCGCCCCGCCGTGCTGCGGCGCCTGCGGGTGGCGGTCAACGATCTGGCGTTCGTACGGGGCGACCGGCTGGTGCTGCCGTACGTACCGCAGACCGACGCCGCCGAGCGCGACGGGGGGCCTGCCGTACGGGAGGTCAGCGTGCGCTGCACCCCCGCCGTGCGGGCGGTACTGGACTGGGCCCGCACTCCGGTACGCGGCGGGGAGCTGGCCGAGCGGCTCGGCGCGCGCTTCCCCGGTGTGCCCCGGCCGGGCATCGAGGCGATGCTGTCCCAACTGGTCTCCCGGCAGCTGCTGCTCAGCGAGCTGCACCCGCCGCTGGAGACCGCGGATCCGCTGGAGCATATGGGGCAGGTGCTCGGGAACGTCCCGCGCGAGGACGTCCCGGAGGCCGACGCCCTGCGCGCGCTCGGCGCGGAGCTGGCCGCCTACGCCGCCCGGCCGGTGGGGCAGGGCGCACCGGCCCATGCCGCGGTGTGCGCACGGATGCGGGAACTGCGCGACGGGGAACGGCCGTTGCAGGTCGATCTCGCGCTGGACGCGGAGGTGTGGCTGCCGCCGGTGGTCGCGCAGGAGGCGGAGGCGGCGGCCGGGCTGCTGTGGCGGCTCTCCGCCACGGAACCGGGCCCGGCCCCGCTGCGCGGCTACCACACCGCATTCCTCGACCGCTACGGCACCGGCCGCCTGGTCCCGGTAACCGAACTCCTCGACGCCGACACCGGGTTGGGCCCCCCGGGCGGGTACCGCTGCCCGCCCGGCCCCCGTACCGCGCCCGTACCGGCGGCCGATCCGGAGCGCGACCGGGCGCTGGCCGCGCTGGCGCAGGAGGCGCTGCTGGCGGGGCGGCGGGAGGTCGTACTGGACGACGGCCATCCGCTGCTGACCCGCTTCGCCCGCGACGAGGGGCGGCCACCGGAGTCGGCGGAGCTGTGTGCGCAACTGCTGTCCGCCTCGCCGGAACGGCTGGCGGCGGGCGACTTCCGGCTGGTTCTGGTCGGCGGCTCGGCGCAGGCCGGGGCGATGGCCGGGCGGTTCGCGTACCTCTTGCCGGCGCAGGCGCGCGAGCGGGTGCGGCGGCTGGCCCGGAGCGCGGGCCCGGCGCCGACGGAGGCACTGCGGGTGCAGGTCAGCGTGCCGCCGGGCCTGGCCCGCGGCGGCAATGTGGCGCAGGTGCCGCGCTGGCTCGATGCGCTGCTGCCGGTGGCCTCGTTCCCCGGGTGCGACCCCGCCGAAGGGCCGGGCCACCGCGGCGGCGACGACACCGGCGACCGTGCGGAGCCGGTCGCCGCCACGCTGCACGACCTCGTCGTGGGCGCCGACACGGAAGCGCTGTATCTGCTCCACGCCACCACCGGACGCCGCGTCGCACCGGCCTTCTTCCATGTCCTCAACCCGCAGTGGCAGGCGCCCAATGCCGTGCGCTTCCTGCGCGACGTCGCCGAGTGCGGGGTCCGAAGGCTGGCGTGGTGGGACTGGGCGGGCGCCGGGGTGCTGCCCTGTCTGCCCCGGGTGCGCTATGGACGGACCGTGCTGGCACCGGCGAGCTGGCGCCCGGACGACGCCCTGCGCGACCGGCAGGCCCCCTACGGCCGGTGGTCGGCGGCCCTGGAGGCCTGGCGGGAACGCCTCCGGGTACCGCACCGCATCCGCGTCGGGACCGCGGACCGCTACCTGGAGCTGGATCTGCACCACCCCGCGCACCGGCGGCTGCTGCGCCAGGAGCTGGCACGCCGCCCGCACACCCTCGTCCAGGAGGCGCCCACCGAGGCGGGGTGCCCGGACGGCTGGTTGTCCGGACCCGACGGGCCGCACCGCGCCGAGGTAATCCTCCCGCTCGTGGCGAGGCGGCGGGAGGCGGACCGGCCGGTCGTCCGGGCACCCCGCGTCCGCCGCCGCGACATCGATGCGCATCAGCCCCAACTGCCGGGCGGCGACTGGCTGTTCGCGACCCTGCACTGCTCCGCGGAACGGCACGACGAGATCCTGGCCGACCATCTGCCCCACCTCGTCGCCGCGCTGCCCGAGCCCGTGGACCGGTGGTTCTTCCTTCGCTACCACGATGTCGAAGGGCCGCATCTCCGGCTGCGTTTCCATGGCCCCGCCGCGGCGCTCAGCACCCAACTGCTGCCCCGTCTCCACCAGTTCGCCGCCTCGTTGCGGCGGGCCCGGCTCGTCCGCCGGCTGGCCCTGGACACCTACGACCCGGAGCTGGAACGGTACGGCGGCCCGGAGGCCATGCCCGCCGCCGAGCGCGTCTTCCACGCCGACAGCCTCGCCACCCTGGAACAGCTGCGCCTGCTGCGCCGCTCGTCGACCGAGCCCGACCCGCTGCTGCTGGCGGCCGCCGGCCAGGTGGCGATGGCGCGCGCCTTCTTCCGGGATGTGCCGGGCGCGGGCGCCACCGGACCCGGCTGGGCCGCCTGGCTGCTGGACACCCTCGCCAAGGACCCCGAGCCGCACCGGCGGTTCCGCAACCGGCTCCGCGAGGCCCTCGCCGTCATCGACCCCGGCGGCGGCCGGGGCTGGCCCGTCGGCGCGCCGGACGGCGCGGCGCTGCGCGAGGCATGGGCGCGACGGGACGAGGCGGTGGCGGCGTACGGCAGGTGCCTGCGGGAACTGGGCCCCGGCGCCTGGTGCACGCCCACCGGAGCGCTGGCCTCGCTGCTCCACCTGCACCACAACCGCTTCGCCGGTGTGGACCGCGCGGCCGAACGGGCCTCCCAGGCCGTGGCCCGCGCGGCCGTACAGGCCCATGTCGACCGCATCCGGCAGGGCCGATGACCGCCTCCGCCGCCGCACCGGCGGACCCCGGAGACCGGACGACGCGCGAGCGCGCACGCCAGGCGGTGTACGAACTGGCCGACGCACCCGACCTGGGCGCCGGCTCCCGGTACCCGCCGGGCCGGGCCCTCTCCCTCGCGGACGGGCACCCGGGCCTGGCCCTGCTGTTCGCCGAGCTGTCCCGTACGGCGCCCCCCGACCGGCGCGAGCGCTACCGCGCCGCCGCGCACGCCCATCTGGCCGCGGCCGCCGCGCAGGTGCGGACCGCCCCGACGGACGGCCTCTTCCAGGGGCCCCCGGCCCTCGCCTTCGCCGCGCACGCCGCCCGGCACGCCCCCGACGACTACGCGCGCCTGCTGCACCGGCTCGACGACCTCCTCGCACGCCGCGTCCGCACCCTGCTGGCCGACGAGAACGCACGTCTGGACGCGGGCCGTCCCGGCACCCGCATCGCCGCGTACGACGCGGTGAGCGGCGCCACCGGACTGGGGCGCCTCCTGCTCGCCCGCCACCACGGACATCCGTCCGCTCGCCAGGGGCCCGAGGCCGGGCTCAGGGCGACGGTGCGCTATCTGATCCGGCTGTCCGGACCCGTCCGGGCCCACGGCCGCACGGTCCCCGGCTGGTGGACACCGGACGGCCCCTCGATGCGACCGGAGCCCGCACTGCCCCGCGGACACCTCAACTTCGGCCTCGCCCACGGCATCGCCGGCCCCCTGGCACTCCTCGCCCTCACCCGCCGCGCGGGCCTCACCGAACCCGGTCACGACGCCGCCCTCACCGCCTTCGCCGAGGCCCTGGCCCACCAGCGACGCGCCGACGGCCAGTGGACGGGCGTCGTCCCGTTCGACGGTCACCCGGACGGCCCGGCCGATCCGCGTCCCGCCGCCGCCCGCACCGCCTGGTGCTACGGCACCCCCGGCGCCGCCTGCGCCCTGCACCTGGCGGCAGAGGCACTGGGCCGTCCCGACTGGTCCCGTACGGCCGTCGCCGCCCTCACCGCGGCGCTGGAGGCACCGCGGGGCGTCACCGACGTGGGCCTGTGCCACGGGTGGGCGGGCCTCCTGCACCTCACCGCCCACCTCGCCCGCTCCTCCGGCGACCCGCACCTCACCGCGCGGGCGGCCGAGTCGGCGGGCCGGCTCCTGGACGCCCTCGCACACGCTGCGCGGTCACGGAGCGTCGCCCGCCGCACGGGACTGCTCGACGGCACCGCCGGTATCGCCCTCGCCCTGCACTCCTGGGCGGCCGATGCTCCTCCCGCCACGGCCTGGGATGCCGCGCTGCTGATCAGGTGACGTCCCGGCCGCGGCGATCCCGTGCACGGTGCCCGTCGGACCGGTGCCCGGCGACCCGCCGGCTCGCCGTGAAAGAGGTCCGGACGGCCCCTGCCGCACCTCCGCGGCGCACTTCACGCTGGAGGCGTGACACCGGCCGAGCGCCGCGGGACCGGCCCCGCCCCCGGCCCCGTCCCGAGGAGGCCGTATGCGCAACGTCCCGCATCTCGTCAGCGACGTGATGACCCGGACCGTGGCCGCCGTCGACCGGGAGGCGCGGTTCAAGGAGATCGTGGAGACCATGGAGCGGCGGCAGGTCAGCGCGCTGCCGGTGCTGGCGGCAGAGGGCCGGGTGGTGGGCATCGTCTCGGAAGCGGATCTGCTGCCCAAGGAGGGCTTCCGGGAGGCGGACCCGGACCGTCTGGAGCGGTTGCGGCGCGTCGACGACGTACGCCGGGCCGAAGCGGTGACGGCGGGGGAGCTGATGACCAGCCCCGCGCTGACCGTGCGGGCCGATGCCACGCTGTCCCAGGCCGCCCGCACGATGGCCCGGAAGTCCGTCAAGCGGTTGCCCGTGGTGGACGGGAACGGGGTGCTGCGGGGCATCGTCAGCCGCGCCGATCTGCTGAAGGTCTTTCTCCGCTCGGACGAGGAACTTGCCGAGGAGATCCGCCGGGACGTCGTCGAGGACCTGTTCGCGGCCCCGGAAAGGGATCTGCGGGTCGCCGTCGTGAACGGGGTGGTCACTCTCAGCGGGCGGGTGCGGGACACGTCCCTGATCCCGGTGGCCGCCCGCCTGGTGCGCGCGGTCGAGGGAGTCGTGGACGTGGAGTTCGACGTGACCGGTCCCGCTGCCCTGCGTCACTCCAGACCGGCGGCATGATCGGGCACATAGGTCTGGAGGTCCCGGGGCGGCCGCCGGTAGCCGGTGGCGGGTGGCCGCGGGGGGAGTTCGAGCGTCTGGGGGGCGACGTCGTGATAGGGCACGGTGGACAGCAGATGGGCGATCATGTTCAGCCGGGCCCGCCGTTTGTCGTCGCTCTCGACGACGTACCACGGCGACTCCGCGATATCCGTGTGGACGAACATCTCGTCCTTGGCCCGTGAGTACTCCTCCCAGCGGGTCAACGACTCCAGATCCATGGGAGAGAGCTTCCAGCGCCGCGTCGGATCGCCGAGCCGCCGCCGGAAGCGCTGCTCCTGCACCTCGTCGCTCACCGAGAACCAGTATTTGCGCAGGAGGATGCCGTCCTCCACGAGCATGCGCTCGAAGACCGGGCACTGCCGCAGGAAGAGCTGGTGCTCCGCGGGGGTGCAGAAGCCCATCACCCGCTCGACGCCCGCCCGGTTGTACCAGCTGCGGTCGAAGAGCACGATCTCGCCCGCGGCGGGCAGGTGCTCCGTATAGCGCTGGAAGTACCACTGGGTCCGCTCACGCTCGGTGGGCTGCGGCAGCGCGGCGATCCGCGCCACCCGGGGGTTGAGGTGCTGGGTGATGCGTTTGATCGTGCTGCCCTTGCCCGCCGCGTCGCGCCCCTCGAAGATCACGACGAGTCGGGCGCCCTCGGCGCGCACCCACTCCTGGAGCTTCACCAGCTCGGCCTGGAGCCGGTAGAGCTCACGCTCGTACAGCGGCCGCGGCAGGGTGCCGCGGCCGCCGTCGTCCGGTTTTTCCGCGCCCGGTTTTTCCGCCATGCGACGACCGTACGGACAAATGCCGGGCACAGCCCGGATGGCGGAGCCGAACGGGGCAGCCCCCGCGGGCGGCGGGAGGGCCGGTCCTCACACGGCTGCGCGGATGTCCCGTGCGACCGGACCCCGCGGTTGCTCCTCCCGCGTGTACGTCACGCGTTCGCCCACCCTCATCGTGGGCCGGTCCCCGTCCGATCCGCTGAGCTCGGCGTACGCGGCGAGGACATCGGCCCCGTCCTCGTCCGCCCGGATGACGGCTTCCTTTCGTCCCTCGCTGACCGCCTGTACGGTTCCCGACCTGCGTTGCGACATCTGTACTCCCGGTGTTTCTGCGGCGCTGCGGTATTACCGCGATTCGCGCGCCTGCTTGGGTGCATGGCTCTGTGGCCACCCGCATGCGGATCTGTGGTCTTGCGCGCCCTCTTCTGGAATCACTGGCAGTGCGTCGGAGAATCGGGAGAGTTCACTGTGAGATCGCAAATCCGGCGGTGCATAGTGCCTCGTCGTTCCTACCCCTAACCGCTTATTCCGCGAAAAATCGGCGTGTGACAGGCCGGTCGCTGCATTGCTGTACTCCCGGCGCGCGAATGGCTGAACGCCCCGTTCCGCGCGCCGTGCGAATTTCCCCGCTCCCCCACCTCTTCTCGCCACCCCTCGCTCCCCTTTCCCGACCCCGTCGCCAAACCCCTTACCTCCCAAGGGAGGTGACAGACGCTCTGTCCTGGGGCTCCTGCGGACCGCCGGAACGCGTGCGGCAGGATGACACCGCGTGCCGGGGTGTCAGCGGACGTCCCGGTGCCTTCGCAGCCCTAGAGACAAGCAGGTGGCAAGGTGACGAGACCTCATATCCGGCGTTCAGCGCGGTCGCTCCTCCGGTCGGCGGGAGTCGGCCGGTGAATCGCGCACTGACCCTGCACGACGCGATCGTCGCGGGAATCGCGCTGGCCGCCGGCATCGTGGCCGGCCTGTTGCTGCGCGCGGTCCTGAAGTGGCTGGGCAAGCACGCGCGCCGGACGCGGTGGAGCGGCGACGACATCATCGTGGATGCCCTTCGCTCCGTCGTGCCCTGGGCGGCACTGTGTGCCGGTCTGGCCGCGGCCACCGCGGCGCTGCCGCTGACGGCGACGGTGGGACGCAACATCTACCGGACGCTCACCGTGCTGCTCATCCTGATCGTCACGCTCACCGCGGCCCGGGTGATCACCGGGTTGGTGAAGTCCCTGGCCCAGTCCCGGTCCGGCGTGGCCGGATCGGCCACCATCTTCGCCAACATCACCCGCATCGTGGTGCTGGCGATGGGCGTGCTCGTCGTGCTGCAAACCCTGGGCATCTCCATCGCCCCGCTGCTCACCGCGCTGGGTGTGGGCGGCCTCGCGGTCGCCCTGGCACTTCAGGACACCCTCGCCAACCTCTTCGCCGGCGTCCACGTCCTCGCCTCGAAGACGGTGCAGCCCGGTGACTACATCCGGCTCAGCAGCGGGGAGGAAGGCTACGTGGTCGATATCAATTGGCGTAACACCGTGGTGCGCCAGCTTTCCAACAACCTGGTGATCATCCCCAACGTCCAGCTGTCCGGCACCAACATGACCAATTTCACCCGGCCGGAACAGCGGCTGACGATCCTGGTGCAGGCGGGGGTCGGTTACGACAGCGATCTCGAACACGTCGAGCGGGTCACCATCGAGGTGGTCAAAAGCGTCATGAAGGATGTCGCCGGAGCCGTCCCGGACCATGAACCGGCCGTTCGTTTCCATACGTTCGGGGACTCCCGGATCGGCTTCACGGTGATTCTCGGTGTCGGAGAATTCAGCGACCAGTACCGGATCAAGCACGAATTCATCAAGCGCCTGCACCAGCGCTACCGGTCCGAGGGCATCAGAATTCCTGCCCCGACGCGCACCGTGGCCTTCCAGCAGTCCGACGGGGCCGCGATACCGCACCAGCGCGAGGCGCCGGACCCGATGCGGTAGCGGGACCCCGCCGGACTCGACCCGTTTGCTCAGCCCATCGGCTCAGCCCGCCGGGTCAGCCCACCGGACTCGGGGCCGGCACATAGGCCATCCCATGGGCCCCGGGCACGCCGGATTTCGGCACCTCCAGGGTCGCCACCGGCTCCCGTCGCACCAGGTCCACCACGGTCACGGTGCTGGAGACGCTGGCGGCGACATAGCCGTACCGGGCGTCCGGGGACGAGGTGATCGTCAAGGGCACGGCGCCCACCGCGATCCGCCCCAGCAGCTCGTCCCCGCCCGGGCCGTAGAGATGCAGCAGCCCGGGTGCCTGCTCGCCGGACCCCGACGAGCCGGTGGCCGTGCGCAGTTCACCTGCCAGGACGAGACCGGTCACCGTCACATGAACCGGGAAGACCACCCCCTCGGTCGGCAGCGTCCGTACGACCGCACCCGTCGCCGTGTCGATGACCCGCACCCCGGCGTTCCCGTCCGGTCCGCCCGGGGAGCCCCCGTACGGGGCCGCCACATACACCTGCCGTCCGTCACCCGACATCGCGATGCCCTCGCTGCCCGGCACCGCGATGCGGTCGGTGACCGTGCCCGACTCCAGGTCCACGACCGAGACGTACGGCGCCTCCTTGTTCGCGGTGTACGCGCGGCGGCCGTCCGGAGTGAGGACGAACCAGTGCGGCCCCGGCGCTCCGACCGGCACCCGGCGCACCACCTTGCGCGACGCCGAGTCCAGCGCCAGCAGGGCGCCCTCCTCGTGCCCGTACGCCTCCACGCTGACCCACAGCAGGTCACCCGACGGGTCCAGGACCATCCCGTGCGGTGCGCACTCGGGGGCGAGGTCGACGGTGTCGATCACCCGCCGCTCGTCGGGATCGATCACCATCAGCTCGTGCGCCCGCCCGGTGTTGTCGTGGTAATAGCCGGAGCGGTAGGTCACGCTGGCGTACAGCAGGCGCCGGGCCGGGTCGTAGCACAGTTCGTGGGGCTGGCTCAGCACGTCGACGGTGCCCAGGGGGGCGTAGGTCGCCGCGTCGAAGAAGGAGACGCCGGGGCCGCTCTGGCTCACCACCGCCAGGACGTCGTGCGTTGTGGTTGCTGTCGTTGATGCCGTCGTTGTCGTCATGTCTCACAGAGTCGGGCGGGTGGGCCGTTGACTCCAGTGCACTTCTGACAAGGTGTCATTGCCTTGTGCGCAAAGGGTGAGGTGGTGAGTCGGATACGTCGTACGGCCGGTGATCGGGCTCACACACTGGCTAGTATCGGCAACTCCTGCCCGAGAGAGGGGAACGCGAGCGTGCAGGTCGACATCGCCGTGGATGCGCAAGCCGATGGGGAGAGCGACGACCGGTCCCTGACCTCCTTGTACCGCTGGCTGGGGCGGGACCCCGAGGTGGTGCGGCACGCCCAGGTCTCCTTGGTGCCCCGGCAGGCCCAACCCGGCGATATGGGCGATGCGTTCGAGGTGATCAATGCGGTCGTCGCCAATGCCATCGCCCTCGGCGGACTGGTCGTGGCGTGCGCCACCTGGCGCGGTTCCCGTTCCGCCGCGCCGCCCGTACGGATCGAACGGGACGGCGTGACGATCACCGTCGAGGACGGCTCGCCGGAATCGGTGCACCGCATCGTGGCCGCCCTGGCCCGCGGCGACCAGGATGGGGACGAGGCAGATGGGGACGGGCGAGACGGAGACGGGCAAGACGGGGACGAAGAGGCTGGGGACGAGGGAGCCGGCAGGGACCGGCAGCGGTCATGACCGACCTCCCCGATCCCGCCGCCTCCCGGGCGCTGCTCATCGGTGTCCATGCGTACGAGCATCTGGAGGGCTTACCGGCCGTCGCACGTAATCTGGACGGGCTCACGCAGGCGTTCACCGACCCTGCGCTGTGGGGGTTACCGGAGTCGCACTGCGTCGCACTGTCCCAGCCCCGAAGCGCCCAGCAGGCGCTCGACGCTCTCAGCGAGGTGGCCCGGCGCGTCACCGACACCTTGGTCGTCTACTACGCCGGCCACGGCCTCACCGACCCTGACAGCGATGAGCTGTACCTCGCCCTCCCCGGCTCGCACCGCGACCGCCTGTACAGCGCGCTGCCGTACGAGTGGGTGCGCCGGGCGATCCTGGACCCCCGGATCGCGGCGCGGCACAAGGTGGTGATTCTGGATTGCTGCTACAGCGGGCGCGCCCTGCTGGGCGGGATGAGCGGCACCGGCCAGGTCGCCGACCAGGCGCTGATCGACGGTACGTCCCTGCTGGCGGCCTCCGCGGAGACACGGAAGGCGCTGTCCCCGCCGGGTGAGGAATTCACCGCCTTCACCGGCGAGTTGATCACCGCCCTGACCGAGGGGATCGCCGGCGGCCCGGCGCTGCTGGACATGCAGACCTTGTACCGGCATCTGCACACCGAGCTGGCGGCCAAGTCCCGCCCGCTGCCCCAGCAGCGCAACCGCAACACCGGCGGTCAGATCGCGCTGGCCCGGAACCGTGCCTACCTGTCCGTCCGTACGGATCCACCGCCCCCTGCGCCGCCCCCGACACCGCCCCAGCCGGTCAATCCGCCCCCTCGGGCCGGCACATCGGCACCGACCGAGCCCTCCCCGTCCTCACCACCGCGCGAGTCGGCGCCCCGCACCGAGGGGTACGGGCGCCTCAGGACCCTCCGATCGCCGCGGGCCCTGACGATCGCGGCGGTCTCGGCGGTCCTCGTTGCCGGGGTGTCCACGTCTCTCGCCCTGTGGAGCGGATCATCGTCCGACGGCTCCCGGGACGAGGGGAAGACCTCCGCCGCCGCGCATGCCAAAGGGGCCGTCTCCAAGGCCGAGTTCGACATTGCCTCGGGGCATGTTCTGCGGCCGGCGCGCACCAAGGGAGGCACGCTCAAATTCGTCAGCGCCACGACCGCCGACTCCTGGGATCCGCAACGCACTTACGGCGGCTTCGTAGGGGACTTCTCCCGCTACTACTCGCGCCAGTTGATGACCTACGCCACCAGCCCCGGCGCACAAGGCACCAACCTCGTACCGGACCTCGCCGCCGCCCCACCCAAGATCACCGACGGCGGCAGAACCTATACCTTCATGCTGCGGGACGGGGTCACCTGGGAGGACGGTTCGCGGGTGACGTCCGCGGATGTCAAATACGGCATCGAGCGGCTCTGGGCGCGGGATGTCATCGACGGCGGGCCGACGTATCTTCTTGACGTACTCGACCCGAAGGGTGCATATCGCGGCCCGTACGCGGACACCTCGAAGGCGGGCCTGAAAGCGGTCCAGACACCCGACGAGAAAACCATCGTCTTCAAGCTGCCGAAACCCAACGGAGATTTCGAGCAGATGCTGGCCATGCCCGCCGCCTCGCCCGTGAAACAGTCCCGCGACACCAAGGCCCTCTACGGCCGCCATCCCCTGTCCAACGGGCCGTACAAGTTTCAGTCCGATGGGACGGGGCGGCGGCTGGTGCTCGTGCGGAACAGCCATTGGCAGCAGTCGAGCGACCCGATCCGTAAGGCCCTGCCGGACAGCATTACGGTCAGCTTCGTCACCGATGCGCACACCATGGACAACGGTCTGATCAAGGGGGATTACGACCTGGCCCTGGACACCGACGGGCTGCAACGCTCGACCGGCGCCCTGGTGCTGACGGATGCGAACCTCAGGAAGAACCTCGACAATCCGGCATCCGGCTGGGTCAGTTATGCGGCGTTTCCGCGGTCGGTCAAGCCGTTGGACAACGTCCACTGCCGCATGGCGATCATCTACGCAACCGACCATCAGGGCATGCAGAGCGCGGTCGGCGGTCCGGTCGCGGGTGGCGCCCTCGCGCCGAATCTGTCCCCGCCGGGTATCAGGGGCGCCGACCCCACCTTCGACCCGTACGACATCCTCAAGGGCGGCGGCAGGCCGGATATGCGGAAAGCGGAGCGTGAGCTGAGGTCCTGCGGGCGGAGTGAGGGGTTCTCGACCACGATGGCGGTGCGCAGCGACAAGCAGTCGGACACGGACGCCGCCGAATCGCTTCAGGCGTCGCTGAATCGCGTGGGCATTACGACGCATATCGCCTTCATCGATGCTGCACAGGCCCAGCGGATCACCGGTGCGCCCCGGGTCGTGCAGGAAAAGGGCTATGGGATCGTCCTTTCGCGAGGGGCCGCCGACTACCCGACCGGGCAGAGCTACTGGAAACCGCTCGTCGACGGCCGGTCGATGACGTCGAACGGGAATGCCAATATGGCGGAGGTCGATTCCGGCGGGATCAATGCGTTGCTCGACGAGGCGGTGGCGGAGTCCGATCCCGGCAAAGCCGCCCGACTCTACGACAAGATCAACCACGAGGTGGCGGACGGCGCCTACTACTTGCCGATCGTCTACGACAAGCGCCTCAGCTGGCGCGGTCCGCGGCTGACCAATGTCTATGTTTCGAGCGCTTACGGCACCTACGACTATGTGTCCTTGGGCGTCAGCGGCAGCTGAGAGGGTGGGGAGTGCGTGGTCGGGGGCACGCTCTCCCCACCCGCGGGTCAGCAGGCGCCCAGGTCCTGCCAGACTCCCGAGCCTCCGGTGGACGGCGTCTCGCCCTGGGTCCACCACTTGGCCTTCCAGGTGTGGCCGTTGTAGGAGGCGATGTCGCCGCCCAGGTAGACCGTGTCGGCGCGGTAGGCGGCGGCGGTACAGCTGTGGTCCGGCGGTGGGGTGGTGGGCGGCGTGGTGGTGGGGGGAGTGGTGGTGGGAGGGGTGGCTCCGGCGAACTTCACCGAGTAGGTGGTGAATTCGTAGGCACTCTGCGGAACGCTGCTGCAGGTGCCGGACGTTTTACCGTTGTTGTCCGGCGGAGAGCACTGCCGGTCCCGGTTGACGGACCAGTTGGTGAAACGTGCCATGTGGTGAGATGTCGCGAAATCCAGCACCGTCTGGAAGTCGGCCTGCGTGAAGGTTTCGCCGGTGTCGCTGCGGCCGTTCATCTGCGAAATGCCCTCATGGGCGTACGCGGTGGCCTCGTCCCAGCCGAAGGTGGATTGCAGCAGGGAGTTGAAGTGCGTCAGGGCGGCCGTCTGTGAGGCGGCGCCCTGGAAACCGCCGTCGAACGGCATGATGGAGAAGTTGTCCGGGGTGAAGGACTGCGCCTTGGCCTCGTTGAGCATCTGCTTGCCGAACCAGCCGGTGCCGTCGGTGGTGCCGGCGGTGGTCACCGAAAGGTAGATGCCGGGGTTCTTCTGCTGAAGAATTTTGGCGGCCCCGATTTCGTTGTGGATGGCGGCGGAGTTCTCGTACTCCGGCTCCTCCAGGTCGAAATCGAGCGCCTTCAGGCCGTATTTGTCGATGACCTGCTGGTAGGCGGCGGCCGTTGCCTCCGGAGTGCCGCAGTTCTGGCCGAGTTTGGTGCCGCCGTATCCGCCGACGGAGGCGGAGACGTCGCCGCCCTTGGCGCGGATCGCCGCTATCACGCCGCCGACCGCGGTATCCGTGCCCACCGGGCTGGTCCCGCCCCAGGTCGGCGAGCAGCCACCGCCGTTGGGCGCCAGAATGAAGGCGAGCTGGAACGCCTTGAGGCCGGTGGCGTCCATCACCGCCCCGGCGTCCGGCGGGTCGTTGTCGAGCGGCATGAGATAGGGCGCCGCCGCGTACCAGTTGCTCCCCAATGCCGCGCCGGCGGCCTTCAAGGTCGGGGCGGTCGTGCGGTGGCCGACGGCGAGCGCCGTACCGGCCGCCGTCGCGAGTGCGAGTCCGGCCGTCGCGACGCCGGCGGCGAGCGTTCTGAGGTGACGAGGTGCCTGACGAGGTGCCATATGCCCTCCTGTGAAACCTGGAACCGAGCTGGTCCAGACCAATTGCCCCACAGAGTGGGCCCTGATCACGAGGGCGTCAATACTTTGGACTGGACCAGTGCGGGCCGGACGTCAGGAGCCGCCGCCCGCCCCCGTCAGCCGTCCTTCCTGCGCCCGCCGCGTCCCACCGCGCCCCGCCACCGGTACGTCGAGGGTGCGGGCGATGCCGACCACGCCCTCGTCGAGGCGCTGGAGATGCCGCAGCACGCGGAGGGTGACGGTGTCCGGCCGCAGTGCCGGGGCGCCGTCCGCCTCCAGCATGGAGGCGATGCTGGGGCCGGAGATGACCTCGCCGTCCCCGTCCCCGTCGCCGTCCTCGTCCGACACGCGGGCGACGATGAGATCGATATTGCGCGCGATGCGCCGGCCGACGCGTTCGAGCCGGGGGTCGGCCGCCACGGTCCTGCTGGAGGGCAGCAGTTCCGCCGTCGCCGCCAGGGACCGGGCGTGATAGGCGCAGGTCTCCAGCAGCGCCACCAGATAGCGGGCGGTCTGCCGGCGCCCGCGCAGCGGCGTGATGGGATGCACCAGCGGCTGGGTGGAGCCGCGCAGATCGTTCAGGGCGGTGTCCAGATCGCGCGCCCTGGTGAGCAGTTCGACGGCCGGCCCGCCGCTGAGCTGGTGCACCGCCGCGGAGACGGCCTCGCGCAGCCGTACCAGGACGGTGCCCAGGTGCTCGTCCGTACGGCGGTCCGTATGCACCGGCAGCACCAGTACGGCGGCGATGATCCCGCAGGCGGCGCCCAGCGCCGTCTCCTCGATGCGCAGCACCAGCGTGGCGAGGCTGTAGGTGTTCAGGAGGGTGTAGAGCAGGCCGAGCATCGCGGTGACGAAGAAGGACATCAGCGCGTACGACAGCGGCGCGGTGAAGAACATCCCGAAGACGCAGAGCAGCACCAGCGCGAACGCCGTCCAGGTGTGGTTGCCCACCAGCCCCGCGAGCGCGACACCGGCGACCACGCCGAGCACCGTGCCCACCAGCCGGCGATAGCCCTTGACCAGCACCTCGCCCGTGGAGGCGGTGTTCAGGAACACCACCCAGCAGGTCAGCACCGCCCAGTACCACCGCTGGGTGGAGAGGAACTCGCCGCCGACGATGGCCAGTGCGGAACCCACCGAGACCTGGAACGCGGCCCGGGTGGTGGGCCGCTTGAGCCCGGTGTCCGCCTCCTCGCTCTCCTCCTCGTCGCCCTCCGACCCCACGATCGCCAGGTCCTCGGCGTCGAACTCCTCACGCGAACGCATGGTGGCGGAGCTGTCGTCGGACTCGTCCTGCGGCCCGTCCAGCGCCAGCCGCAGGCCCAGGACGGCGCGGGCCGCCTCGCCGAGACCGCGGAACGCGTCCTGGACGGCCCGTGGGGCGGGCGGCAGCCGGTCCTCGTCCCGATAGGCGAGCAGCCTGTTGCGTACGTGGGCCAGCGCGGTGCCGCGGTCCTCCGGGGCCCGGGTGACCAGCAGCAACAGCGCGTCCAGATCCCGGCGCAGCCTGGTCACGGCATCGCCCTCGCCCTGCATCCGGTTCGCCGTGCTCGGCAGGGGGGCGTGCGGCAGATGCAGGGTGAGGGTCTCCGTGCGCTCGGCGCTCCGGGCGTTGAGCAGCATCATCCCCAGCCGCTCGGCGGCGATCTCGGCGTCCGCGACCCGGCGTTGCAGCAGCCGCGCGGTGGCCGCGTCACGGGTGCCCTCCTCCAGGCGGTCCTGGATCATCAGCGCCGCCTCGTGCAGCCGCGAGGTGTGCCGCCGCAGATCGTCGAGGACGTCGTCCAGCTGCTTGGGTTCGGCGTCCACCAGCTCGCGGTGGGTGGCCACCAGCTGCGCGAGGCGTGCCCGAAACGCCTCCCGCAGGCGGCGCAGGGTGCGTTCCGGAGTGTCGGGGACGACGGCGAACCGTACGGTCGCGCTGCATGCGAAGGCGATGGCCAGGGTCAGGAACAGGGGCGGCAGCGTCGGCAGGGTCGCGTGGACGAACAGCGAGACGAAGTAGATCTGGAAGCCGATCAGACCCAGTGCCATACCGCGGTCACCGAAGCGGCGGGCGTAGACGGCGCCGAAGATCAGGGCGATGAAGAACACGTCGCCGGCGATGATCCGGCTGTGCAGCAGGGCCCCCAGCGTCACGGCGGCCAGCGCGACGGGCAGCCCCAGGGCGAGGGTGACCGCCTGGCCGCGCACCTCCTTCTCCCTGATCGCGAACGTGGCGACCATGGCCGCCATCGCTCCGGCGACCATGAGGGTCACGCCGGTCTGGAGCAGTGCGAGGACGAGCAGGGTGAGCACGATCGCCCCCACCGTGCGCAGCCCCGCCATCAGCCGTAGCAGTCCGGGATCCGATGCCAGGAAGCGGTCCCAGATGCCGGTCGCCGTCCGTCGTATCGCTGCCATCACGCTGCCGTACGCTCCCCGTTCCAGACATCGGCCGAGGTCATGCGCGCCGTCGGCCGGTCGCCCCCAGCATTGCACGACGTCGGGGCAGGATTGCCGGTGACCGCCGCGCCGAGCGGCGATCACCGGCCACTGCCGCACCGGCCGGTGATCTCGCTTCACCGGCCGGCGACCTCTGCTTCACCGACCACCGCTTCACCGACCACCGAGGGGACACCCGATGACCGCGATATCCCGAGCCGACGACGCACGGAGAAGACACCCGGACCTGGACCCGGACCCGGACCCGGCTCGGCCCCGCCTCCACCGGACCTGGGCGCGTGCCCTGCTCGGCGGGGCGGTGATGGCCGGTGCGCTCGGGGCCGGTAACGCGGGCGGGGCGGCGCTTTCCCGGGCGTTCGGCGTCGGCGGCTACGGCGGGCATCTGGTGTCCGCCCTCCTCGTCAGCCTGCTCGCCGTGCCCACCGTGCTGTGGTTACGCAGCGCCCGTCCGCCGCACCGCCGCACCCCGCAACTCGGCCCGCCGGTCCGGGCGCTGTACGGATTCTGCCGCGGCGTGGCCGTCACCGGCTCGTCCGCCGCCCTGGTCTTCGGGGCCGGAACGGCGGCCGGGTGGGTCCGCTGGTCGTCGCTCGACCTCGCGTCGCTCGGCTGGTTCCTGCTGACCAATGCCCTGGTCGCCATGCTGCTGGAGGCCGTGCCGGAGGAGCTGACCCTGCGGGGGCACACCTGGGGCGCGCTGCGCGAGCGGCTGGGGGGTGTGGGCGCGGCCCTGGGCACGACGGCGGTCTTCCTCGTCACACCGGGCGCCTCGACCGTGGTGCAGGCGGGGGTGGGCCGGCTCCTGGGTGTGCCGACGCCGCCGATGGGCCTCGTCCCGCAGGGTCAGGACCGGTTCTTCTACCCGGTGTTGCTCACGGTCTTCGGCCTCACCCTGGTGGCCGCGCGGACGTCGCCGGGCCCCGCGCCCCTGTGGGCCTCGATCGGTACGCATCTGACGTTTCTGAGCGTCAACCGCGTGGCCTTCGACGGCGTTCGGCGTCATGCGGGCTGGTCGGCGCGCATGGCCCCGGAGCACGCGGCGCTCCTCGGCCTGGGCTATCTCGCGGTCACCGCGGCCGTCTTCCTGTGCCTGCGGTGGTGGAAACGGCCGGCCCTCGGCGAAAAGCGGAATGCGGGGACAGGGCGAGGGACGGGGTGACGGAATGGAGAATTGGGGGGATTTTCCTTGGTTCTCGTCGGCACCTACGCATTGGGGGGCATTACGGCCGTAGTGTCGGCGGCATGATGGCGGGGGAGAGCGGCCCGCGCCCGTCGACGTGAGGTCTTTCACAGTGCGAAGACGACGGCGGAAATGGGTCGGCGCGACCCGGCATTGCCGCGCCACCTGCGAGAGCCGGGCGAATGCGGACGATGCGCCGTGCTGCGGTGCAGGTGAGGGGCCATAGTGAATATCGGCTGAATTTCTGGGTAGGAGCCCGGCCTTGTAGTCCGCCGGGCGGCCCCGCCGCAGCCGGTGGCCTTCCGCATGCCTTTGCCCGTGCCACCGCAAGGCGCTGACGTCGGCCAATCTTTCCTCTTCTTCTGCACAGGTAACTGGTTACACTCACGCTCCATGCGAACCGCTACCCCCCACAGCAGTCGCGCAGGTAAGCAACGGAATCTTCCCGTATTTGTCGATGCCTCAGGCAGGCGTCGACGCTTCCTGGCGCATGCAGCGTTGACCCTCGTGTGCATATGCACCGGATATCTCGTGCTTCTCGCCGTCGTGTTCGGCGGCCTCCTCCGGCCGGCCGGACAACCGGCGCAGGGGCAGGCCGATCCGCTTCCGGAGCACACCGCCCACCATCGACCCGGGGCCCCTGTCGACACCGCTCCCACCCCGTGAGACCCACCGGTCAGGTGCGTTGCCCCCGCCGGGTGTGACGCACCCTCTCACGCGGTATGACACCTCGACAGAAAGGGCCCCACTGTGGCGTTGTCAGGCCAGGGGCGTCACGCGCTACGCCATCCCCCACGCTGGCACTGGTTACTGCTGCTGCTCATCCTCCCCATCGTCGCCACCTCCCTGCTCTTCGAAGGCTGGACCACCCACGAGGTCGATGGAGCCCGGACCCGGCAGGCGTGTACGCACCCCATACCGAAGTCCGCGGACAACGGAGACCCGGTGCTGCACCTCACCGCCGCCGGGGCGGAGACCGCGCAGATGCCGGAGCGCACCGCCGCGCTCACCTTCGACGGCGGACCCGATCCGGTCTGGACACCGCGGCTGCTCGATCTGCTGCGGAGGAACCACGCCCGCGCGACCTTCTTCCTCTACGGAACCCAGGCCGCCCGCCACCCGGACCTCGTCCGGCGCATCCGCGACGAGGGCCACGAGATCGGCTCGTACGGCTACACCGGCGGAGACCTGGGCAGCGCCTCGTCCGTCCGCTACCCCCTGGAACTCTCCCTCGCGCAGAGCGCGTTGGCCGGGTCCGCGGGCATCCACACCCGGCTGCTGCGCCTACCGCACACCACCACCGCCGACACCCTCTGCGGCGCCGAGTGGTCGGCCGCCCGGCGCGCCTCCGACCAGGGGTATCTCGTCGTGGCCGCCACCTCGCACTCCCGCAAGCCCCCGCAGGGCGTCATCCGGCAGTACAGCCACACCGCACTGGGCTACCAGGAGGCGGCGAAGCTCCTGGCCGACCCGGAGGTGGGGCGGTTCGCCACCGTCTCCGACGCGCTGGGACGGCCCTCGCTCACCACCCGGGCCTCGCTGCCCGAGCGGATACAGGGCCGGGCGCTGATCTGGATGCAGGCCGCGGGACACGCCTTCGCCCACGCGATGACCTGGGCGCTGGGCATCGCGGGCGCGCTGGGCGTCGTGCGGCTGGCTCTGCTGGCCCTGCTCGCCCGCGTCCAGGTACGGCGCAGACGCCGCCACCGGTCCGGCGCGCCCTGGCTGCACGAGGTGAACGAACCGGTGACGGTGCTGGTTCCCGCGTACAACGAAGAGGCGGGCATCGAGGCCACGGTGCGCTCGCTCCTGGCGTCCACCCACCAGGACCTCCAGATCCTCGTCATCGACGACGGATCCACGGACCGGACCGCGCAGATCGCCCGCGATATCCGCGACCCCCGGGTGACCGTGCTGCACCAGCCCAACTCCGGTAAGCCCAATGCCCTCGGCATGGGCTTGAGCTACGCGCGTTGCGACATCATCGTCATGATCGACGCGGACACGGTCTTCGAGCCCGACGCGCTCCACCGGCTCATCCAGCCGCTGGCCGACCCCACGATCGGCGCGGTCAGCGGGAACACCAAGGTGGCCAACCGGCAGGGGCTGCTGGGCAGATGGCAGCACCTCGAATACGTCCTCGGCTTCAATCTGGACCGGCGGATGTACGAGGTCCTCGAATGCATGCCGACGGTCCCCGGCGCCATCGGCGCCTTCCGGCGGGACGCGCTGACGGCCATCGGCGGTATCAGCGACGACACCCTCGCCGAGGACACCGATCTGACCATGGCGCTGTGGCGGGTCGGGCGGCGTGTGGTCTACGAGGAGACGGCCATCGCCTGGACCGAAGTCCCCAGCAGCCTGGGACAGTTGTGGCGGCAGCGCTACCGCTGGTGCTACGGGACGCTCCAGTCGATGTGGAAGCACCGCCGCGCCGTGCTGGAGCTCGGCGCGGCCGGACGCTTCGGGCGCCGCGGACTGACCTATCTCACGCTGTTCCAGGTCGTCCTGCCGCTGTGCGCGCCGGTCGTCGACGTCTCGGCCCTGTACGGGGTGTGCTTCGGCGACACCGGAGAGGCCCTCGCGGTCTGGCTGGGCTTCCTCGCCGTCCAACTGGTCACGGCGGCCTATGCGTTGCGGCTGGACCGCGAACCGCTGCGTGCGTTGTGGGCACTGCCGCTCCAGCTCTTCGTCTACCGGCAGCTGCTCTACCTCGTCGTCATCCAGTCCGTGGTCACTGCCCTGCTCGGCACCCGGCTCAAATGGCACCGCATGCAGCGCGCGGGCACCGCCAACCAGCATCTGCGCCAGGAGCCGGCCCCGGAGCCACCCACCGCAGCGAGCACGGAGGTATGGACATGAGTGACGTGCCGAGCCCGGGCGCCCGCGGCGGGAGCACGGCCCCGGGGCGGCGCCGGGCCCACCGCTCCCGGAGGAGGCGGCCGCTGCGCCGCCTCGCGGTGGCCGTGCTCGTCCTCCTCCTGGCCGTGCCCGCCGGAGCCCTGGCCTGGGCCCAGGGTGAGCTCCAGAGCACCGTCGACCTCGGCACCCTGGCGGAGCGGCCCCCGGAGGGCAAGGGCACCACCTATCTCCTCGTCGGGTCCGACAGCCGCGCGGGGCTCACCGACAGCGAGAAGCGGAACCTGCACACCGGTTCGGCCGGCGGCGGACGGACCGACTCGATGATCCTGCTGCACACCGGGGCGGCCGGCACCACGATGGTGAGTCTGCCGCGCGACTCCTGGCTGACCATTCCCGCGTACACCAGCCCCCTGACCGGCAAGCGGCACGCCCCGGCGAAGAACAAGCTCAATGCGGCGTTTGCGATCGGCGGCCCGCGGATGCTGGTGCGCACCATCGAGCACAACACCGGGCTGAGGATCGACCACTATGTGGAGGTGGGCTTCGCGGGCTTTGTGAACGTGGTCGACGCGGTCGGCGGGGTCCCGCTCTGCCTCCCCCGGGACCTCAAGGACAAGAAGTCGGGCGCCGACCTGAAGAAGGGCTGCCACACCCTCGACGGCACCGCGGCGCTCGCGTTCGTCCGCCAGCGCCACCAGGAGGCGCAGGGTGACCTGGGCCGTACACAGAACCAGCAGAAGTTCCTGGCCGCCCTCGCCCACCGGGCCGGCGAGCCGGACACCGTCCTCAACCCGTACGCGCTCTATTCCGTCCTGGACGCCGGGCTGGGCACCCTCGTCGTCGACCAGGACACCGGACTGCTGGATCTCGCCTCGCTGTTCAAGGCGATGCACGGCGTCGCGGGCGGCCGCGGCACCCGGCTCAACGTCCCGGTGTCCGCGGTGGGCATCCACACCTCGAAGGGCAGCGCCATCCTCTGGGACATACCGCGGGCCCGCCGGCTCTTCTACGAGCTCGGTGAGGACCGGCCGGTGACGGAGAAAGGGGGGCGGGGGTGAGGGCCGTCCCGTTGACGCCGCGCTGATGCTCCCCCGCCTTCTCTTGACGCAGGTTTGACGCCGGTCCGCGACGGCCGTAAGAGGGCCGCAAATACCCGGGCTGGACTGGGCATTCATCGCCCTGGCGGTGTTTGGATTCGTGTCCCGGCCGGCTCGACCGGCCGCGCGCACCAGGCTGCCGCTCCGCTGAGAAGGTCATCACCTCCATGCTCCCCCCCGCCCCTCACCAGGCACCGCACCGTCCGACGCCCGAGGCCGCGCCACCCGCCGCGCCGAGAACTCCGCGGGGACCGCTCGCCCGGCTGCGGCCGGGGACCGGGAACCGGCGGCGGGCGGCGCGGGCGGGCCTCTTCGACCCCAAACAGCTGGTGCAGTCGTTTCCTGACGCCCTGCGCAAACTGCATCCGCGGGCGCTGGTCAAGAACCCGGTGCTGTTCGTCGTCGCCGTCGGCGCCGTGCTCACCACCGTGTCCGCGGTGCTCCACCCGGCCGTGTTCACCTGGGTCATCAGCGTCTGGCTCTGGCTGACGGTGATCTTCGCCAACCTCGCCGAAGCGGTCGCCGAGGGCCGCGGCAAGGCGCAGGCCGAGTCCCTGCGCAGGGCACGTACGGCCACCGTCGCCCGGCGGCTGCGCAACAACTGGCGGGTCGGCACGGACCTCCGGTACGCCGAGACCGAGGCCGTCGCCGCCACCGATCTCCAGCCCTTCGACTTCGTGCTGGTCGAGGCGGGGGAGACGATCCCGGCCGACGGCGATGTGGTCGACGGTGTCGCGGCCGTCGACGAGTCGGCGGTGACCGGTGAATCCGCGCCCGTCATCCGCGAGTCGGGCGGCGACCGCTCCGGCGTGACGGGCGGTACGACGGTGCTGTCCGACCGCATCGTCGTACGGGTCACCTCCCGCTCCGGCCACTCCTTCCTGGACCGGATGATCGCCCTGGTCGAGGGCGCGTCGCGGCAGCGGACCCCGAACGAGATCGCCCTGCACATCCTGCTCGCCGCGCTCACCATCGTCTTCATCCTCGTCGTCGTCACCGTGCAGCCGATGGCCGACTACGCCGGTGCGGACCAGTCCACGACGGTGCTCGTCGCGCTGCTGGTCACCCTCATCCCGACCACCATCGGCGCCCTGCTCTCCGCCATCGGCATCGCGGGCATGGACCGCCTCGTCCAGCGCAACGTCCTGGCCATGTCGGGCCGTGCGGTCGAGGCCGCGGGCGACGTCAACACCCTGCTGCTCGACAAGACCGGCACCATCACCCTCGGCAACCGGGAGGCCGCCGCCTTCGTCCCGCTGCCGGGCGTCGACGAACTCCATCTCGCGGACGCCGCCCAGCTCTCGTCACTGGCCGACGAGACCCCGGAGGGCCGCTCCGTCGTCGCCCTGGCCGCCCGGACGTACGGACTGCGCGAACCCGCCGAGGGAGAGCTGAGTCAGGCCCGGTGGGTGGAGTTCAGCGCGCGGACCCGGATGAGCGGGGTGGACCTGCGCTGGGGCAACGGGGAGGTGAGCCATATCCGCAAGGGCGCGGCGGCCCAGGTGATCGACTGGGTGCAGCGCTACGGCGGCCATGTCCCGGCCGAGGCACGCCGGTTCACGGATTCCATCGCGGCCTCGGGCGGCACCCCGCTGCTGGTGGCGGTGCACGATCCCGGTGGGCCCCGGGTCCTGGGCGTGATCCATCTGAAGGACGTGGTCAAGGAGGGCATCCGCGAACGGTTCGACGAGCTGCGCCGGATGGGCATCCGTACGGTGATGATCACGGGGGACAATCCGCTGACGGCCAGGGCCATCGCCCGGGAGGCGGGCGTCGACGACTACCTCGCCGAGGCCACCCCCGAGGACAAACTCGCCCTCATCACCCGCGAACAGGAGGGCGGCAAGCTGGTCGCGATGACCGGCGACGGCACCAACGACGCCCCGGCGCTGGCCCAGGCGGACGTGGGCGTGGCCATGAACACCGGCACCTCGGCCGCCAAGGAGGCCGGGAACATGGTCGACCTCGACTCCAACCCGACCAAGCTCATCGAGATCGTCGAGATCGGCAAGCAACTCCTCATCACCCGGGGGGCGCTGACGACCTTCTCCATCACCAACGACGTCGCCAAATACTTCGCGATCATCCCGGCCATGTTCACCGGCGCCTATCCGGGCCTGGCGGCGCTGAACATCATGGACCTGCACAGCCCGACCTCGGCCATCACCTCCGCGATCATCTTCAACGCCCTGATCATCGTCGGCCTGATCCCGCTGGCCCTGCGCGGTGTGCGCTACATCCCCACCACGGCCCATGACCTCCTGCGCCGCAACCTCGCCTGCTACGGCCTGGGCGGCCTCGTCCTGCCGTTCCTCGGCATCAAGCTGATCGACCTGGTGATCTCCACCGTCCCCGGCCTGGGGTGAGCCGCGACGGTCAGCCGTACGGGACGACCGCGACCGGGGCCGGGCAGTGGTGCAGCACGGCCTGCGCGATATGCCCGATGCGGGGGCGGGCGGCCGGTGCGGGACGGGTGCGCCGCCCGATGACGAGCAGACCGGCGCCGGACGAAGCCTCCAGCAGGTGGTGGGCGGGCTCGCCGACGACCGCCTGTTCCCGCACGTCCACGGCCGGGTAGCGCTCGCGCCACGGGGCCAGAGCCTCGCCCACGGCCGACGTCTTCCCGGCCGAGATGTCCGTGCCCCAGTTCAGGGCGGCGCCGATGCCGTAGACGAGGTACGGGGGCGGGTTCCAGCCGTGCACCACCAGCAACGGGGCGCCGCGCGGCAGCGCCGCGTCGAAGGCGAAGCGGATCAGGTCGTCGCAGGGGCGGCCGAGTTCGAGACCGAGGACCACCGGGCGCGCGGTGGCCTCGGCCGGTTCCGGCCCGGGAAGGCCGCCGTCCGCGGACGGCCGGGCGCGCACCACCACGACGGGCCGTGCGCTGCGCGCCACGCAGGCCATGGCGACCGAGCCGAGCAGAAACCCGGCCAGTCTGCCGACGCCCATGGTGCCGACCACCAGCAGCTCGGACTCTCCGGCCGCCGCGCACAGCACCTCGGACGGCGTCCCGGCCAGGCGGTCCGCGGTGATGCCCAGTCCCGGGTAGCGTTCCCGCAACGGGGCGGTGACCTCGCGCGGCACCCCCTCCGACCAGCGGCGGGCCGCCTCCGGCCCCTCGGGCGGGGTGTACGGGTACGGCTCCCACTCCCACTCCCACACATGGACCAGCCGCAGCGGCACCCCTCTGAGCCGCGCCTCCCGGGCGCCCCAGTCCGCGGCGGCGAGGCTCGCGGGGGTGCCGTCCACTCCGACGGTGACGGAGCGCGTCATGACGTACCTCCGGAGCGCGTGAGCGGGCCTGTGCCTTCCAGGCTGGTCCGTCCGGTGCGGCGGGGCGAGGGGCGGACGGGGCTCCTCGCGGGCCGAAAGGCCCAACGGCCCGCGCGGTGGGGGCCACCGGGACGGCCGGACGGCGCAGGAAGGGGGCCGGACGGCCTCTGCTGTGGGCGGCGGGGGGACCGCAGGCTGGAACCGACGGGGCGTCACGACGAGGCGGCACGAGGAGGCGTCATGGAGCACACCCGGCACACTTCGCACGTCCCGCACACCGTCAGCGAGGTGATGACGCAGACGGTGGTCGCGATCGGCCAGGAAGCACGCTTCAAGGAGATCGTCGAGACCATGCAGCAGTGGAAGGTCAGCGCCCTGCCCGTGCTGGCGGGGGAGGGGCGGGTGATCGGGGTGGTCTCGGAGGCCGATCTGCTGCCCAAGGAGGAGTTCCGCACGGCGGTCCCCAGCCGCCTGGAGCAGCGGGAGCGCCTGGACGACGTACGCAAGGCGGGAGCCGTGACGGCGCGGGAGCTGATGAGCGCGCCGGCCCTCACGGTGCACGCCGGTGACACCCTCGCCCAGGCGGCGCGGACGATGGCGTACAAGTCCGTGAAACGGCTCCCCGTGGTCGACGGCGAGGGGATGTTGCAGGGCATCGTCAGCCGCTCGGACCTGCTGAAGGTCTTTCTGCGCACGGATGCGGACCTGGCGGCGGAGGTCCGGACGGAGATCGTGGACCGGCTGTTCGCGGGATCCGCGCAGAAGGTGACGGTGCGCGTCGAGGACGGCGTGGTCACCCTTCGCGGCCCGCTCCCCCGTACCTCGCTCCTGTCCGTGGCCGCGCGCCTGGTACGGGCGGTGGAGGGGGTCGTGGACGTGGCCTTCGAGGACACCACGCCGACGCCCGCCGCGATGGGAGCGACGGCGCAGCGGCAGCACTGAGCCGGGCCGGGAGCAGGCAGCAGGCAGGCAGCAGGCAGGCAGAGGGCAGGCGGAAAGAGGCCTTGGGATGAAGCGCCGACGGGTCGGGAGCGTCATGAGCGGCGATGTCGTCCGCGCGCAGCGCGGGACACCGGCCGATGAACTGGCGCGGTGGCTGGCGAAGTTCGACATCAGCGGCGTGCCGGTGGTGGACGCCGACGAGAAGGTGATCGGGGTCGTCTCCGCGACGGACCTGGAGCGGGCCCGGCGCGACGGGGACGGCGATCCGCGCCCCACCGCGGCCGTGGTGATGTCCGCTCCCGCCCGTACGGTCCGCGCCGACGACTCGGTGGTGCGGGCGGCGCGGCTGATGAGCGAGCGCCGTATCGAGCGGCTCCCCGTGGTGGACGAGGAGCAACGGCTCGTCGGCATGCTCACCCGGCGTGATGTGCTGCGGATCTTCTCCCGTTCCGATGCGGACATCCGCGACGAGGTGGTGGACGAGATCATGGTGCGGGCGCTGTGGCTGAGCCCGCAGAGCGTGCAGGTCTCGTTGGACGAGGGCGTGGTGACGCTGCACGGCACGCTGGAGAGCAGCGGTCAGGCGGCACTCGCGGTGCGGATGACGGGCCAGGTCGACGGTGTCGTCGCGGTCGTCAATCGCCTCACCTACCGGCATGAGGCTCCGTACCGGCCGTACCGACCCTAGCTGCCGCCGGGCCCGGGGGCGGGACCATTCGGCTCTGGCGACCCCGGGGGATCGGGGTGACCATGAGGAGAGCAGTGGCGTCGTACGCAGCCGGAGGACGCGATGAGCGCGACGGGTACCTTCTCACCGCAGCGGCCGATCCGGGTCTTCGTGCTGGACGATCATGAGGTGGTCCGGCGCGGGGTGCAGGATCTGCTGGATGCCGAACCGGACATCGAAGTGGTGGGCGACGCCGGTACGGCCGACCATGCGCTCGCCCGGGGCCCGGCGCTGCGACCGGATGTCGCCGTCCTGGACGTACGGCTGCCGGACGGGGACGGGATCTCCGTCTGCCGGGAGCTGAGGTCGCGGATGCCGGGGCTGGGCTGTCTGATGCTCACGTCGTTCGACGACGACGATGCGCTGCTCGACGCGATCATGGCCGGTGCGGCCGGTTATGTGCTGAAGGAGATCAAGGGAGCCGATCTGGTCACCGCGGTGCGCACCATCGCCTCCGGCCGCTCGATGCTCGACCCGGCGACCACGGCCCGGCTGATGAACAGCCTGCGGGGGGAGGCCGCCGACGGTGAGCCCGACGCCGATGCGCTGGCCGACCTGTCGCCGCGGGAGCGGGAGATCCTCGGTCTGATCGGCGAAGGACTGACGAACCGTCAGATCGGGCAGCGGCTCTATCTGTCGGAGAAGACCGTCAAGAACCACATCTCCCGCCTGCTGGCCAAACTCGGCGTCGAGCGCCGCATCCAGGCGGCCGTCATGGCGACGCAGGTGGCCTCGGGCACGGGGGCGGAGACGGGCCGGGGCAGGAGCTGAGGCCCCCGTGCTCCTCGGGGCTATGCGGGCAGCGGCACGGACCACACCAGGCGGGTCCCGCCCTCCGGCAGCGGCTCGACGCTCAGCTCGCCCCCCACGCTCTCCGCCCGCTTCGCCAGATTGCTCAGCCCGCTGCGCCGGCCGCCCCGCGCGATCCCCACCCCGTTGTCCGTGACGGTCAGCGTCAGGTTGCGGTCACTGACGACCATGGCGACCTCCGCCGTACTCGCCCGGGCGTGCCGCGCGATATTGCTCAGTGCCTCGCCGAGCACGGCCAGCGCATGCTCGGCGACCTCCGGCGGTACGTCCGTGTCCACCAGCCCCTCCATGTGGAGGGCCGGGGAGAAGCCCAGCGCGTGGGACGCCTGGTCCACGGCCGTGACCGTACGGACGCGCAGGCTGTGTCTGCCGCGGACGGTGTCGTGGGCGCGCAGCCCGAAAATGGTGGACCTGATGATCTTGATGGTCTCGTCCAGATCGTCCACCGCGCGCATCAGACGCTCGGTCGCCTCGGGATGGTCCACGAAGCGGACCGCGCTCTGGAGCGTCATCCCCGTGGCGAAGAGCCGTTGGATGGCGAGATCGTGCAGGTCACGGGCGATCCGTTCGCGTTCGGTGAGCAGCGTGAGCCGCTCCGCGGCGGCCCGGCTCTCGGCCAGCTCCATGGCGAGCGCCGCCTGGCCGGCAAAGGTCAGCAGCGGTGCGGTCTCCGACGCGGTGAACGCCTCGCGGCCCTGGCGCCGGGCCAGCAGCAGCACACCGCGCACCTCCTCCCCGGCGATCATCGGCACCGCAACGGCGGGCCCGAGACCCCTCCACCGGGGCAGCCCGGCGGTAATCCTCGGGTCGTGCTCGACATCGTGGCTGATCAACAGGGTCTTGGCGGTCAGCGTGGCGCCCATGAACGACCCATGGCGGGGCAGGTCGAGGCCGCGGTGCGCCTCGGCACCCTCCCCGACGGCGAGTTCCACCCGCAGGTGATCGCCCTCGGCGGGCTGCGCCAGCACGCCCAGGTCCGCCGAGAGGAGCCGTACCGCATGGCCGACGATGGTCGGCAGCACACCGGCCTCGTCCGCCCCGGGCAGCAGGCCCGCGACGATCTCGCCGTTGGCCTCCAGCCACCGCTGACGGTTGCGGGCCTCCTCGTACAGCCGGGCGTGCTCGATGGCCGCGCCCGCCGCCACCGCAAGCGTGGCCAGCACGGTCTCGTCATCGGCGTCGAAGTGCCCGCCGCGCTTCTCGGTCAGATACAGATTGCCGAACACCTCGCCCCGGACCTTGATCGGCACCCCGAGAAAGGAGTGCATCGGGGGGTGGTGGGGCGGGAAGCCGTACGAGGCCGAGTGCTCGCCCAGTTCGTCGAGCCGCAGCGGTGTGGGATGGCGGATCAGCTCGCCGAGAATGCCATGTCCCTCCGGCAGTTGGCCGATGGCGTCCATTTGCTGCTGGGTGACCCCCACCGAAAGGAACTGGCCGATCCGGGTGCCCTCCCCGACCACGCCGAGCGCCCCGTACTCGGCATCGACCAGGACGGTGGCGGCCTCGACGATCCGCCGCAGCACCAGCGGCAGCTCCAGCCCCTGGCCCACGGACAACACCGCTTCGAGCAGCAGCTGGGGGAGGGCCGGCGCCCCCTGCCACGGTGCGAAGACGTTCCAGCAGATGGTCGGGCAGCGCATGCAGGTGCTGCCGCGGCCCCTTCGCCCGCCCGGCTTCCTCATCACCCACGACGACATCACCCACGACGACATCATCCGGCCGGCATCACCCAGGCCGGCATCACCCACGCCGACATCGCCCCGCCGGCCTCCGCCGCGCCCGCCGCCGAAGGGACGGACGCATTCTCCACGGTAGTCGCCCGCCGTCGGCGGGCATCTCGACCAAGGGGCCGTCCGGCCCACCCCCTGCGCCCATCGGCTCCTTGGCCAGCGGCCAGGCATCCCGCAGGCTCGATACCACGGGGGCCCACCGCTCCCCGAAGCCCGGAAGAAGGCCAGCCATGGAGCCGGACATCATCACGGTAGGGCTCGACGGCTCGTCCGAGAGCCTGGCGGCCGCGCAATGGGCGGCCGATGAGGCGGACCGCCGCCAGTCGGTGCTGCGGCTGCTCCATGCATGGATCCTGCTGGCCGCCGAGGCGCCCGGCACACCCCCCGAACGCGATCAGAACGCCGCGGCCCGGCAGCTCGTACGGCAGGTCCTCGACGCGGTGCGCGAACGCCATCCGCACCTCCAGATCATCGAGGACCTGGTGGGCGCCGAGGCCGAGCCGGCGCTGCTGCGCGCGGCCGGTGAATCGCAGATGCTCGTCCTCGGATCGCGGGCGCTGGGCGCATGGGAGAGCTATGTCCTCGGCGATATCAGTCTGGACGTGGTGGGCCGCGCCGAGGGACCCGTCGTGCTCGTACGGGCGCCCGGAAACACCGCGGCGGCAACGGCCGAACGGCGCCCAACGGTCCCCGATCCACGGGTCGTTGTCGGCATCGGCCTGAGAGCACCCTGCGACGGACTCCTCGCCTTCGCCTTCGACGCCGCGGCGACCCGGGGGCTGCCCCTGCACGCCGTCCACGGCCGTCCGCTGCCCGTGCACGCGTACGCGCCCTGGGGCGTCGATCCCGATGCCGAGGCGACGGTCATCAAGGAGGCGCAGACCGACCTCCGGGCCGCCATCGACCCGTGGAGCGGGCGGTTCCCCGAGGTCGCGGTGGAGCGGACGGTCCTGCCGGAGAGCCCGGCCCGAGCCGTCCTCCGCACGGCGCCGGGAGCCGAGATGCTGGTGATCGGACGCCGGCAGCACCGCCACGCCCTGGTGCCCCGCGTCGGACCCGTCGCCCATGCCGCCATCCACCATGTGACCTGCCCCGTCGCGGTCGTGCCCCACGACTGAACGCGCGCGCCCTCCGCTCAGGGCGTCTCACGTGCGGGGACGGACGCCTCACGTCCGGGGAACCACCGCCACCGGACAGCGCCCATGGTGCAGAACGGCGAGCACGACCGGGCCCAGCCGCGTCGGCGAGCGCCCGACCCGGCGGCCGATGACCAGCAGCCCGGCCCGCGAGCAGGCGCCCAGCAGCACGGGCACGGCCTTGCCGCAAGCCACCTCCTCGGTCACCTCCACGTCGGGGAAACGCGCCCGCCAGGGGCCCAGGGCATCGGCGAGCGCCTTCCGTTCGGCGACCTCGCGTTCCCCTGCCTCCGGCGCAAGGCCGGAGGCGGAGACGGCGTCCACGGCCACACCCGGCTCCCACGCCCGTACGGCGCGCACGCTCCCACGATGAGCCGCGGCAACCGTGAACGCCACATCCAGCACCGCCTCGCCCTGCGGCCCCACATCCTGCACGCCGACGACGACTTCCGGCCGGGGACGCGGGGCGGGCTGCCCCTCGCGGACCGTGACCACCGGGCACTCCGCGCGCCCGAGTACGTGCAGGCTGACCGAGCCGAGCAGGAAGCCGTCGATGGCCTCGTGCCCACGCGAGCCGAGCACCACCATCGCGGCCTGCCCACTGCGGTCGACCAGCGCCTCCACCGCCTCCTCGGGCACCTGCTCGGTGGTCACGATGATCCCCGGATGCCACGCATGCGCCGCCGCTTCGGCCGAGGCGAGCAGCTCGGCCCCGTAGCGCTTCCTGGCCGCGGAGTCATGGGCGACGCGGACGGTGGACGGCTGCGGGTTCCCCGCGTGCAGCAGGTGCAGCGTGAGCCCGCGGGCCGCGGCCTCCGCGGCACCCCAGCGCACCGCCGGATCGCTGTGCCCGCTGCCATCCAGTCCCACGACAACAGAGCCGCCCATGACGTACCTCCGCGGAGCCGGGCCATGCGTCCCCTCCCTCGCTACCAGCATCGCCGCGTCCCCGAGCCGCACCATGGGCCGAGCGGGCCACGGGGGAGGGGCACACGGGCACGGGCTCGCGCCCCTGGGCCCTTCGGCCACCGCACCGGCCGAACAGCCCCTGCCCCACCGCAGGCCGGGCGCGCAGGCTGGGGGTGAACGGGATGTACGGCCGGCGGCGGCGCGTCGTCGGCGGACGCCTGGGAGGACCGTCATGGCTATGAAGCCCGTGCTCCACCTGCTCCCGCCGGAGGGCCGCGAACGCCTGATGGCCTTCGCGCACGAGGTGTCGTTCCCGGCCGGGACGCGGATCTTCGAGGAAGGCGGGCTCGCCGACCGGTTCTGGATCATCCACACCGGCTCGGTCAATCTCGATCTGCGGGTGGCGAACCGGCAGCCACCGGTCGTCGAGATGCTGGGCCACGGCGATCTGCTGGGCTGGTCCTGGCTGGTGTCGCCGTACACCTGGCGGCTGGGGGCCGAGGCCGCCACCCCCGTACGGGCCTATGAGTTCGATGCGACGTCCGTACGCGCCCTGTGCGCCGCGGACCCCGTCCTCGGCCTGGCCCTGACCCGCCGGGTCCTCGACGTGGTCGCCCGGCGGCTCCAGGCCACCAGGCTGCGGCTGCTCGACATCTACGGCGCGGGCGCGGGCGCGATGCCGGCCCCGCCATGACCCGCCGCCCGACCGGGGGCACGGACGGGACGACGGCCGCGCGCCCCGTCGTCCTCGGAGTCGTCGGGGTCGACGGGACGGAGAGCGGCTTCCGGGCCGTCGACTGGGCCGCCGACGAAGCCGCGCTGCACGCCCTGCCCCTGCGCCTGGTGTACGCCTCCCGGCAGGAGCGCCACGAGGACCCGGTTTTGAGCCTCGGACACCCCGCGGCCGAGCAGCTGCCCGCCGACGACGCCGTCGCGGCCGCGGCCGAACGCGCCGCGCTGCGCCATCCGGACCTCGACATCTCGACGCAGGTGCTGGGCGACGACCCCACGACCGCGCTGCTGCGCGAGAGCGCCTACGCCTCCGCCGTTGTCATCGGCACCGCACGGGACCAAGGCGCCCTCACCGGCCTGCTGCCGGGCCCGGTCGGGTCGATCGGCCCGGCGGTCGCGGCCCGGGCCGAGTGCCCGGTGATCGTGGTACGGGGGGACCGGGCCGCGCTGGCAGCGACCCACGAACGGATCCTCCTCGGCGTCGGCGCCGCGCCCCAGGGGGCGGAAGCGGTCCGCTGGGCCGTCCGCGAGGCCGCGGCCCGCGACTGCGCCCTGGAGGCCGTACACGCCCGCCACCACGAGCACCGCGCCCCGGCCGGGCCGCACGGGGCGCTGCCGGAGGAGGCCCTGCCGTACGAGGCTCTGACGGACGAAGTCGCCGGGCATCCGACGGTCCGGGTGCGCCGGGCCACGGTCGACGGTGCGGCCCACAAGGTGCTCGTCCACCGGTCCGCCGCCGCGGACCTGCTGGTCATCGGCGGCCACCGCCGCGCGGTTCACCTGGGCCCGCGGCTCGGCCGGGTGGCGCATGCCGCGCTGGAGCACGCCGAGTGCCCGGTCGTGGTGGTGCCGCTGGGGTGACGTGACATCAGAGGTGACGTGGCGTCAGATCAGCTGCCGGATCATCCACCGGTGCCGGTCACGCGGATCCGGCGGCCGGTGATGCGCGTGGGGCGGATGGCGATCCACTGGTGCCGGCCCTCGCCCACCCAGGGCGTGGTGTGGGCGTGTTCGTCCAGCCGCTGGGCCTCGTAGAAACCGGTCACCACATGGGCGGGACCCACGACCAGCACGCTCCAGCCCTGACTCATCGCCTCGTCGATGTGATCGACTTCCAGGGCCACCTCGTGCCCGGCCGCCGCGGCCGGCCCCGAGTCCGCATGGGTGCGGTAGGCGATCAGCCCACCGGCGACGGTGTAGTTCACGGGAAAGACGGCCGGGGTGTCCTGAAGGGTCACCGCCACCCTGCCGATGCCGTGCGTGGAGAGCCGTTCCCGGCACTCCTCGGGGCTCAGGACCAGCACCTCGGGATGGCGCCCGGCCGTGCCGAGGCCGGGCGGCAGCTCCGTGGTGCTGCCCGCCAGTTCGTCGACGGTGGTCTCCAGCGCGTCGGCGAGCCGCAGCAGAAAACCGATGTCCGGGTCGGCCGCCCGTTCCTCGACGTAGCGCACATAGTCCGGCGAGGCACCGGCACGGGCGGCGACCTCCTCCCGGGACAGCCCCAGCTGCTGCCGGCGCAGCGTGGCGCGCCGCCCCAGGTCGCTGCCCGGCCCGCCCGGCTCCGCGCGGGGTGTCGGCTCGTCGGTCATCGTGCACTCATCCCTTCGTCCAGCGGCATCGGTGCGGGGCGGCCGCCGACTGACCCGGCGGCCGCCCCTCGGGCCGATCATGACCCCGGCCGGTCCGGAATGGCCTGGAGCGCGCCGCGCTCCGGCGTGGCCCACCCCGCGATCGGCCGCCGACGCCCACCGGCCCGGCCGCGCGGTGGCGACCGGGCCGGTGCACCGCCCCCTCCCCCGTGGGCTGCGGTGATGGAGCGACGCGGGTCAGGCGTCGATCCAGGTGATCCCGTCGCCGCCGTCGTGGGCGATGGTCCGGGTCATGACGTTGCCGTCCAGGGGGTACTGCCCGTGCTTGGTGACGTAGCCGAGGACGGACGCGAGCGAGGTCGCATCGCACACCCCGTCGCCGCGGATGCAGAACCGCTCCACCGGAACGCCCGGGAATTGCTCCGGCCCGGCACCGGGGGACGTGATCCCGAAGGCGCTCAGGCCCTTCGGTATGCGGGCCAGGACGCCGGTGCCCGGCTGCATCGGATCGGCGTAGAGCATGCCGTTGACCTGGCCGCGCGGTACCGCGGTCTCGTTGTTGGCGATCTTCTGGAGCACCACGTCCGCGACCTGAGCGCCCTGGGAGTAGCCGACGATCGTGAGGCGTGCGCTCGGGTCGTTGCGGTGCGTCTCCTCGGCCTTCGCCAGCAGGTTCTTGTACCCCAGCTCCACGCTGGCGTCATAGCTGGGTGCGTTCAGGTCCGGGCTGAACTGCTTGCTGCCCACCCACGGTCCGGCGCTCGCCGGGTAGCAGACCGGAATGAACTTGTCGCCCGGGTCCAGGTGCTGGTTGGCGAAGCCGTAGGTCGTGGTGCATCCCGGGGCGTCCGCCGCGGCGCCCGTGCCGCCCACCTCCAGGTAGTAGTGGTGGACGTCGTCGGCCTGGGCGACGGCGGGGGCGACCACGGCGCTGCCGGCCACCATCGCCGCCGTCATCGCCGCGGTCCCAACGGCCCGCATCAGCCTGCTCGTTGTCGACATGCCTTGGTCTCCCCCTTGGGTCGGGTCATGTCTGCATCGGACGGCGTCGACGCTAGCCACGGCCGGTGACATCGTGCTGACATGCCGATGACCCTGCTGGTGGGAGACGCAACGCCCGAGGGCCGGACCCGTGCGGTACGGATCCGGCCCTCGGAGCAATGTCCCTGCGGGTGTGGCTACTTGAGGAAGCCGATGTGCTCGTAGACCGGAGAGGTCAGGCCGAGGGCGCCCATGTTGGCGAGCTTCTTGTTGATGGCCGCGACGTCGGGGCGCTGGTAGAGGGGCATGACACCGGCGACGTTCCAGGCTTCGGCGTCGGCCTGGTTGGTCTGCTTCAGCGCGCCGGCCGGGTCGGCGGCGTTGGAGCTGGCCGCGTAGAGCAGGTCATCCAGCTTCTTGCTACCCACCTTGGCGTAGTTGTTGCCGCCCTTGAGGGTGTAGACGTTAGTGGCCCCACTCGCGGGGAACGGCGTGCCGAGCAGGGTGTAGGGCGTCACGTCGAAGTCGCCCGGGGTGATGTACTTGTCGAAGAAGTCGTTGGTCGGCACCGTCTGGACCTGGAGCTTGACGCCGACCTGCTGGTACATCTGCGTCAGCATCGACCCCTCGTTGGTGGCCGCGGGGGTGCCGGACGGGATGATGAACCGCAACGACAGCGCCTGGCCGTCCTTCTTACGGACCTTGCCGCTGAGCTTCCAGCCGGCCTCGTCCAGCAGCTTTCCGGCCGCCTTGGGGTCGTACTTGCCGAGCTTGCCGGAATTGTCCTGGTATCCCTTCTGGGTGGGGATCAGGAGATTGTTGTTCATGACGGCGGGCTTCCAGCCCAGGCCCTTGAGGTCCGACTTGGCGATCGTCTCGCGGTCGGTGGCCATGAACAGTGCCTGACGCACCCTCACGTCCTTCAGCTTGGCGCTCTGGCCGTTGAACGTGATCTGGCGGAAGTTGGGGCCGCCCGCCTCGCGGATCTCGCCGGAGGACACCTTGGACGCCTGCTTGTAGGCGGAGGCGTCGCCGCCGATGTCGAAGTAGTCGATCTCGCCGTTGGCGAAAGCACCAGGCATGGACGCCGTGTCCATCGCATGGAAGACGATCTTGTCCAGCTTGGGCTTGTCGCCCCACCACTTCGGATCCGCCACCACCGTGACGGTCTTGGCGGACTTGTCGATGCTGCCCACCTTGAAGGCGTTGCCGGTGACCGGGATCTTGTTGACGTAGGCGGTGTTGAAGGAATTCGCGTCGGACATGTACTTCGCCGGGTACAGCGGCTGGTTGGCCGCCGCGTTGAACATGCCCTTCCAGTCCGCGAACGGCTTGGCGAAGGTCATGACGGCCTCGTAGTCGTCCTTGCCCTTCTTGACGTCCGCCACCTGGTCGAAGCCGACGGTGGAGGTCACCTTGTACGCCTTGTCATGACCGCTGAGGGCGGTGGTGTTGGCGGCGATGTCCTTCCAGGTGATCGGGGTGCCGTCGGACCACTTGGCCTTGGGGTTCAGATGCCAGGTGACGACCTGCTTGCCGTTGACCATCTTGGAGGAGGCGTCCAGCAGGAACGCCTTGTTCGGGGTCTGCTCGCCACTCGCGCCGGAGAGCCAGAAGTTCGGCATCAGCGACTTCATCACCTCCGTGGGGCCACCCTGAAGGCCGTCGATCTCCACGATGTTCCACTGCGTCGCGAACGTCTGGATGGCCCAGTTCATCGTCCCGCCCTGCTTGAGCTTCGCGGGATCCGTCGCCTTGATGTTGAGGGAGGTCGACTTCTGCGGGGCCTTCTCCGCCGCGTCGTCGTCCGAGCCGCCGCAGGCGGTCAGGGTCAGCGACGCCACGGCGAGCGTCGCGACCAGAGAGAGTGGATAGCGGGAGACCTTCACGGTTTTCTCTTCCTGTGTGGGGATGAAGCGGAGGAGTGAGCGCGGCCGAATTACTGCGGCTTAGTGCGGCTTACTGCGGCGCGGACGCAACGACGTCGACCGCCGCCGCGTAGTGGCAGGCCGCGCCGTGGTCCGGGCCGAGGACGGCCGTGGCCGGGTCGTCGTCCCGGCAGCGCGCCTGTTCGCTTTCGCCGAGCCCGGCGTACTTCGGGCAGCGGCCGGCGAACCGGCAGCCGGACGGCACATCCGCCGGACTGGGCAGATCGCCGCTGAGCAGGATCCGGCTGCGTTCCCGCTCCTTGCGCGGGTCGGGCAGCGGGACCGCGGACAGCAGCGCCTGGGTGTACGGATGGGAGGGCGCGGCGAAGACGTCGTCGGCCGCGCCGCTCTCCACGATCCGGCCGAGGTACATCACCGCGATGCGGTCGGCGATATGCCGTACGACGGACAGGTCGTGGGCGACGAAGAGATAGCTGAGCCCGAGGCGGGTCTTGAGTTCGTCGAGGAGATTGAGGACGCCCGCCTGGATGGAGACGTCGAGGGCGGAGACCGGCTCGTCGAGGATGACCAGTTTGGGCTCCAGCGCGAGGGCGCGGGCGATGGAGATGCGCTGGCGCTGGCCGCCGGAGAACTCCTGCGGATAGCGGTCGGCGTGCTCGGGCTCCAGGCCGACCATCGTCAGGAGTTCGGGGACGCGGGCGGCGATCCGTTCCTTGTCCCAGCCGTGGGTCTTGAGCGGCTCGGCGAGGATGTCGCCGATCGGCATCCGGGCGTCGAGCGCCGCCATCGGATCCTGGAAGACGATCTGCATATCGCGGCGCAGTCCCTTGCGGTCCGCCCGGCTCAGACCGCGGATGTCCTTGCCGAAGACGGTGACCGTACCGGCCTGGCCGCTGGGCAGATCGAGGATCTCCAGCAGGGTGGTGGTCTTGCCGCAGCCGGACTCGCCGACCAGGCCCAGCGTTTCGCCCTCGCGGATGTCGAAGCTGATGCCGTCGACGGCCCGTACGGTGCCGACGGTGCGCTTGACGATCGCGCCCTTGGTGAGCGGGAAGTGCTTGACCAGGCCGTCGAGTTCGAGGACGGTGGCGCGCTCCTCGCGCGGCAGCAGCTCGATCTCGCCGGCCTCCGGCAGGACCGGCAGCGGATAGACCGCGTTCCGGTCGAGCCCGGCGCCGATCTCGTGCGCGCGGTGGCAGGCCGTCGGGTGCTCGGCGCCCTCGGCCACCGTCAACTCCGGTTCCACCGTGCGGCACTGGTCGACGGCGACGGGACAGCGCGGGGCGAACGGGCAGCCCGGTGCCAGGTCGACCATGGCGGGCGGGTTGCCGTCGATCGGGGTGAGGGCGCGGCGCTCGGTGCCCTCCGCCCGCGCCTCGTCGAGCCGGGGGATGGAGCCGAGCAGGCCGATGGTGTACGGCATCCGCGGCCGGTAGTACACCTCGTCCACGGGGCCCGCCTCGACCGGCTTGCCCGCGTACATGACCTGCACCCGGTCGGCGAAGCCGGCGATCACACCGAGGTCATGGGTGATCATGACGATGGCGGCCCCGGTGACCTCCTGCGCGGTCTTGAGGACCTCCAGGACCTGGGCCTGGATCGTCACATCGAGGGCCGTGGTGGGCTCGTCGGCGATGATGACCTTGGGGTCGTTGGCGATGGCCATGGCGATCATCGCGCGCTGGCGCATACCGCCGGAGAACTCGTGCGGGAAGGCGTCCACCCGGCGCTTGGGGTCGGGAATGCCGACGACGTCGAGGAGTTCGACGGCTCGTTTGCGGGCGGCGGCCTTGTCCAGCGACTGGTGGACCTGGAGGGCCTCGACGATCTGGTCGCCGACGGAGTAGACGGGGGTCAGCGCGGACAGCGGGTCCTGGAAGACCACGCCGATGTCCTTGCCGCGGATCTTCGACAGGTCGCCGTCGCCGAGGCCGAGCAGTTCGCGCCCGGCGAGCTTGACGGACCCGGTGACCTCGGCGGTCTCGGGGAGCAGTCCGAGAACGGCCATGGAGGAGACGGACTTGCCCGAGCCGGATTCGCCGACGATGCCGAGGACCTCGCCGGGACGCACGGCGTAGGAGACGCCGCGCACGGCCTGGACCCGGCCCGCTTCGCTAGGGAAGGAGACCGTCAGATCGCTGACCTCGAGGACGGGCTGCGTCGTGTCGAGGGCCTCGGTGGGCTGGGCCGGGCTGGTCTCGGTCACCGTCGGGGTCCTTCCTGGCGCGCGGTGCGCGGAGTGCTGGTGCGGGGTGGGGACGGCGCGCTTCACGAGGCGGCGCCCTGGCTGTCGGCGGTGGCCGTGGTCTGCGCCGGTACGGCCGCGGTCGGCCGCCCGGTCTTCGGCTGCTTCTTCTTACGGGGCGAACGCGCCTTGGCGCCGGATGCGTTGGGGTCGAGCGCATCGCGCAGACCGTCGCCGATGAAGGAGATGGAGACGCCGATCAGCACCAGGCAGCCGGCCGGGAAGAAGAACAGCCACGGGTAGGTGGTGGCGTTGGTGGTGTTGTCGGCGATGACCGTGCCGAGGGAGACGTCGGGCGCCTGCACACCGAAGCCGAAGTACGACAGGCTGCTCTCGCCGATGACGGCCGCGCCGACCTGGATGACGGTGTCGATGATCAGCATCGAGGCCATGCTGGGCAGGATGTGCCGGAAGATGATGACCGGCGCGGAGACGCCCATGTACTTGGCGGCCTTGACGAATTCGCGGTCCTTGAGCGTGAAGGTCATGGAGCGCACGACGCGACCGGTGATCATCCAGCTGAAGGCGCCGAGCAGCACCACGAAGATCAGCCAGGTGGAGCCGCGGAACATGGGCGACAGCACGGCGATGATCAGGAACGACGGCATCACCAGCAACAGGTCGACGATCCACATCAGCACCCGGTCGGTCCAGCCGCCGAAGTACGCGGCGAACGCGCCGACGGTGGCGGCCAGGAAGGTCGAGATGACGCCGACCAGCAGGCCGATGATCAGGGACTTCTGGAGTCCGCGCATGGTGAGCGCGAAGAGGTCGACGCCGCCTTGTGTGGTGCCCCACCAGTGGTCCCCGGAGGGGTTGGCGAGGAAGTTCAGGTAGTCGTGCTGCTGGTAGTCCCATTTGGTGAGGAACGGGCCGCCGTACGCGCCGAGGAACAGCAGCACGAGGAGGAACAGCCCGAACAGCGCCAGGCGGTTACGGGCGAATCGGCGGACGGTCAGCCGCAGCCGTGAGGTGCGGGCCTTGGCGGGGCGGCCTTCGGCTTCGGTCGGCGGAACGGGGCCGGGGGCGGGTTCGGTGGCGGGGGGCAGCTGGACGCTCATCGCGCGCTCTCCTGAGGTGCGGTGGGGTGGTGGTCGGTCTGCGGGGCCGGGTCAGCGGACCCGTACGCGCGGATCGAGCGCCGCGTACAGCACATCTGACAGCAGACCGGCGATCAGCACCAGTACGGCGGTGAACAGACCCACCGCGGCAACGGAGTTGACGTCCTGCTTGCCGATCGAGTCGACGAGGAGTTCGCCCATGCCGTGCCAGCCGAAGGTCTTCTCGGTGAAGGTCGCGCCGGTGAAGAGCAGCACGATGTTGTAGACCAGCAGCGGCACCACGGGCAGGATCGCGGTCCGCAGGCCGTGTTTGACCAGGGCCTTTCGTCGCCGTAGCCCCTTGGCCCGGGCGGTGCGCAGAAAGTCGCTGCCGAGGACGTCGAGCATGGTGGAGCGCTGGTAGCGGCTGTAGAGGGCGACCTGAAGGATGATCAGGGTGAGCGCGGGGAGCAGCATGTGCTGGGCGCGGTTGACGAGGGCGTCGACGTTCCACTGCCCGGCGTACTGCGGATCGTATTCGCCGAGCACCTTGATGGTCTGCGTGCCGTCGTTGAGCGCGGTGGCGCCGATCTTCAGCGCGACGCCGATCACGAACACCGGCATGGCCAGCACGAAGAACGAGGCCAGGGTGGTGAACCGGTCGAAGAGCCGGTACTGGCGAATGGCGCCGAACGCACCGAGGGCCACACCGCCGATGGAGCCGACGATGGTGGCGAGCAGCAACAGCCGGGTGGAGACGCCCACCCGACGCCCGAAGTCGTCGTTGACGTCGTCGCCCTCGATGGTCTTGCCGAGATCGCCGTGGGCGACGCCCTCCGCCCAGTGCCCGAACCGGGTGAGGATCGGGGTGTCGGGGTTCATGTTGTACTCGTCGAGCGTCTTGGTGATGGACGTCTCGGGTAGCGGGGGATTACGTCCTTCGAACTTGGCGCGGGGGTTGAGACTGAGCCCGGCCAGGAAGTACGTCAGTGACGCCGCGACGACCACGAGGACCAGATAATTCGCCAATCGGCGCAGCAGATACCGGCCCATGTTTTCGATGCCTCTCCCTCTTGCGCACCGCATCAGCGCGTGACGGCTGTGTGGGGACGGTGCTGGTCGAGCGACATTTTTTAGCCAGGGCAAGCCAATTGTCGATCACGAGTTGTTTACGGAGCGATAACGGGAACTCACCGAACGCACAGGGGCATTACGGGCAACCACCGATGAACATGCGGGCATGCGCGCGCCCTTGCCTCTCATTTGCAGGTTCGGTCGCTCTCCGGGCAAGGATGCCCGGTATGCGGACAGCGTGCGGAACGTAACGTTGCCCCGGCCCAATTGAACAAAACTTTACGTTAAGGAGTGTGTTGGCGTGCCGCCCCGAGCGTCCGCTGGGGAGCGGACGGCCCGCCTTCCTCACTCCGCCACCGGTGGGCTAGAAAAGGTGCCGTGAACCAGTCGTCCAACGATCTGAGCGGGAGCGTCACCGGCCCGGTCGTCCAAGCGGGCCACGTAGGGCAGTTGCACCTCTCGCCGCCCGTGCCCACCGCGCTGGCGGGCCTGCCGCCGGCCGTACCGGAGTTCACCGGCCGGGACGAGGCACTGCGGCAGGTCACCGACGCCCTGCGGCCCGGCTCCGGCGCCGCGCCGGTCGTGGTGTCCACGCTGGCGGGCACGGCCGGCGTCGGCAAGACCGCTCTCGCGCTGCGCGCCGCCCATGACGCCGTGGACGCGGGCTGGTTTCCCGGCGGCGTGCTCTTCATCAACCTCCAGGGTTACGACGACCTCCGCTACGTGGGGCCCGAGACCGCGGTATCCGTCTTCCTCAGCGCCCTCGGCGTCCCCGACGAGCTGTTCCCCCCGACCTTCGCCGGGCGGCTGTCGCTGTACCGCTCCAAGCTCGCGGAACGCGCCGACCGGCACGGCGCGGCCCTGATCGTGTGCGACAACGCCTCCGCCACGGACCAGATCAGGCCCCTGCTGCCCGGACCCCCGCTCCACCGGGCCCTGGTGACCAGCCGTCACACCCTCGCCGATCTGCCGGGCTCCCGGATCGTCGATCTCGGCGTACTGGAACCAGCCGAGGCCGCCGCTCTCATCTCCCGTACGCTGCGCATGCGGCGCTCCGACGACACCCGCGCCCAGGACGAGCCCGAGGCCGTCGAGGACCTCACCACCCTGTGCGGCCATCTCCCCCTGGCGCTCGCCGTCGTGGCCTCCATACTGGCCGGCGACCCGGACCAGACCGTCGGCGAACTCACCGCGGCCTTACGCGACCGCGCCACCCGCCTTGAGGAACTGACCTACGGCGAGCGCCGCTCGGTCACCGCCGCCTTCGCCCTCTCGTACGCCCGGCTCACCCCCGACGAGGCCCGGATGTTCCGGTACCTCTCCCTCAACCCGGGCCAGCAGGTGAGCGTGGAGGCCGCCGCCGCGCTCACCGGACAACCCCTGCCCCAGGCCCGAAAACTGCTCCGCGCGCTGCGCGGCGTCCACATGATCGAGCACGGCAAACCCCGCGGCTGGGTCCGCTTCCACGACCTGCTGCGGCTCTTCGCCGAACGGCGCTGCGGCGAGGAGGACGACACGGCGAGCATCCAGGCCGCCGTCGACCGGCTGCTTGCCCACTACCGCGACGCCGCCCAGGACGCCACCGAGCGGATCGTGGCGGCGGCCCGGCAGCGCGGACGGGACGACGAGGCCGAGCGCTGGCTCGACACCGAGAGCCAGAATCTGCGCTCGGCCCTGAAGCTGGCCCAGCGGCACGGGCGGCCCGCCATGGCCCTGCCGCTGGCCCACAACGTCAGCTGGTTCCTCCGCCGCCGGCAGGACTGGGCCGCCGGCCGTGAAGTCTGCGATACGGCCGTGGAGTTCGCCGCGTCCCTGCCCGACGGCGCCCAGCAGGCACTGGCCCTGTACGACCTGGGCGACTTCCTCAAGCACCAGCAGGACTTCCACCAGGCGCTGCCCGTATTCGCCGACGCACTCGCCCGTTATCGCGAGCTCGGCGACCGCACAGGCGAGGCCAGGACCCTGCACAGCATGGGCACGGCCGCCCGGCGCAGCGGCCGGTACGCCGAGGCGGAACGCCACTACGCCGCCGCCCTGCCGCTCTTCGACGCACTCGAAGACCACCGGGCCGGCGGCCACACCCTGTTCAACCTGGGGTACACCGCCCGCCAGCAGGGCCATCACGAGGCCGCCCAGGACCACTACCGGCGCGCCCTGGACGTCTACCACCGCCTCGACGACCCCGCCGGGCGGGCCCGCACCCTGCACCACCTCGGCCACCTGGCGCTCGCCAGACACCGTCCGGACGCGGCCCGCGCCTACTGGGAGCGGGCCCGGTCGGCGTACGAGGAGGCGGCGCTTCCGCAGTACGCCCAGGAGGTCATCGAGCTGCTGGACGGGTAAAATCGCTCGCAGGAGCGCCGCCCATGACGACACCACGGGACCTCTTGATCATCGCTCTGGACACGGCCGCCAGCCGCCGCCTGGAGCGGGGCGACCTGTCCCTGGCGCTCGCCGGAGCCGAGCTGCTCGACCTCCTGAGCGCCCAGGCGATCACCCTCGACGGCGAGCACATCGTGCCGGGCTACCGGCCCACCCTCGACGATCACCTCCTGGACGAGGCCGCCGCGGCGCTCGTCCGGCAGGCCCCGTACGAATCGGTCGACGACTGGCTGTGGCGCAGAGGGCGTGGTCTGGCCGCGTCCTACCTCACCGCACTGGAGGCCGACGGCCAGCTCACCCGGCAACGCGAGGGTCGACGGCCCTTCCGGACCACGCGGACGGTGCTGACCGACTCGCCCGCCCGGCGCCAGGCGGCATACCGCTGGTCCTCGGAAGAGCCCGTACTCACCGCCCTCGCGCATGCCGTGGGCATCCACGACGCACAGGCGGCGAACAGCCCGGAACACACCCTGGAACACACCCCGGACCCGCCCGACGACGTGGCGACCGTCCTCGCCGCCCTCCATGAAGCCCTGAGCCACCTGGAGTTCGAACGGCAGCGCCGAGCCCTCCACGACGCGGCCTTCGACAACATCTGGCGAGGCGATTGACGACGGCGGACGCCGGGCCCCCTCGGCTCACCGCGTCGGCGGCCGTACGATCCCCGCGTGCCGTACGGCCGCCGTCGCGAACTCCCTGATCAGCGGGTGCGGGCGGGTGTCATCACCGCGGAGTTCCGGCTGGAAGAGGGTGGCCAGGAAGAAGGGATGCGAGGGCAGTTCGGCGATGCGCACCTCGCCGGCCTCGTCGGTACCGGTGAACTCCAGGCCGTGGGCCCGCAGGGTCTCCAGATGGGCCGGATTCGGACCGAAGGAGCAGTGGTAACGCTCCAGCGTGTGCTCCTTCCACAGCGCGAGGGCCGCCCGGGAGCCCGCCGTCACACGGATCACGCCCTCGTGCCCGACCAGAGAGCAGGAGAGGGGAACGATCACCGCCGTCTCGGCGTCGGCGTCCGGGGTGTTCTCGGCGTGCTGTGCCTCGCCGAGGCCGCACACGCCCCGCGCGAACTCCAGCAGCACATGCTGAAAGCCCGCGCAGGTACCGAGGAAGGGGATCTCCCCCTCCCGCGCGGTCCGGATGGCCGCCAGCGCGCCCGCCTCGCTCCTGTACGGGCTGCCCGGCACCACCCAGACGGCATCGAACCCCGCCACACCCCCGGCCGGGTCCGCCTCGGCCTCCTCGGTGGGGATCCAGTACGCATCGAGATGCAGCCCCTCGCGCAGGGCCAGGGAGTCCAGGATCTCCGGAATACGCGCGTGGGAGCGGACGTTGGGGGAGCGGTCGCCGACCAGGGCGAGGCGTGCGGTAGGTGTCATGCGGTCCATCGTTGACGCCGGGGCGCGATCACGTCCAACGATGATCACTGCATCGTCCATCAGCAGAACTGATGGACAATCGAGGGGAGCCGCGATACTGCCCCGATGGACCCGCACCTCCTGCGTACCTTCGTCGCCGTCATCGACCACCGCTCGTTCTCCGCCGCGGCCCAGGCCCTCGGATACACCCAATCCGCCGTCTCACAGCACATCGCCGCCCTCGAAGCCGACCTCGGTACGCGGCTGGTGGAACGTCGGCCGGTCGGACCGACGGAGTCGGGCGGGCGGCTGATGGAGCACGCCCGGCCGTTGCTGCTGCGCCTCGACGCGGCCCGTGCCGACATCGTCGGCCTGCACGGCATACGCCCGGGCCGACTGGCAGTGGCGTGCGCCCCGGGCACGGTCACCCCCGCATTCGCCGGTGCACTGGCCAGGGTCCGGCGCGCCGAACCCGGGCTGTCGACGACGGTGCAGGTGCTGGGGCGGGATGCGGTCCTACGGGCCGTCATGACGGGCGAGGCGGACCTGGGACTCGTCGACGGCATCGCCGCCCCCAGCGACCCGCTTCCCCTCCCCGACACCGGGCCGATGACCACCCTCGCCCTCGCCGAGGGCCCCCTCGCCGTACTGCTCCCGCTCGGCCACCCGCTGGCCGGCCGCCGCGCGCTGCGCCTCCCCGACCTCGCCGACGCGCACTGGCTCGACGCCCCGGACACGGCCGTCCCGCTGTCCCAACTGCGCGCCGCCGCCCAGACGGACGGCTTTCGCCGCGGGGCGAGCTATGCAGGAACGGACCTGGCGGGGCTCGGCACGCTGGTCGCGAGCGGTCACGGGCTGGCCGTCCTCGCGTCGGCAACGGCCGCCGCACTGCCCGACACGATCGCCGTCCCGGTCTCGGCCCCGCGCCTCGTGCACCGCACGGAGGCGCTGCACCCCAGGAGAACGACGACGGCGACCCGCTCCCTGCTCGCCGCGCTCGGCGGCTAGTGGCCGGTCAGCACCATCACGAAGCCGGCGGCGAACGCCAACGCCCCCGCCACGCCCCCTCCGATGGAGAGCGTCAGGAGGACGGACAGCGCCATGCGCCAGGGCCGCGGGTTCGCGCGGAGCGGAGCATCGCCTTCGACGACAACCCTGGGGGAGCTCACACACACCCCCAGCAACAGGAACGCAGCCACCGACGTGATCAAGAAGGCGCCCGCCACATCCTCCAGCGCACCGGAGGTCAGCGGCCGGACGTAGCTGCCGTCCGCCTCGCGTTGCACCCTGACGGGCCTGCCGGGTTCGATCCCGCCGTCGTCCATCCGCGCCGTGCGAGCGGTGAACCCGCCGTGTGCCGCGACATACGTCCCCGTACAGGTGCGTGAGGAGCTGCGCCCCGAGCCCACGGTGTGGCACCGCGCGGCGGTGAACGTACCGGGCGTGCCGGACAGGCCCGTTGTGTAGCGGAAGTCGTCGAGCGGCAGCCGCATGACCAGGCCCGCCGCCGTCAGGATGACGAGGACGAGGACCGCACCGAGCGCGATGCGCGCCCGGTTCCGCGGCGGTGGCTCGGCGGGCGCGGCCTCCGTACCGGCCGCTCTCTCGTGGTGCCCCATCTGTCCCCCGTGCATCGTTCCCGGTCGGTCAAGCTACCTCGTCGCACGCCGGTGGGTGCCAGGGTGTCGGCGCCCACCGCAGTCCCGCGGGCCCGGCCGGACAAGCGGAAGGCATGCGCGAGGAGTTACCGCTGGGTAGTCTCGCGGGGAACGCGACGGACGGGCGGCCAGGCGCCCCGGTCCGGAGAGTGGCCCACGACCAGCATCCGACCAAGACGGTGGTAAGCCATGGCAGATCATGACCTGACCGGTTTCGACCGCGCAACCTTCACCCATGACGGCGTCACCCGCCGGATTCTGCGGCGCGGTACGGGGCCCGCGGTGATCGTGATGGCGGAGATCCCGGGCATCACGCCCAAGGTGCTCGCGTTCGCGGAACGCGTGGCCGCGATCGGCTGCACCGCCGTGCTCCCGGTGCTCTTCGGCACGCCGGGGCGCGAGGGCTTCCCGGCGTCCGGCGGCCGGCTGAAGTCGGCGCTCTACACCGCCTCGTCGATGGGGAAGGTGTGCGTGAGCCGGGAGTTCACCGTGCTGGCCACGGGGAAATCCTCGGCCGTGGTGACCTGGCTGAGGGCCCTGGCCGGGTACGAGCACGAGCGCTGCGGCGGCCCCGGCGTCGGAGCCATCGGGATGTGCCTCACCGGCGGGTTCGCCCTCGCCATGGCCGCCGATGAGCGCCTGCTCGCCCCCGTCCTGTCCCAGCCGTCCCTGCCGCTGCCCCTCACCAAGGGCCGGGCTGCCGGGATCGACATCTCCGCCGAGGACCTCGCCGCCGTCCGGGGCCGCTGCGAACGTGACGGCCTTCGGGTCATGGGCCTGCGCTTCCGCGGCGACCGGCTGGTGCCGGGCGACCGCTTCGCCTTTCTGCGCCGCGCACTCGGTGACGCGTTCGTCGCCGTCGAGCTGGACGATTCCGTCGCGAACCCCGAGGCCGCGCTGCCGCCGCACTCCGTGCTGACCGAGCACCTCGTCGACGCACCGGGCGAACCGACCCGCGCGGCCCTGGACGAGGTGCTCGACCTCTTCCGCACCCGCTTGCTGGAGCAGCCCCACGAGACGGCCGGAGAAACGCCCGCCCCGGTGGGAGGCGAGTGACGCGGGGCGCCGCGCCGTCATGATCCTGATCACCACACGCCCGTAGGCGGCTAATTCGGTGTTCACCCGGCCCTCCTGCACGTGACAATCAAGGTCCACTACCAGGAGGAACACATGAGCCAGGACTACCTGACTCTCCATGAGCTGGTGCCGTCGCAGGAACTGACGGCCGCCCTCGACGCCGGGCACATCAGCCGCAAGCGGCACCCCGAACTGCCGCTGTCCCTGTACTCGTACACCAGGGCCTGCCAGTTCGAGCGCGTCTGGAACGAGGCGACGCTGCGCTGCCGCGGTCTGGTCGCCGATGACGTGACCGGCGAGATCGTGGCGCTGCCGCTGGCGAAGTTCTTCAACGTCGGTGAGCACGGGACCGGTCAGCCGTACGCGCCGGCGCTGCCGGACGAGCCGTTCGAGGTGTACGACAAGGTCGACGGCAGCCTCGCGGTGATCTTCCACTACGCCGACCGCTGGCAGGTCGCCACCAGGGGATCGTTCATCAGCACCCAGGCGACATGGGCCCAGCGCCTGCTGGACGGCAAGGACACCTCCGCCCTGGTGCCCGGCGTGACCTATCTCGCCGAGATCCTCTATCCGCAAAACCGCATCGTCGTCGACTACGGCGAGCGCCGCGACCTGGTGCTCCTCGCCGCCATCGGCAAGGACGGCACGGAGATACCCCTGGCCGACGCCGCGGCCGGCTGGCAGGGCATCGGCTCGGTCGTCACCGTCTGGCCCGCCCTGCCGCTGGCCGAACTGCTCGCCCGGACCGACGCCAACCGGCTGCCCGACGGCCGGACCGCCACCGGCACGGACGCCGAAGGCTATGTGCTGCGCTTCGCCTCGGGCATCCGGGCCAAGGCCAAGCTCGCCGAGTACGTACGGCTGCACAAGGTGCTCACCGGCGTCACGGAGCGGGACATCTGGCGCAGCCACGGCATCCAGCGCTTCGCGGGGCTGCCGCCCAAGCAGCTCGCCCAGGCGCTGGGCTGCTCGGCGGCCGATATCGCGGCGTCCGGCGGCCGGCCGCTGGACGCGCTGCTGGAGCAGGTGCCCGACGAATTCGACACCTGGGTGCGCGAGGTGATCACGCGGATCGAGAAGGACGTGGCCGATCGCGAGCGCGCGATCGACGAGGCGTACGCCTCCCTCGCCCCGCTCGCCACCGACCGGGGCGCCTTCGCCCGCGCAGCGCAGGCGCTGCCGGACGCCGCCGTCCGCCCCGCCATGTTCCAGCGCCTGGACGGGCGCCCCACCGAGCTGATGACGTACCGTTCCGTCCGTCCGCAGACCGCCGACCCCTTCACCACCGACGAGGAGAACTGACCGTGCCCGTAGTACACGTCATGACGGGGCTTCCGGCCTCGGGAAAGACGACCGCCGCGCGGGCGTTGCAGTCGGAGTCCGAGGGCCGGATGCGCCGGGTGAACCTCGACGACCTGCGGACCATGCTCGACATCCCGGCACCCGAGCGCGGCCGGTCGTACGCACACGAGCAGACCGTGCTGGCGATCCAGGACGCGGCGGTGCGGGCGGCGGTGGACGGCGGCTTCGACGTCGTCGTGGACAACACCCATCTGACGCCGCACATTCCCAAGCGCCTGAAGGCGGCGGTGGCCGGAACGGCCGACTTCGTCGTGCACGACTTCACCGACGTACCGGTGGAGGAGTGCATACGGCGCGACGCCGAACGGGAGCGGACGGCGGGTGAGGAGATCATCCGGATCCTGGCCGACAAGCACGCCAAGGCCCGGCAGGGCGGCTGGCGGCTCACCGCGGAATGGTTCAACGACGAGGTCCCCGTCGAGCCCTACACCGCCGACCCGGCCCTGCCGCCGGCCGTGATGTGCGATATCGACGGAACGCTCGCCCTGCGGGGCGACCGCGGCCCCTACGACTTCAGCCGCTGCGGCGAGGACCTGCTCAACGTCTCGGTGCGGGACGCCCTGCGCTCCTTCCGGCGCGACGGCGATGTCATCACCCTGCTGTCGGGGCGCGGCGAGGAGCACCGCGAGCGCACCGAGGCATGGCTGCACCGGCACGAAGTCCCCTACGACGAACTGTGGATGCGCGCCGCCGGCGACGGCCGCCGCGACGACCTCGTCAAGGCAGAACTCTTCGACCGCCACGTCCGCCACCGCCTCGCGGTACGCGTCTCCCTGGACGACCGCGACCGCGTGGTCGCCGTCTGGCGCCGGATGGGCCTGCCCACCTGGCAGGTCAACTACGGCAACTTCTGACGGGGAGTCCGGGGGCGCGGCGTACGGCGCCCGCGCTCGACGGGCGGGCGCCCCTCGGCGTCCTCGGCCCACAGCGAGCGCACATGGCCGAGATGGCGCGCCATGCACCGCTCGGCGGCCTCGGCGTCGCCCGCCACCATCAGATCGAGCAGTTCGAGGTGCTCCTCGGCCGAGGGGATCAGCTGATCGCGCTCGTCCAGCCCGGTCAGGCCGTAGAGCCGCGAGCGCTTGCGCAGGTCGCCGACGGTCTCCACCAGCCGGTCGTTGCCGCCGAGGGCGAGCAGCGACAGATGGAACCGCCGGTCGGCCTCCAGATACCCGATGAGGTCGTGATCGCGGGCGGCGCGCACGATCTCCTCGGCGACCGGCCGCAGTTCCTCCAGGTCCGCCCGGGAGGCGGTGCGCGTGATCCGGCCGACCATGGGGACCTCGATCAGGGTACGGATCTCCGTGTACTGGTCGAGGTCGCGCTCATTGACCTCCGTCACCCGGAAGCCCTTGTTCCGGACCGGCTCGACCAGCCCCTCGCGCGCCAGATCGAGCATCGCCTCGCGCACCGGCGTCGCGGAGATCCCGAAGTCCTCCGCGAGCGCGGGCGCCGAGTAGACCTCACCGGGCCGCAGTTCACCGGAGATGAGCCCGGCGCGCAGATGGTGGGCCACCTGGTCGCGCAGGCGCTCCCTGGTGGTGTTGAGGTTGCGCTGCTTGAGGTGCCCCATGGCTGTGGTGTTCCCCTTCGTGCCGGTGCCTCACAGCGTACAATGTCACGTTGTTCTTACTGGTGGTCGTGGGGGGCCATGGGGGATGGGGGCCACAGCGGCCCTGGTGGTGCGGCCGGGCGGGGCCCGGGGCGTGGCGCCGTCGCTGTCGGCGATGGTGATGGTCCAGCTCGCGGTCAGGCAACCCAGGGCGGGCGTCCTCCGGAGACCCAACGGCCCAGGGCGCGGCCGTCGATGAGGCGCAGAGGGTGGTCGAGTTCGGCGTTGGCGCGTTGTGCGGCGGGCGTGAACGAACTGGTGGTGATGATGAGGGCCTGGTCGCAGCGGTGGTAGGCGCGGTAGGTGCCGTTCACGGCGTAGATGACGGGTGCTCCGACGCGGTTCGAGGGCGCGTAGCGCTTGCACTGGACGGCGATGCGGCGGCCGTCGGTCAGGTGGAGGAGGACGTCGAGGGCGCGGTCGTTCGCGCCGCCGGCGACGGTGGCGGTGCGGACGGAGGGGTCGCGGCGGGCGAGGTCGGCGATGGCGTGCTCGAACTGGGCGCCGGTCATGTGCTGGTAGGCGGCGATGTTGTGGGTGAAGTCCGCCCGGGCAGCGGTGGGCAGTGCGGGGAGCCGGAGGCGACCGGTGCGGACGAGGAGAACGGCAAGGGCCGCGACGAGGATCAGGGCGGCCAGGACGCCGGTGGTGACGGGGTATGCGCGGGCTGCCGCGATCACCGTCGCGAGGACGACAACGGCGCCGACGAGGCGGCTGGTTGCGGCCTCACGCCTACGTTGCCGGACGGTGCGGCGCCGGGGCCTCCTGGTGGGGCGGCGGGTACGGGTGGATCGACGTCGTCGGGCCGGTGCGGCCATGCTTCCTCCCCCGACCATGGCCCTCCTCGCTCCGAAGACGGCCGACATTCACGCAGCCTTCATGTGTAGTGGGAGCCCGGCAGCGCTGTGCCCGAGTTGGCTGCGATTGGCAATAAAGCGCTCTCCTGGCTGGATTCCCCAGGCGGCGGCTTGCGTCGGCGGCCGGTGGGGTGCGCGTCCGTGGCCGAAAAGGCATCAGATCTCGGTGACTGAAGACATGAGAAAGTTAGGTGAGGCTAACCTTTCTTGACGGGATCTGGAGGGCTCTGCGGAACACGATCAGGGAGTGAACATGGGAAACCTCGATGGAAAGGTCGCATTGGTCACCGGCAGCAGCCGGGGCATCGGGCGGGGTATCGCCGAACGCCTGGCCCGGGACGGCGCTCTGGTGGCCGTGCACTACGGCAGTAACGAGGCGGCGGCCGAGGAGACCGCCGCGACCATCGCCGAGGCCGGTGGCCGGGCATTCACCGTGGGTGCCGAACTGGGCGTTCCCGAGGACGTGGAAACGCTCGTGGCCGGGCTGGAGGCCGGACTGCGCGCACACGGGGAATCGACGCTCGACATCCTGGTGCACAACGCGGGGCTCAACCTCATGGGGCGGCCGATCGAGGTGCTCACCCCTGAGGAGTTCGACCAGATGGTCGCGGTCAACATCAAGGCACCGTTCTTCCTCACCCAGCGGCTGCTGCCACGACTCCGCGACGGTGGCCGGATCATCAACATCTCCTCCGTCTCCACCCGTATCGCCTCCGCTCACGGCATCGGCTATCCGCTCACCAAGGGCGCACTCGAAGTGTTCGGCCACACCCTGGCCAAGCACCTCGGCTCCCGCGGCATCACCGTGAATTCCGTCGCCGTCGGATTCACCCGCACCGACATGACCGCCGAAGTGCTGGCCGACCCCGCGAACCTGGAGCGCAACATCGGTCTGACCGCCCTCGGCCGGATCGGCCAGGTCCCGGACATCGCCGATGCGGTCGCCTTCCTGGCCTCCGACGACGCTCGCTGGATCACCGGCACCAAGATCGACGTCACCGGCGGCGTTAATCTGTAGCACCCTCGACGTGAACGCCACCGTAGCCAGCCGCTGGAGCGATTCTCATGACCAGTCAGCGATCGACGACGATCCTGTGGCGCCCCACCGGCCCCAAGGAGCTGGATCTGGTACGGGAGTTGAACTGGCGTGCCTGGCCACCCCGGCTGCCCGAGCAGCCGATCTTCTACCCGGTTCTCAACGAGGACTACGCGGTCAAGATCGCGAGGGACTGGAACGTCAAGCACGACGGGGCCGGCTTCGTGACGCGTTTCGAGGTGGAGTCGGAGTTTGTGCGCCGGTATCCGGTCCAGCAGGCAGGCGGAGAGACGATTCTCGAGCTGTGGGTGCCGGCCGAGGAGCTTGATGAGTTCAACGCCCATATCGTCGGCAGGATCGAGGTGGTGCACGAGTTCCGGTGAGGGATGTTGCGGGGAAGGGCTTTTGAGGGGAGGCGGACCGGCCGGGTTCGAGGCCGATGCGGCGCAATGCGTCGCGTGCCGAGGCCCGGTGTCATGGAAGCGGACGGCCGATCTGGGATGGCCATTGGGGGCGGAATCGGTCCACGAAGTCGGTGAAGTCGTCGCACAGGTACCGGGGATCGGACGGTTTCAGCCGGATCTGCCGGCGGCTGTCGGCCCACCAGATCTCGAACGCGGTGACGGTGCCTTCCACCGGCCAGTCATCGCTCCGCTCCGGCAGCAACGCGACGTCGACGAAGCCGCCGACGCTCAGGCCGATGTCCACGAAGATCCCGATCGCACCCGGCCGGGGAACGCGCACAACGGTGCCCTCGAAGACCTGCCCGAAGCGCAGACCCCTCCGCATCCGAGTCCACTCGGCCTCTGCCACCACGAAGGAATCGTCGCACGGCGCGGAGCGCACAGAGCCCCTCACTGGTGCCGTGGGTGCCATTCGAAGAGCAGGATGGTGGCGTCGTCCCGCAGGTTGTTGTGCTGGTAGTCGAGGATGGCGTGGCTGAGCAACCGCAGTACCTCGGCCGGGCGTTGGCCGGCGGCGGAGGCGCGGATGATGAAGTCCGTGAAGCGGTCGAGGCCGAATTCCACGCCGTCCGCATCGCGTGCGTCGACCACACCGTCGGTGTAGAGCAGGACGCGGTCGCCCGGCTGGAGCGTGGTCTGGTGGATCTGCCGGGCGGCCGGGCCGAGTTCGAGGTGCAGGCCGATCGGTGGTTGCGGGGGGCTGTCCAGCGCTCCGTCGAGCACCCGCTCGGCGCGGATCAGCAGCGGTGGCGGGTGGCCGCAGTTGATCCAGCGCAAGTCCCCGGTGCTGGCGTCGAGCCGACACACCACACCGGTGCAGAAGTGGTCGGGCAGCCACTGGGCGAGCGCGCGGTCGACGGAGCCGACGAGGTCGGGCAGGTCGGCTCCGCCGCGGCGGGCGTTGCGCGCGCCGGCCATGGCCACCGAGGTGGTCAGACCGGAGGCCAGATCGTGGCCCATGCCGTCGAGGATCATGGTGTGCAGCACGTTCTTGACCACCGAGTGGTCGAAGGCATCGCCACCGACGTCGTACGCCGGCTCCAGCACCGCGGTCGAGACGCACCGCTTGCTGCCGATGGTGCGGGGCGGCAGGAAGGCCCGCAGCATCTCGGCGGGCAGCCGCATGGTCGCGGTGCGGGTGCGCGCGACGATCCAGTCGCTGTAGGCGCGTTTGGAGGTGACGACCATCGCGAGCAGATCGGCCAGCATCCGGCTGCGGCGCATCCGCGGCCCGTCCAGGGTGGCGGTCCGCACCGCCACCACTCCCAGCCGCTCCGCACCGTCGACCAGCGGCACCCAGACGATCAGGCCGTCGCCGTTGTCCGTCACCCGCGGGGAGACCGTACGGTACGCCCAGCCGGCCTGCGAGGCGTCCACCGGCAGCGGCTCCAGGGACTCGTCGAGCGGGACGAGCACCACTTGCTGGAGGTCGACGACGTAGAGCCGCACGCCGTCCAGGCCGAGGGCCACGGCGCACCGGTTCGCCAGCGCGGACAAATCCACCGGGAGGACGATCTGTGCCTCGGTGATCAGTTCTTCCAGCAGACTCTCGTCGACGGCGCCGCCAGGATCGGCGGGCGCCTGCGAAGCGTCCGGCACGGGGATCACCCCTTCCGCACCCAGTTTCACACCGATCCCCGCGCCTCTCACCTCAGCGGCGCCCGCCGGGCCGGGCCACCACCGCGTCGACGACTCTCTCTGCGAAGGGGCTGAGTGCGGTCCGCCCTGGGTCCTACCTGCCCCAGATCCTCCGGTACACCGCGCGGTAGCCGGGTGGGTCCCAGGTGGTGGCCCCGCCGCTGTTGGCGGCGGTGGCGATGTGGACGGGGGCGACGTAGCCGCTGGCGGGCCTGCCCGAGAAGGCGCGGTTGAATTCGTCGAGGATCTGCCAGCCCTGCTGGGAGAACGGCTCGGGGACGGTCGCGGTCTGGAACTGCCTGCTGTTGATGCGCTGGAAGGCGGAGGGGTCGCCGTCGCCGGCGCCGATGTTGAAGGGGGCGCCGGCGCCTTTCCTACGGGCTGCGCGCAGGGCGGGGGCCGCGTCGGCGAAGTAGACGTCGTTGATGGCTACGGAGTGCGTCCAGGTGTCCGGGAAGCGGGAGAGGAGCGAGGAGACCTCCTGAGGGGTGCGGCTGCTGGTGTCCGAGATGGGGATGTTCTCCTGCGCGAGCACGTGCACGCCGGAACAGGTGGCCAGTTCCTTTCTGATCAGGTCGGACTTGTTCCTGGCGAACGGAATCGACGCATCGGTGAACACCACGACTCCGGCGTGGCCGTGGGAGTGCGCGATGATCCAGTCGGCGCTGATCTTCGCGACGTCCTGGACCCGGGTGGTGATGTTGGTGAAGAGCGCGGGGTGCGTGCTCGGGCCGGGGGCGGCGACCGCATGCCAGCCGATGAGCGGGATGTGTTCCGTGGTGGCCTGGGCGACCTGCTGCGACGTCAGGCCGGGGTCGAAACCGCCGAGGACGATGCCCGAGGGACGCAGGGCGATGGCCTGGCTGAAGGCGGCCTGAATCCCGGCGGGCGTACCCTGCCCGTCGATCACCCGGACCTTCCAACCGATGACCCTCGCGGCCTCCTGGACGCCCTTGGCCGCGCCCGCGACGCCGGGGTTGGTCATGGTCTGCGCGACATACACGATGTCCTTGCCGGAGGTGGCCTTGGGGCCGAGGGCCGGGCCGTGCCACATGGTGTGGGGTTTCTCGGCGAATGCGGTGGCCGCCTCGGCCCGGGCCAGGTCGGTGGGGCATCCCGGCCGGGCCGGTTCCGAGGGGGAGGGCCCGGCGCCCGTCGACGTACCGCGCTGGCAGCCGACGAGGAGGGCGGCCGCCACCGCCAGTACGGCGACGCGGCCGCTACGAGGCGACTTTGGGCAGGTCACGGGGTGTCCGGGGAGGCGGTGTGCGCGGTTGCCGCAGCTGTCGGCGCGCGGCGTAGCCGGCCATGCCGACGGCGAGGAGCAGCGTGACCCCGTTGAACAGCGGGGTGACCCAGAACTGGGCGCCGAGCTGGCCGATTCCGGCGAGGCCGATGGCGAGGATGACGACGGCGATCAGGGTGCCCAGGGCGTTGGCGCGGCCCGGGCGGATCGCGGTGGATCCGAGCAGCGCGCCGACGAACGCGGGTAGCAGGTAGTCCAGGCCCACGCTGGGGTTGCCGATGCGCTGCTGGGCCGCGAGCAGGACGCCGGCGATACCGACGACCAGCCCCGATCCGGTGAAGGCGTAGAGGACGTAGCGCCGGGAGGGGATGCCCACCAGGTCGGCGGTGCGGCGGTTGGAGCCGATGACGTACAGGTACCGGCCCAACGGCAGTCGCTCCAGGAGTACCCACAGGACGGCGGTGAGGGCCAGGACGTAGAAGGCGGACACCGGCAGGCCCAGGAACCGGGAGTCGTACAGGTCGGTGAAGGCGGCCGGCAGGCCCTGGGGGCCGGGGATGATCCGGGCGCCGTTGGTGATCCAGCCGGTGAGTGCGTAGAGGATGCTGCCGGTGCCCAGGGTGGCGATGAACGAGTCGATCTTCGCGAATTCGACGACGACGCCGTTGAGGGTGCCGAAGGCGGCTCCGCCGAGGACCACCGTCAGACAGGCCAGCGGCCAGGGCCAGGCGTCGTTCGCGATCAGTTGCAGGGTCATGACGTGGGCGAAGCCGAGACCGTAGCCGAGGGACAGGTCGAATTTGGCGGTGACGAGGGGAATCATGGCGCCGAGCGCGAGCAGGGCGGGGATCGACTGGTTGGACAGGACCGCCGAGATGTTGTCCAGGGTGGGGAAGGTGTCCGGCAGGGCGAGGGAGAAGGCCACGAACAGCAGGATGGTGAGGGCCAACAGGCCGTAGGGGCCGAGGAGATGACCGAACCGGCGGCTCAGCGGGGGACGGCGGGCGGGGGTCATGGCCGGGTCGTCCCGGTGAGCGGTGCCATGGCCGACGCGGCGCGGGCCAGCTCCGTGACGGTGAGGGCGGCGCCGCTCAGCTCCACGGTCTGCGCACCGCGGACGAAGACCAGGGCCCGGTGGCAGACCGTGGCGACCTCCTCGAAGTCGGTGGACAGCAGCAGGACGGCGAGGCCGCCGGCCAGCGCGTCCTGGAGCAGCCGGTAGACCGCCGTCTTGGCGCCGACGTCCACCCCGGCGGTCGGCTCCTCGAGGATCAGCAGTCTGCGGCCCGTGCGGAGCCCCCGGCCGACGATGACCTTCTGCTGATTCCCGCCGGAGAGGGTGACGACCGGCGCCTCGGTGTCCCGGGGCTGTACCGCGAACCGTTCGACCAGCGCGCCCGCCTCGGCCCGCTCGCGCCGGGGGCCGATCCAGTGAAAGGCCGTCAGACCGTCCGCCCGCGGGTTGGCCAGGAAGTTCTCCCGTACGGTCAACTCGGCCGCACAGCCCTCCTCCTGACGGTTGCCGGTCACGAAGGCGACACCGGCGTCGACGGCGGCGGTGACCGAGCGCGGTGCGTACGGCCGCCCGTCGAGCAGGGCCCGTCCGGCGACGATCGGGCGGGCGCCGGCGAGCGCGCGGCCCAGCTCCATGTGTCCGGCGCCGGTGAGGCCCACCATGCCGAGGACTTCCCCGGCGCGCAGTTCCAGGCCGACCGGTCCGGTGTGCGCGGTCCGTACGCCGTCGAGGCGCAGGACCGCCGGGCCCGCGGCGGGGGCGAAGGCATAGCCGCCCGGCTCGTGGCCCACGATGTCGCGTACCAGCTGGGCGGGGCGGTAGCCGGCGAGCGGGCCGTGGCTGATCAGACGGCCGTCGCGCAGGACGGCGAAGGCGTCGGCGACCTGGTAGACCTCATCGAGCCGGTGGGTGACGAAGACGATGGCGTGGCCCTGGTCGCGCAGGGAGTGCAGGACGCCGAAGAGCCGGGCGCAGTCCGCCGCCGGAAGGCTGGCGGTCGGTTCGTCCAGGACGAGGAGTGCGGCCCGGGCGGCGAGCGCGCGGGCGAGGGCCACCAGGGAGCGTTCGGCGCGCGGGAGGTCGGCGAGGGTGGTGCGCGGGTCGAGATGCGCGGCGACGATGCCCAGGGCCTCGGTGCACCGCTCGCGGACCCGCCGCCAGGACAGCAGTCCCGCACGGCGCGGATAGCCGGTGCCCAGCGCGATGTTCTCGGCCACCGTCATCCATGGGATCAGCCCCAGATCCTGGTGGATGAAGGACATGGTCCGGGAGGCCGGTTCGCTGCCGAGCGGGTGCCCGGCCACCGTCACCTCGCCCTCGTCGGGGTGGTGGACGCCCGCGAGGACCTTGATGAGGGTGGATTTTCCGGCGCCGTTGGGGCCGAGCAGGGCCAGGACGCTGCCGGGGACGATATCGAGGTCGACCGCGTCCAGCGCCACGGTGCCGCCGAACCGCTTGCCGAGACCGCGGATACGGACGAGGGGCTCCGGGCCACGGCGCGGGGGAGGCGCGTGCTGACGCATTTCGGCATGGTAAGTCCGTCTTCGGTGTCTTTGCAGGATGGCTAGGAGATGGCGGGAATGTCGTCGAAGGAGAACTCGACGGTGCCGGGCTTTCCGCCGGGGATCTCCAGCGCGCATTCGGCCCAGATGACCTTGCCCTGGGTGGTGTAGCGGGTGCCCCATGCCTGGGTGAGCTGGGCGACGAGGAACAGGCCGCGGCCGCCCTCGTCGGTGGTGGCCGCCCGGCGCAGATGCGGGGCGGTGCTGCTGGCGTCGGAGACCTCACAGGTCAGCGTGCGGTCGTACAGCAGACGTACCTGGATGGGGCCGGTGCCGTAGCGGATGGCGTTGGTGACCAGCTCGCTGAGCAGGAGTTCGGTGGCGAAGGCGACCTCGTCCAGTCCCCATGCGGACAGTTGGCGGGTGACCGCGGCACGGATTCCGGAGACGAGCGCGGGGTCGGCGGGCAGGTCCCAGGTGGCGATCCGCTGTGCGTCCAGGGCGTGGGTCCGGGCGACGAGCAGCGCGATGTCGTCGTCGGGGTGGTGCGGCGCCACGGTCCGCAGCACCGCCTCACAGGTCTCCTCGGGCGGGCGGCTCGGCTGCGCCAGGGCCCGGCGCAGCCGGTCGAGGGCCGTGTCGACATCGCGGTGACGGTGCCCGAGGACCCCGTCGGTGTACAGGACGAGCTGGCTGCCCTCGGGGAGGTCGAAGGCGGCGGTCTCGAAGGGCAGGCCGCCCAGGCCCAGCGGCGGCCCGGCCGGCAGATCGGGGAAGGTGACGGCACCGTCGGGGTGGACCAGCGCCGGCGGGGGGTGGCCGGCGCGGGCCATCACGCACTGCTGCGAGGTGGGGTCGTAGATGGTGTAGAGGCAGGTGGCGCCGATGATGCCGGTGCGGTCGGCGGTGGGGTCCTCATGGCCCTCGTCCCGGTCCAGGCGCCCCACCAGATTGTCGAGGTGGGTGAGGACCTCGTCCGGCGCGAGGTCCAGTTCGGCGAAGTTGCGGGCGGCGGTGCGCAGCCGGCCCATGGTGGCGGCGGCGTGCATCCCGTGGCCGACGACATCGCCGACGACGAGGGCGACGCGGCTGCTGGACAGCGGGATGACGTCGAACCAGTCCCCGCCGACCCCGGATGCGGCGGGCAGATAGCGATGGGCGACCTCGACGGCGTTCAGTTCGGGGAAGCTGTGCGGCAGCAGGCTGCGCTGGAGGGCGACGACCATGGTGTGTTCGCGGGTGTAGCGGCGGGCGTTGTCGATGCAGATGGCCGCGCGGGTGGCGAGTTCCAGGGCCAGGGACCGGTCGTCGTCCCCGAAGGGCGCGGGGTCCCGCGAGCGGTAGAAACTCGCCACGCCCAGGGCGATGCCGCGGGCGAGCAGGGGGACGGCGATCAGGGAGTGGACGTGGTGGTCGAGGAGGCGCTGGGCGGCCACGGGATCCTGGGCGATCCAGCCCGGGGCGGCCCGCAGATCGGGTTCGAGCACCGGCTGTCCGGCGGCCAGACACCGCAGTTGGGGGGTGCTCGCGCGCAGGTCGACCGGCTCGCCTGCGGGGTAGAAGGGGCAGTCGTCGCGATAGCCGTGGACCACCGTGCGATGCAGGCCGGTGCACGGGTCGGACGGCTCCTCGCCGCGCAGCACCGCCTCGGAGAGATCGATGGTGACGTAGTCGGCCAGGCGCGGGACGGCCATCTCGGCGAGTTCCCGGGCGGTGCGGCTGACGTCCAGAGTGGTGCCGATCCGGGTGCTGGCCTCGGACAGCAGCTCCAGGCGGCGCCGGGCCGCCACCGCGTACTTGCCCACCCCCGGCTCGCCCACCAGCACCAGCCCGCTGGTCGCACCGCCCGCGGGAGGTCCGGTACCGGGCACGTGGCCCGTCGCGGCCGCCCGTGCGGGTAGCGGCCCGGGGCCGGCGGCTGCGGACTCGGGAGGGCTCCCCGGCGCCGCGGCGGTCGGGGCCAGGGTGAGGGGCGGGGCCTCGGCTTCCGTGGGGACGGCGAGCGGCTGCCGCGACGAGGGGAGGATCGCTTCGATGGCGACGCCCTCCACCCCGGACGGGCTGGTCACCGGCCGGCTCAGCAAGGTGACGTGCCGGCCGCCGGGCAGCGGGACCTCGACGGCGGCCCGTTGGGCCGCGGAGATCAGATCGCCGGCCCGCTCCTTGAGGATCATCTGGTCGCGCCAGTCCAGCCCGCTCGCGGCCAGCTCGGCCGGCTGCCCGTTGTCGGGGGCGGCACCGGCCGGCGCGTGGCGCCGGGCCTCCAGGTATGCCTCCAGCAGGGCGCGCTCCCGCGTGGAACTCTGCTCCAGCAGCCGCCGTTCGATGACCTCGGCCGCCCGGCGGATCAGGGTGTTCAGCGCGCTGTCGGCATCGGCCATCGGATAGCCGAAGCAGAGGATGCCCTCGATGCGGCCACTGAGCAGGTCCCGTATGGGAATTGCCGAGCACGCGTTGGACTGTGCGCGTTCGGCGAAGTGCTCGGCCCCGTAGACGTTGATCAGCTTGCGTTCCGCGAGGGCCAGGCCGATGCCGTTGGTCCCGCCGAACTGCTCGGCGAAGACGAAGCCGGGGACGGTCTGGATCGGGGGCAGCTGCCGGACCATCGAGGCGGTGCCGAAACGGCGCTGGAGCACCGCACCGCGTCCGTCGGCGAGCGACACATTGACCGTCCGCCCCTCGAACCGGGCCTGGAGCCGGTCCAGTACGGGCACGGCGGCGCGGACGAGCCGGCCGTCCAGGTCGAGGTCCTGCTGGAAGGGCAGCTCGCAGCCCTCCGGTGCCAGCCCCAGCGACCGGGAGCGCTGCCAGGAGGTGAGGATCGAGCCGCGGACGGTCGCCTCGACCGGTTCACCGCGAAGGAACTGATCGCGGGCGAGCGCGGGACCGAGGTCCATTCCCGCCAGCCCCATCCCGATCACTTCCCACGTCCGTACAGACGGCAATGCCCACCCTTCCCCCGGTGAGCAGCTGTGCCGTTTGATCCAATTGTAGGGCTTTGGGCGGGTAACGGTGCCGCCGCCCCGGCGCTCACAGCACCGCGACCGGGGTGACCGGCGAGCCCGTACCGCCCGGCACATTCAGCGGGGCCACCACGAGCAGGAACGCATAACGGCCCGCCTCGGCGCAGGCGGCCGAGAGCGCTTCGAGAGCGAGATTGTCCAGGAGCGGCACCCCCATCGCGGCGAGGGCGAGGGTATGGACCGGGGAGCGCACCCCGTCGACCGGTGAGGGCCGAACGTCGCTGTCGCCGTCGCCGCCGAGCACGCAGATCCCGCGCTCGGCGAGCAGGGGCATGGCGTGCACATGGAGGCCCGCGCTCGCCGCGTCGAGGTCCCAGGCGCCCCGTTCCCGACGGCGCCGCAGCCGCCCGGTGCGCAGCAGGACCGCATCGCCCTCGCCGAACGTCACCCCGAGCGCCTCCTCCGCGGCGACGAGGTCCGGGGCGTGCACGGCCCGTCCGGGCTCCAGCCATTTCTCGCCCGACACGGCGGGCAGATCCAGCAGCACCCCCCGGGTCACGAGGGGGCCGAGCGCCGATACGGCACCGAAGCGGGCACCCCTGGAGCCGACGGCCTCGCGCGCCGTACGGCCGTCGTAGAGGCGGCCCCGGTAGGCGATATGGGACAGCGCGTCCAGATGGCTGACGGCCTTGCCGTGGTAGTCGGCCCCGAGGAAGTCCTTGTGGACGGAGGGTTCGGGGGCCTCGGCATCGCCGAGCTCGGACATGTAGTGCAGGGCGGGCCGGGCGTTGTCCGGGCCCGGTTCCGTGTCCCACGGGCGCGCGAGCGGGACGACCGTTCCCGACCGGACCAGGTCCGCGGCCCGTCGCACGTGCTCGGGGGAGACCCGGTTGCAGGCGCCGCGGTCGGCCGGGGTCCAGCGGCCCCAGGTACGGAGCGCCTCGAAGAGCGCGTCGAACTCCTCGCGGGAGACGGCGGGGCCGTTGCCGGGGTGGTCGTTGCCCTTGCTGGTCACCACTTGATCGTGGCCCATCCGACGGCCGCACGCGCGTCGCGCGGGGCGCCCGGTGTCGTCACCCGGCCCGTCGCCGTCACATGCCGTCGCCCCCACCGGGCGAGTAGGGCCCGGCGGAGGCGAGGGTGTGTCAGTGTCCGGAGGCGTCCGCGGCGCCGTTGGCGTCCGCCGCATCGGCGGCGTGCTCGGCGTCGTCCACCTTCTTCTGCATCTGCGTGAGCTGGTCCGGCGTGGCCGGGGAGCTGCTGCGGGATGCGGCCGGGGCCGCCGTGTCCGGCGTCGTGGCGGACGAGCAGGCCGCGGTGGCCAGCAGGGGCACCGCGAGGGCCGCCGTCACCAGTACGGACAGGGGTCGGCGGCGGGTCATGACGTGGCCTTGGCCTTGTCCTTCGCGCCGCCGTTGTTCGCCTCGCACCAGGCGGCGACCTCCTTCAGGTCGGGCTTCGCCTTCTTGAGGTTCGTCAGCATCTCCTTGCGGGCGGTGAGGCGGTCGCCCAGGAAGGTCGCGATGGCGGTGTGGTGGGCCTTCTTGGCGTTGGCGATGCGCCGTTCCAGGAAGGCGATGGAGCCGGGCCGGGTGACCGGGCCCTCGAAGCGGGTGATCCGACGGTCGATCCGCCGCTCCAGGCGCGGCACCCGGTGGCACAGCCGCTTCGCCCCGTCGCCCTTGGGGGCCTTGGCGTGCGCGGCCGCGGTCGCGGAAGTGGCCGGGCTCTGGGCCTCTGCCGCGTAGGACGGTGCGGTGGCGGCCGTTGCGGCAAGGACGAGGCCCGCGAGGGCCGCCGTCATGGTCGCTTTGCGACGCTGCATGAAAGGTCTCCGTTTCGCTCTGGTGCACCGGCCGGTGCACGGACGCGGTCGGCGGCCCGCCGGTGCGGGGCCGCCAGTGCGGGGGCCGGCGGCGGGCCGTGTGCGAGCGACGGTAGGAGCGGTTCTTGTGGTTTCTTTGTGGGCCCTGCCGGGGCGGGCCGGGCCGGGCGGGAGGTGGCCGGGACCAGGAGGAACGTCAGGGACGCGCGGCGGGGATCTCCCGGCGCTGCCGAGCCGTGTCGGACATCCAGGACCGATGCTGGGGCACCCCGTCACCGACCTGCTCCAAAGGCGCGAGCGGAATGACGACCTCGAAGCGGGCTCCCCTGCCCCCGGCGCCGTCCCCCACCCGCAGCTGCGCGCGGTGCAGATCGGACTGCTGGGCGACCAGCGTCAGCCCCAGACCCGACCCGGGGCTGTCGGAGCGCCGCTGAAAGCGCCCGAAGATCGCCTGTCGCTGCTCCGGCGGCACCCCGGGCCCCCGGTCCTCGACGGTGAGGACCGCCGCCGGGGCGACGCCGTCGCGCTCCGCCCGCAGTCGTACGGCGACCTGCGCCCGGCCGTCCCGGGAGCGGCCGTGCACCAGGGCGTTGGCGAGGAGGTTGTCCACCAGCGACCGCAGCCCCGGCTGCCACCCGTGCACGGTCAGGCCCGGTGCGCCCTCGAACGTCACCTCGGCCTCGGGGTGGGCGCGCCGCAGGTCGGAGACGGACGCGTCCGCGAGGTCGGCCAGGTCGACGGGCGCGAACGCATCCGCCTCGACCAGATCCCCCTGGGCGAGCGCGCGCAGCATGACCAGCAGTCCCAGCAGCCGGGCGTGACCGCGCCGCAGATCGTCCACCGTCTCCGCGCGGTCGGCGGGATCGAGGTCCTGGAACGCGTCGAGGATGTCGAGGCTGGTCTGCATGCTCATCAGCGGCGTCCGCAGCTCGTGGGAGGCGGCGGCGGAGAAGGAACGGGCCGTCGCCAGGGCCTCGGCGGTGCGGGTGGCCTGCTCGTCGTAGCGGGCCAGGACCGTTTGCAGGGTGTGCGCGAGGTCGTCGACCTCCGTGATCCGGGTCGGGGTGTGGTCCAGCCGGGCGGCGCTGGTCTGCGGATCGAGGCCGCTGGTGCGCTGCTGGAGCCGCCGCAGCGGACGGGCCGTGCCGGCGGCCAGCGCCCAGGCCAGGCCCGCGGACAGCGGCGCGGCGAGCAGCGCCACGGTCAGCACCCGGCCGCGCACCATCCGGATCTGCGCCTCGTTCGCGGCCTCCGAGGCGAACAGCCACAGCGTCCCCAGCACCTCGGGCCGCTGGAGGGTCAGCGGGACCTGCACGGCGCGCCAGGTCTTGCCGCGGGCACGGACGGTGACGGGATGCCCGGTCGCGGCCGGCAGGCGGACGGCGGGGCCGGGCTGGGGGCCGTCCATGATGGTGCCGTTGGGGCCGCTCAGCCGGATGCCGATGTCCAGGGCCGCGGCGAACAGCTTGCGCTGACGGGCCTGCTCGGCGCGCGGCCGGCCGTTGGACTCCGCACGCAGCACCCCCTTGGCCGCCGAGCCGACGACCTGGGCCTGTTCGCGGAGCCGCCGGTCGGCCTGCGCGTGCAGATCGTTGCCGACCAGGCCCACCAGCACCCAGCCGGCACCCAGCACCAGCAGGGGCACCACGGCCCCCACCACGATCGCGATCCGGGTGGACAGTCTCATGCCGGGCCCTCCCGCTCGCCGCTCGTCTCGTCCCGCAGGACGAAACCGACACCGCGCACCGTGTGCACGATCCGGGACCGCCCGCCCGCCTCCAGCTTGCGGCGCAGATAGCTCACGAAGGTGTCGACCGCGTCGGTGCGGACATCGAAGTCGTAGCCCCACACCCGGTCCAGCAGCTGGTCCCGGGTGAGCACCAGACCCGCATTACGGGCCAGCACCTCAAGCAGCTCGAACTCCCGCCGGGTCAGCTCCACCGGCCTGCCGTCGAGCCGGACGGTGCGCGCCGCCGCGTCGAGCTCCAGGCCGCCGACCCGTACGGTTTCGGTGGCGGCGGGCGGGCGGCGGCGCAGCAGCGCGTGCAGCCGCAGCACCAGCTCGTCCAGGGCGAAGGGTTTGACCAGGTAGTCGTCGGCGCCGGCCTGGAGCCCGGCCACCCGGTCCGCCACCTCGTCCAGGGCGGACAGCATCAGCACCGGTATGTCGTTGCCGTCCGTCCGCAGGCGCCGGCACACCTCGATGCCGTCCACGTCGGGCATCGAGATGTCCAGCACCACGACGTCCGGTGACGCGTCCGCCAGCCTGGTCAGCGCGCCGCGGCCGCCGTCCGCCAGGTCGACGGCGAAGCCGTTCAACCGCAGTCCGCGCCCCAGCGACCGCCGGATCGCGGCGTCGTCATCCACCAGCAGCACCCGCCCACAGCCGGCCGTCACACCCGACCCCCCCGTTTTCGCCACGCCTGTTTCCGACCCCCGCATCATGCACCACCGCCGCTGCCGGGCGGCCGGTCAGGGGCGGCGGGTGACCAGGCCCAGGCCCGTGACGGCGATGAGGGGGCCGGTCACGGGGTGCCGGGCGGGCGAGAGGCGAGCCGCTTGGTCAGGATCCGGGCGACGTCGGTCAGCGTGCTCCTCTTGTTCACGTCCTGGGTGGTGAGCAGGACGGAGAACTCGTCGCGCAGGTCGAAGGTGAACTCGGCGAGGGCGAGGGAGTCCATGTCCAGCTCGTCGAAGGTGGTGTCGGGGCGGATGTCCTCGACGGGCACCCCGAAGCGTTCGCTCATGAGCTTGCGTGCCGTGCGGTAGACGGCGTCGTCCGCGTCCATACCAGGCTTCCTTTCCGGTGGCGGGCAGGGCCGGTGGGGGACCGGTCCGGTGGGGGGACTCCGGTGGCGGGCAGGCCCGTTCAGGGCGCCGGGCGGCCGTGCGTCCGGGTCAGTTCCGCGAGCCCGTCCGAGAAGCCGACCGGCGGCAGGAAACCCAGGTGGTGCCGGGCCGCGGAGAGGTCGAACCAGTGCGGCTGGACCATTTCGGCCACCAGGAAGCGGCTCAGCTCACGGGTGCCGGTGGTTCGCGCGAGGCGTGCGGCCGTCTCGTGGGCCGCGGCCGCGGCCCGGGCCAGCCGTACGGGTACCGGGCACCATGTGGCGCGGACCCCGGCCGCCGCCAGGAAGAGCGTGGCGACGATGCGCAGCGGCCGCGGATCGTCCTGGGTGATGAAGTAGGCGCGGCCGCCGACGGGTTGGCGTCGGTGGAGGAGGTCCAGGGCGAGCAGATGGGCGTGGGCGGCGGTGCGCACATGGGTGGTGTCGACGAGGTTGCTGCCGTCGCCGGGCAGGAAGAGACACCGGCCGCGGACCGCGCGCCGCAGAGCGGGCAGGAAGTGCGGGTCGCCGGGGCCCCAGATGAGGTGCGGGCGTAGGGAACAGGTGGCCAGGGAGGGGCGGTTGGCCGCCAGGACGAGCCGTTCGGCCCGGGCCTTGGTCCAGGGGTAGGCGGCCAGGTGGCGCGCGGGGTAGGGCGCGCTCTCGTCGGCGTTGCGCAGCCCGTCCGGCGGGAGGACGACGCTGGCGGTGGACGTGTAGACCAGGCTGCGGACGGCGTGCGCGCGGCACTGGTCGAGGACGTTGTTGGTGCCCTGGACGTTGGTCATCCAGTACGGGCGCGTCGGCCCGCTGACACCGGCGAGGGCGGCGGTGTGAATGACGGCATCGCATCCGGCGACCGACCGGGCCACGGCGGCGGGATCGGCGAGGTCCCCGTGGTACTGGTGGACGCCGAGGCGCTCCAGGGCGGCGCTGGGGCGGCGGGTGAGGGAGCGGGTCGGGGTGCCGCGGGCGACGAGCCGACGGCAGATCTCCCGGCCCAGGAAGCCGCTGCCTCCGGTGACGAGGACCCGCGCGGGGCCGGTCGCAGGGTCGCCGGTCATACGGTCCCCGGCCATACGGTCCCCGGTCATGCGCTGTCCCCTGCCCGCTTGGCGGCCCAGGCCGCCAGCCGTTCGCGGTCGATCTTGGAGTTGTGGCGGATGTCGGTGGGAAAGCCGGGGTGGATGAGGACGGCACGGATGTGGTGGCCCTGCGGATGGCCACGGAGGATTTCGCGCACGGCCGCGGCGGCGCCCCGGCGCTCCTTCGTGCCGCACCGTTCCCGCTCCACGCAGAGCACGGCCCGCTGCCGCCCGACCGGGCCGAGGCCGACCAGGGCGGTACGCCGTACGCCCGGTGCCGCATCGGCCGCCGTTTCGATGTCCTCGGTGTTCAGGACGAAGCCGTCGCCGGTGACCCGTTGGGACGCGCGGCCGTGGAACCACAGGCGGCCCTCGCCGTCGAGATGCCCCAGGTCACCGGTGCGGTGCAGCAGCCCGCGGTCGGTGGCGACCTTGGCGTGGGCGGTGTCCCGCGGGCGGGCGTGATACGCGGGACTGACGTTGCGCCCGGCGACCGCGATCTCGCCCACCCCGGTGTCGTCGGCCCCCAGCACGCGCACCTCGACCCCGGGTACGGGACGGCCGACGCACGTCCCCGAGACGGCGCCGTGCCCGGCGGCCCGCAGCGCCGCCAGTTCCCGCGTGGTGACGGCGCTGACCGGAAGGCATTCGGTGGCGCCGTAGACGCTGAGCACCTCGGCGTCCGCGCGCAGCACCGCACCCCACGCCTCGGCCAGCCCTGCCCGCAGCGGGGCGCCGAAGGACAGCACCCGGTCGACCGACGGCAGCCGCAGCCCGTGGCGCACACAGTGGCCGGCCAGCAGGCCGAGAACGGCGGGCGAGCCGGCCACCACCGAGGCGCGGTGTTCCAGCAGCGGTCGCAGCAGTTGCTCGGGAGACGTGCGGGCCGGTGCGCGGTGGCACAGGGCCGGGGAGAGCGTGGTCACCCCGAGGGCCGGGCCGAGGAGGACGAGGGGCAGGAAGCCGGACAGCAGCACCCCGCCCGGATCGAGGGCCAGTACCGCACGCAGTGCCTCGACCTGCCCGGCCAGGGTGCCGTACCGGTACTCCACGCCCTTGGGCACGCCGGTGGAGCCCGAGGTGAACGCGATGACCGCCAGTTCCTCCGCGCCGGGTTCGGCGACTTCCAGGGCCGGTCCGGCCGCGTCCGGCACCACCACCGGCACCGCCCGCCCCAGCCCCGGCAGCGTGCGGCGGGTCACCAGGGGCGTACGGACGTGACCGGGTGCCCAGCGCAGTACCCGCCGCGCCAGATGCGCCAGGGGTTCGCCGATGAACACCTCGGGAGCGACCTCGTCCAGACAGGCCCGCAGCCGGGCGCGGGGCAGCCCGGGGTCCACCAGGACCGGGACGGCGCCGAGCGCGAGCAACCCGTAGACGACGGCGACGAGTTCGTAGGGATCCCCGGTCATCGCCACCGCCTTGTGGCCCCGGCGGACCCCGGCCGCCCGCAGCGCCTCGGCGACGGCGTGGCAGCCCGTCGACAACCGGGCGTAGCTGACGGCCTGCCCGGAACCGTCGCGGCGGCCGCGAACCAGCGCCGTGGCGTCGGGCCGGGACCGGGCCAGCCGTGCCATCAGGGTGGAGAGTCCGACGCCGTCCGTGGTCATGCCGCGGCTGCCACCGCGAGGTCGGACGCCTGCACACCGGCGTCCCGCGCATGCACACCGCGCACTCCGGCGACGTACTCCAGCATGCCGACAGGTGGGGCGTAGGCCCCACCGGACGCTGTGATCCCCGCCCGGGTCTCTTTCATGGTCCGGTAGCGGGACGGCAGATGGACGACGAGGGCGGCCAGAAGGGCACGTGGGGCATCGCTCACAACCCCACGGTAATCGGGCGAAGCTCTAACTCGACAGCCATACAACTCAATTCACCCAATGTGGTCAAAACTCGCGCCAGGTGACGCGGAGTTGGGTGGCTCGCCCCAAACGGAGCTGTCGGACAGCCGTGCGCGGCGGGACGGAGTCAGGGATGGGACGCGACGGCATAGCGGTTGACCAGCGGTTGACGGCCGCGACCCCTCTCCTTACAGTCGACTCACTTACCATCATGCGAATCCTTCATTCCGCAATGCGGATGCGGATGTATCGTCCAACGGGGGTCGGCTCATGCAGGAGCAGGAGCAGGAGATCGAGGCACAGCGCCGTCTCATGAAGCCGACCGATACGGCCGGGCTGGCCGAGATCGCCGAGTCCACCGCCCGGTTCGTGGCCACCCTCACCACCCTCACCGACGACCGGATCGGCGGCCCGACCCTCGTGCCGCCATGGACCCGCGGCCATGTGATCACCCATGTCGCACGCGCCACCGACAGCCTCTGCCGACTGCTGACCTGGGCCCGCACCGGAGTCGAAACCCCGCAGTACGCGAGCATGGAGGCCCGCGTCGCGGAGATCGAAGCCGGTGCGGCGCGGCCGGTCGCCGCACTGATCGCCGATATCACCGACACCGCCGACCGGTTCGAGGAGGCGGTGCGCTCCCTGCCCGAGGCGGCATGGCGCACCGAGGTCCGGATGCGAACCGGCGAACTGCGCACCCCCGCGAGCCTGGTGCCCACCCGGCTGCGCGAACTGGAGGTACACCACGCCGACTTGGCGGTCGGCTACACCTTCGCCGACGTACCGTCCGCCGCGGCCCGCTGGATCATCGACGACCTCGTCGAGGCCCTGCACCGCCGCGACGACCTCCCCGCCCTGCGCTTCGCGGCGACCGACACCCCCCTCTCCCACGAACTCGCACCCGGCGGCCCGCTCATCACCGGCCCCCCAGTCCGCCCTCCTGGCCTGGCTCACCGGACGCTCACCCGGCACGGGCCTGACGGCGTCCGGAGGCGACGAGGTGCCCCCGGCGCCCTACTGGATCTGACCACAACCGGACCTGACCGCAACTGGACCTGACCGCAAGGGGTGTGGGCGCACCTCCGGCGAAACGGCCCCGGACAGCCGATCGGCGCCCCTGGGCCGGATGCCAGGGGCGCCGAAACTCACCGGTCGACGGCGAAGGTCATCGACCGGCCTTGCCGTGGCCACCACCGTGGGCCTTGGCGTGGCCACCGCTGTGCGTTTTGGCGTGGCCACCCTCGTGGGCCTTGGCGTGGCCACCGCTGTGGGTCTTGTCGTGGCCCCCCACGGGGGTCGGCTTGGCGTGCTCACCCGCGTGGGTCGTCTTGGGGTGGGTGCCGTTGGGCGTCTTCAGCTTGCCGGCGACCTTGTCGACCGAGCGGACGAGCCCGTCGATGTCGAGGTCGGCGAGCGGGTTCTTCACGTCGCTCTTGGTGATGGTGTCGCTGTTCGGCAGCGCGTTCTTCTCACCGTGCGGCCCGGAAGCCGCAAGTGCGGGGGAGGCGGCCCCCAGAGCCAGCGCGACACCGACAACACCCGCAGCAGCCTTGGCGATCTTCACGACCTGTATCCCTTTCCAGCAAATGCGTTCAAGGCGGCGGCACGACCCTCGTACCTCCGGAGCGGCCCTTCGTGGACGCTCGCAACGCACTGCCACACCCCCTAACCACCGCGCTCATATCAAAGTGTCGGCACGTCACCCGTCCGAGCAATACCTGCATGTCAGCGGCAGGTATCCGGGTATCCAGCCATCAAAGACAGCAGGCCGGGCGCTTCCTGTCGTCCCTTCCCCGCCGCGGGGGGAGCGGGGTGAGGGGGCCGGGGATCCGGGACTCCGGACTCCGGGAATACGGGAATACGGTCGGGGATACGGCGGTTGGGCGATATGGCGCGGTGATCACGCGGCGCCGCCGCCGTTACTCCACCGCGTAGATGAGCGAGGAACCACATGAGCCAGGCCGCCGCCGGCGCCGCCCTCCCCCGTCCGGCCGTCGAGGGCGGTGCCGAGGATCTGCGGGACCGTACGGTCGTCCTGATCGGCGGCGGATCCGGTATCGGGCTGCGGGTCGCGCGGCGAGTGGTGGCCGCCGGTGCCCGAGTGGTGCTCGGCGGCCGTACCGCGGCGCGCCTGGAGGCCGCCGCCGACGAGCTGGGTGCGGCGGCCACCTGGCGCGTCGTGGACACGGGCGACACCGCGTCGCTCGCCGCCTTCTTCGACGGGATCGAGCGCGTCGACCACCTCTTCACCTCGGCCGCCTCCTATCAGGTCGGCCCGATGCGCGAACTGAGCGACCAGGACGCCGCGTCGCCCTTCGACTCCAAGTTCTGGGGCCAGTACCACGCGGTGCGCTGCGCCGCCCCCAAACTGGCCGAGGACGGCTCCGTCGTGCTGATGTCGGGCGCGGCCTCGGCGCGTCCGGCCGGCCCCGCCCCCGCGTACGTCGCCTGCAACGCGGCGATCGAGGGCCTGGGCCGGGGCCTGGCGGTGGAACTGGCCCCGGTCCGGGTCAATGCGGTGGCGCCCGGCACCGTCGACGGCCACCTGTGGTCGAACCGCCCCGAGGCCGCCCGCGAGGCCGCCTTCGCGCAGTACCGCCGCGATGCCCTCCTGGGCCGCCCGGCCGCCGAGGACGAGATCGCGCAGGCCGTGGTCTTCCTCTTCACCAACGGCTTCACCACGGGCTCCACGCTCTATACCGATGGTGGCTACACCCTCCGCTAGGCGGCGTCCGGCGACCACGTATCTGATGGGGCGTCATCGCTGGGCACCGCCGGGCCGCTCGGCACCGTCTCCACGGCCGGTCCGAACCGGCGGCGGTACTCCGACGGCGCGAGCCCCGTCTCGCGGCGCATCAGCGCGCGCAGATGGGCGGCCGTGCCCAGCCCACTGCGGCGTGCGACGACCTCGAAGCGTGACTCGCCCCGTTCGATCAGCCGGCACGCCAGGGCAAGCCGTTCCCCCGTCAGCCATGCCAGTGGCGTCGTGCCCAGTTGCGCACGGAAACGGCGGTGCAGCGTCGCCGGGCTGACGGCGGCGCACGCCGCGAGGTCGGACACGGTAAGTGGGGCATCCAGCCGTTCCTGGGCCCAGGCCAGCACGGGCGCCAAGGACACATCGGGGATATCGGGCACCGGCCGTTCGATGAACTGCCGCTGCCCGCCGTCCCGGTGTGCCGCGAAGACCAGCCGTCGGCTGACCGTGTTGGCGACCTCCGCGCCGTAATCGCGGCGGACGATATGCAGCCCGAGGTCGAGTGCGGCCGCGCTCCCGGCGGCGGTGAGGATGTCGCCGTCGTCCACGTACAGCACGTCCTCCGCGAGCCGGACGGACGGGAAGCGGGCCCGGAAGGAATCCGCCCACTGCCAGTGGGCGGTGACCCGACGCCCGTCGAGGACCCCGGCCTCGGCCAGGGTGAACGCGCCGCTGCAGAAACCGACCAGCCGTGTCCCGCGTGCGTGCGCCCGCCGGATGGCGTCGAGAACGGCCGGCCGGCGCGGCACCTCGACATCGGGCCGGTTGGGGACGATCAGCGTGTCCGCCGAGTCCGCCGCTTCCAGACCGGCGACTCCCGTGAGCGTGAAGAAGCCGTCCCGCATCGGCGTGCTCGGCTCGGGGGAGCAGAGCCGGAAATCGTAGAGATCGCGGCCGAGTTCGGGCCTGCGCAGGCCGAAGACCTCCGTGGCGCAGCCGAGTTCGAAGGGATTGGAGTTGGCATCCACGATCACGACGACGCGGTGCGCGCCCCTGGGCATGGCCGTGGGCATGGTCGTCGGCGTGTCCGTGGAGGCGTCCTTCGGAGCGACTGCGTGCGAGGAATCTTGCGGCATATGCGATTCCTAGCACTCACGGGTGCCGCCCTCAACCGGCGAGGATTTCCTCATGAGCAACGAACCCATCGCCCTCAGCACCGCCCTGGCCTCGTTCGACGCGCTGTGGAGCCCGCGCATCGTCACTCGCGTCAACGACTACGACGTCCGCATCGCCAAGGTCGAGGGAGAGCACCTCTGGCACGTCCACGACGACACCGACGAGTTCTTCCTGGTACTCGACGGCGAGTTGAACATCTCCCTGCGCGAGCCGGCCGGAGAGCGTACGGTCACGCTCCCCAAGGGCGCGGTGTTCACCGTCCCCCGCGGCACGGAACACAAGCCGTCCGCCCCCACCGGCGCCGCGATCCTGGTCTTCGAGCCCACCGGGACACCGACCGTCGGCGACCGCCACGAGGAGATCCCCGACCACGTCGACGCGACGACGGGACACGCGCTCACCTCTTGAAAGTCACCGACGACAGTCTGCTGACATCGCTGCGGCCGACTGACCGACTGACCGACTGACCGACTGACCTGACCGAGGAGTGGGGACTGCCGCTATGGCACTGTCGACGTCGTTCACGGAACTGTTCGATGTGGAGTATCCGATCGCCCTGGCTCCGATGGGCGGATCGGCCGGTGGCGCCCTGACGGCGGCGGTCTCGCGCGGCGGCGGGCTGGGACTGCTGGGCAGCGGGACCGGTGACGAGGACTGGCTGGCCCGCGAACTGCCGGTCCTGGCCGACCAGGGCGCCGGGAAGCCGTGGGGCATCGGCCTCTGGTCATGGGCCGTTGACGACGGGGTGGTGGCGCGGGTGCTGGAGCACCGTCCGCCGGCGGTGATGTTGTCCTTCGGCGACCCCGCTCCCTTCGTGGAGCGCATCCGCAGCGCGGGCGCGGCGCTGATCCTCCAGGTCACCGACCTGGAGGAGGCGCGCAGGGCGGTCGATCTGGGCGCCGATGTGATCGTGGCGCAGGGCACCGAAGCCGGCGGGCACGGCGCCCGACAGGGGCGGTCCACGCTGCCGTTCGTGCCCGTCGTGGCGGACCTGGCGGCGCCCGTTCCGGTGCTGGCGGCCGGCGGGATCGCCGACGGCCGCGGCGTGGCGGCCGCCCTGGCCCTGGGCGCGGCCGGGGTCCTGCTCGGCACCCGCTTCCAGGCCACGGCCGAGGCCCTGGTCGCCCCCGCGACCGCCAGGGCGATCGTCGACGCAGGCGGGGAGAGCACCGAACGCAACAGGGTGCTGGACATCGCCCGCGGCTCACGGTGGCCGGCGCAGTACACCGCACGTACCCTGGGCCACCCGTTCCTCGACGCATGGCGGGGCCGCGAGGGCGAACTCTCCGCTGCGCCGCTGCCCGCCCAACAGGAGTACCAGGACGCCGTGGCCCGCGGCACGATCCCCGCACTGCCACAGTGGGCCGGCGAGGGCATCGACCTCATCGACGACCTGCCGTCCGCGGCCGATCTGGTCGCCACCCTGGCCGCCCAGGCGGAGACCGCGCTGGCCCGGGCCGCCGGGCGGTGACCACGATCGCCGGGAAACCGCGGTCATGCGCCGGACCGCTGACCATGACCGCCGGGCACGAGGGGTTCAGCTGGCGGGCGGAGAAAGGATTCGCTGATGGGGACGACTGATGGCGACAGCGAGACCGTCCAGTACGTACGGTTCCAGTCGCCGCACCGGAACAGGCGGGGTAACTTCACCGGCGTGTTCGGACTGGTCAACACGCTGGCGCGGAAAGGGAGACTCTCAGATGAACAGGAGTCCTTCCGCCGCATCAACAACAGCTGGTACGACGCTGCGTACACCAACCCGTCGACCGTTGACGCCACTGTTTACGACCATGAGATCAACCCTGGCGCCGCGGCCTGGTTCAAGCCGTCCGCCGCACATCTCATCGCGAGGGTTCCCGGCTATCTGGAGATTCTGGCTGCTCACGGTGTCGATTGCCGGATGATGCGTTCCGCCGATCCGGGGCGTGTGATCTACAAGGACGATGTGCAGGTCGTGGTCGTGCCCTACACGTAGACGTCCACAGTCCACCGCCCGGCCCCGCCCGGCCCCGCCCGGCCCCGCCCGGCCCCGCCCGGCCCCGATCGGGGCCGGGCGGTGGCGTACCAGGCGGACGAGGATGAGGCGGCGGTCCTGACCGGGCCGATCAGTGCCTGTCAGTGCCTGTCAGTGCCTGAGCGCGTTCAACACCGCATCGCTCATGACCCGTTCGCCGGTCGCGTTCGGATGGAGCGGCAGGGTCGGTGAGCCGGGCAGGAGGCCCTCGATCCACGGGTCCGACGAGCAGCTGTCGTGGCCCTTGGTCGGGGTGAGGGTGTCGACGTACGTGGCGCCGGCCGCGGTGGCGGTTTTGGCGATCTTGGTGTTGAGCTCGCCGAGGACAGAGTGCAGGAACGCCAGATCCCCGGTGGTGACGGGCATTTTGCCGAAGCACTTTTTCGGGTCCTCCGGCAGTACCGACGGATAGCCGAGGATCAGCACCCTGGCCTTCGGTGCCTTCGCGTGCAGTTTCTGAAGGGCCGCGGACAGTTCCGTGGTCGCGGAGTCCATTCGGTTGCTGAGCGTGTCCCCGTAGTGGTTGCGGCAGGGGGCGCCGAACGGATTCGTCAGGGACAGGGCGGAGCAGACGACGGCGAGATCGCCGAAGCCGATATCGGAGGTCCCGAGGTTGTCCCCACCGATGGTGAGCGTGATGAGGGAGGTGTCGGGTGTGACGGCGTCGAGTTGCGGGCCGTTGACGACGATCCCGACGTCCTTCTGGGGCGTGGTGAGCGCGCCCACCTTGGCTCCGGCGCACGTCGTGTCCACGTACGACGACGAGGCGAGGGCCGCGGCGACGAGATGGCCGTAGTTGTGGTCCGAGCGCAGGCACAGGCCCGCGGAGGAGGCGGGGATGCCGGCGCCGGCGGCGTACGAATCCCCGAGCGATACGTACTTGCCGGACCCGGCCGATTCCGCGGCCTGGGCGGGGGCGACGGTGGCGCCGAGGGTGGTGGCGAGCAGTGCGGCGCCGGTCAGTGCGGACGACCACTTCGGCGACCGCTTCGGCGACCGGTTCGGCGACCACTGCTTGGTGTTCCTGGTGTTCCTAGTGCTTGTGTTGCTTGATGTTGCGGCTCTGGGCACAGTTCCCCCTGACAAGGCAGCACGATGGAAGAGAGTCGGATACCGGCCGGTAACGTCTCCGACATCGTTGCGGCCGCCCGCCCAATGAACCATGTGCCGACGCACAGCGGCGTCACCGTCCCCGTTGTCCCCGGGAACAACTCCCCGCCTGCGTGCGCCATGTTTTGTAACCTGCGGTTCATGCGCCGCATCCCCGATCCGCCCACCGAAGTCGCCCCCATCGCCGCCTCGTTGCGGGGCCGCTCGGAGGAACTCGGTGTGCGCATGGCACGCCGCATCCGTGCGGAGGTGACGTACTACGGCAGTGAGGACAGCGTGCCGTTCGCCGAGTTGAGCGCCTCGTGCCGGCGGAACGCCGAGCTGGTCTTCGGGCACCTGGCCGGGGACCCCACCAGCGATATGACACCGGCGCTCGAAACCGGCCGCGAACGTGCCCGGCGCGGGGACCCGTTGGCCGATCTGCTGCACGCCTATCGCGTCGGGTCCGAGTTCCTGTGGTCCGAACTCGCCGCCGAGGCCCGCGACGCGGAGGGCGTCACCACCGACACCTTTGTGGCCCTGGCCGGATGGTGGGTGATCGAAGGACTCGCCGCGGCGGCCAGCGACGCCTACCGCGAGGAGACCTCCGAACTGGTGCTGCAACGGGAGCGCGAACGGTCCGCCATGGTCGAGGCGCTCTTCACCGGCATGCTCACCGATCGCACCACCCTGTGGGAGGCCGCCGGCGTCCTCGGCCTGCCGACCGGCGGTCCGTACGTCGTCGTGGCGTCCGAGGTGCCGGCGCCCGGCCGGGAGGCGCTGCCCGGCATCGAGGCGCGGTTTCGGGCCGAGGAACTGCGGTCGGCCTGGCGTCTGTTGCCGGACGTGCAGATCGGTGTGGTCGCCGTCCAGCACCCGGGGGCGGAGGATGCCATCCTGCGCGTTCTGGAGCGGTCGCCCGCCTCCCGGGTGGGCGTCAGTCCTCCGTACCGTGCCCTTCAGGACACCCCCAGGGCGCTGCGTCTTGCGCGCGTGGCGCTGGCCGGAGTCCGCGGGCAGCGGGCGGGCGTCGCGCGATTCGACGACAGTCCGGCCGCCCTGCTGGTCGCCTCGGCCCCGGACGAGGCCGGCCGGATCGCCCGGACGGTCTTCGAGGCCGTACTGGAACTGCCGGCCGTCGAGCGCGACCGCCTGCTGGAGACCCTGGAGTGCTGGTACGCGGCCGCGGGTTCGGCGGCCGACGCGGCGGAGCTGCTGTACTGCCACCGCAACACGGTGCGCTACCGGCTCCACAGGCTGGAGGAACTGACCGGGCGTTCCCTCCGGGACCCCCGCGCGGTCGCCGATCTGGCCGTGGCGTTGCATGCGCTGCCGCTGCTGTGTCTTGACGGGCGGTGAGGGGGCCCGCCCGCGGCGGCTCCCGACCACCCGCCAGGCCCCGTGGTGTTCGCCGGCAGAGGCGGGATCACGACCGGGCGGCCAGTCCGTCCAGGGTGAGGTCGAGTAGGCGCTCGGCCTGCGGTCGTTGTTCGGGCTGTGCCGAGGTGAGGGCGATGCCCGTGAGGGCGGCGCCCAGGTCGGACGGGCTGATGTCGGCGCGGATCGTCCCGGCGGCCGCGCATGCGTCCATCAGGGCCGTAAGGGCGGCGTGGATCATCTCCCGGCTGTGGCCGTAGGGGTTCTCTCCCGTGGCGGCGATGGCGCGCAGGGCGTCGATCATCCCGAGTTTGGCGGTGACGTAGTCCAGGAAGAGGCGTGTCCAGGCACGCAGGGCTTCGTACGGCGGCTTGGTCGCCAGCAGTTCGGGGACTGCATCGCACAACTGGGCCACCTCGTTGCGGTAGACCGCCTCGATCAGGGCTTCACGGGTGGGGAAGTTGCGATAGAGGGTTGCGCTGCCCACGCCCGCCGCCTTGGCGATGCGCTCCAGATGTGCGTCCAGCCCCTCCGTGGCGAACACACTCACCGCGGCCGTGAGGATCTTGTCCCGGTTGCGTCGCGCGTCGGCGCGCAACGGGCGTTGCGCATCGCTGTCCATCGGCGACTGCCTCTCCTCTCGATCGGCTCTCCTCGGTTGCTAAACGGAGGAGCCCCCACTTACCCTCGAATAAATGGGGGCGACTCCATTTCCACTGTAGGTCATGGTCTGACCTGCGCGCATTCCTCCGGTAAGGACTTTGATCATGTCGGGAATCGCAGGCAAGGTAGTAGCGATCACGGGTGCCAGCAGCGGCATCGGAGCCGCGACGGCGACGTACCTCGCCGAGAAGGGGGCCCGGCTCGTCCTGGGAGCCCGACGGGAAGACCGGCTGAACGCGGTGGTGGACCAGATCACCGCGCAGGGCGGCTCGGCCGTCGGAGCCGTTGTCGATGTGACACGCCGGGCAGACCTGAAGCTCCTCACGGATACGGCGGTCAACCGGTTCGGCCGGCTCGACGTCCTGGTGTCCAACGCCGGCACGATGGCGGTGTCACCGTTCGACGAGCTGCGCCAGGACGACTGGGACGCGATGGTCGCTACGCACATCACCGGCCTGCTCAACGGGATCGGAGCGGCACTGCCCGTCTTCCGGCGGCAGCGTTCCGGTCAGTTCGTCAATGTCGCCTCCACCGCGGCCTACATGGTGAAATCCCCACAGGGCGTGTACGCGGCCACCAAGACGGCGGTCAAGGTGCTGACCGAGGGGCTGCGGCAGGAGTCCGGTCCCGATCTGCGTGTCACCCTCGTCTCACCCGGGTTCACCCACACCGAGGGGATCGGCAAGGGAGCGAGCCCCGAGGCGGCAGCGGCGTTGGTCCGACAGCGCGACGAGATCGCCATGCCGCCCTCCGCCGTCGCCTCCGCGATCGGTTTCGCCATCGAGCAGCCCATCGGCGTCGACGTCAGCGAGGTCGTCGTCCGGCCCACCGCGCAAGCCTGACGACGGGCAGGGGCAACCGCGTTCGCCGGGGCGGGTTCGGGAACAGGATCTGACCTTGTCTTTCAACGTTCCCGCATGGCAGGGATGTTGGGGGCGTGCCTAGTGTGCAACGGTGACCGAGCCGAACCACGAACGACTGCGCGCGACCTTCGCCGAGGCCGCAGGTCTCTACGACCGGATGCGCCCTGCCTCTCCGCGGCGCATGTTCGACGACCTCGCCCGGCTCGCCGGAACGGGCCCGTCGGCCGCCGTCCCCCGCCGACCCCCGTCCGTCGGCCGCCGCCGCTCCGGCCGCAGCGCTGTGACAGGCTGCATCGGGATGCCCGGCCGGTCAGGCCGCCGGGCCGGAGGACGTCAGGAGAGCGTGGCGACATGGACATGCCCAACCAATCGGGGTGGGCGGCTGCCCCCGCCGCTCATCGTGCGGCCATCGCGGCGGAGACCGCCAGGTTCGTCGAGGTCATCAGGGGCGCCGACCCGGCGACTCCGGTGCCCGACTGTCCGGGCTGGACGCTGGTGGAGCTGGTCCGGCACGCCGGGAGCGTGCAGCGCTGGTTCTCCGTCCTGCTGCGTCAGCTCGTCCAGGAACCGCCGCGCAGCCGCGATGTCGAACTGCATCTGCCGGAGCACGAGGACGGCTACGCCGACTGGCTCGCGGCGAGTGCGGCGGAGGCCGAGAGCGTGTTCGCGGTCACCGACCCAGAGGCCCCGATGTGGGCGTGGGGCGCCGATCAGCACGCCAGGTTCTGGGTGCGGCGGATGCTGTTCGAAACCCTGGTGCACCGTACCGACGCGGAGCTGGCCCTCGGGTTGCAGCCCGTGATCGACGGCGGGCTGGCGACCGACGGTGTGGACGAGTTCCTCGTCAACCTGCCCTTTGCCGGTCTCTTCGCCCCCAAGGTTGCCGCCTTGCGAGGCCAAGGCGAAACGCTTCGCTTCCGGTGCACCGACACCGGTGGCGACTGGCTGGTCCGGCTGGAGCCCGGCGGCTTCGGCCTCGTGGCGGGCCCGGCGGCCCGGGTGAGCGCCGACGCCGCCGTCCATGGAGCCGCCGCGGATCTGCTGCGCCTCGTGTACGGACGCCTGGGCCACGATGCGGATGCCTTCGAGGTGCAGGGGGACGAGGAGCTGCTGGCGCGCTGGTTCGCCAACTCCGCTTTCTGAGACGGATACGAGCAATCTGGAATGAAGGCGGGCAATCCGGGACGGACTCACGGGCAAGGGGCGGTGACGGCGACCTCCGGGTGCCGCCCCTCCCGGGCGCCGCGCATGGCCCGCGCGCGCCCGAGTCCGTAGCCCCAGCCCGCATTCAGCCCCTCACCGCGCCAAGCCGGACTCCCGCGCCGACTCCGAATCCGGCTCCGCCGCCGACGCGGGCGCCGCATCCTTCCACACGGTCTGGAAGGCCAGCCGCAGGCAGCCCGCGAGCGCCGGATGCTCGATGAAGAGCGTGGTGGTGGAGCCCGCACCGGCCACCGGGTCGGGCATATCGCACAGCACGAGCGAGGCGTCGGCGATGACGAGTTTCAGCGGCAGTTCCGGGGCGAAGCGGGCCTCTTCCCCCGCGGCGGCGAAGCGGCGGACATGCTCCACCGTCCCCGGGTTGTCCAGCGCGTCGTCGAGGTAGATCGCCCGGACGGTGCCGCCCGCCCGGTGGAGCCGGCGGACCACCTTGATGCCCTCCGCGTTCTCCGCGGGTGCGACGAACGGCGGTTTGCAGAAGGTGAGGAGTTCGTGCTGGGCCTGCCGCTGGATGTCGGCGAAGCGCTCCGTGATGGCCTTCGGGTCGCGCAGAATCTCGATGTAGTCCAGCGGATCGGTGTGTACCCGCCCGTCGGACCAGAGCGGTTGCAGGATGCCGGCCAGCCCCTCCGAGACCCGCTCCAGCCGGTCCATGGACTCGCGTTGCAGCGCCATCAGCCGCGCGACGGCCAACTCGGGCGTGACGGCTGAGTACTTGGTGACGCGTCCGGGGTGCGTCGTCGCCAGCCGCCGCCGAACCAGCGCGTCCAGCACGTCGTAGACCCGCTGGCGCGGCACATCGGCCTCGCGGGCGGCCTCGGCGGCCGTATACGAATCACGCCTGATGAGCGCCAGATAAACCCGTGCCTCATACCGGGCCAGGCCGAGCGCCATCAGGTCGTTGATGGGTCCTTCTTCCAACTCCATGGCTCCACAAGGTATATGGCAAGGCGCAGAAGATGAGGCGAAGGTTTTACCAACTGCCTCTATCCCCTTGGCCGAGCAGTCAATAGTTTGATTTATAGCCACCACTGAACGGGGTGGCAGTACTTGTACCCCATGCTCGAACGCTCCACGACCGGCTCCACCGCGGCACCCCACGTGAGGCTGTGCGTTGTCATGCTCGTGACATGTCAGGTCCATGAAGTTCTGGACGGGATGACAACGCACAGGTACTCCTCGACGGCCGTTGCGGGGCCAACCATCCCCCCACGGAGGGCAGTTCCTTGCATTCTCATCGCAAAAAGAGCCTGATACGCCGCGGCGCTCCCGCCCTGCTGTCGGCGGCGGCCCTGGTCACCGGCGGCCTGGTCTTCGCGTCCCAGTCGAGCGCCTTCGCGACGACGCAGACCGCGACGCACACCGCGTCGCCCGCAGCATCCACGGTCCAGACCCACCGGCTCTGCTCGCAGCCGAGCAAGCCCGGCTACATGGCGTGCCAAGCCGAAGTCCGCACCGACATCACCCCGCAGATGTCCCTCGGCCGCCACGACACCCCCAAGGGCTTCGGGCCGAGCGACCTCCAGGCCGCCTACAAGCTCCCCAAGGACGGCGGCAAGGACGCGACCGTAGCGATCGTCGACGCGAACGACGACCCGAACGCCGAGAAGGACCTGGCGGCCTACCGGTCCCAGTACGGACTGCCGGAATGCAGCACCAGCAACGGCTGCTTCAAGAAGATCGACCAGGACGGCGGGAAGAACTACCCGTCACCGGACGCGGGTTGGGCCGGTGAGATCTCCCTCGACGTGGACATGGTCAGCGCCGCCTGCCCGAGCTGCAAGATCCTGCTCGTCGAAGCCAAGTCCGCCAACATGGACGACCTCGGCGCGGCCGTGAACCAGGCCGTCAAGCAGGGCGCCAAGTACGTCTCCAACAGCTACGGCGGTGGCGAGGAAGCCGCCGACACGGCCTCGGACGACAAGTACTTCAAGCACCCCGGCGTCGCCATCACCGTCAGCTCCGGTGACAGCGGCTACGGCGTCGAGTACCCGGCCGCCTCGCAGTACGTCACCGCCGTCGGCGGCACCTCGCTCAAGAAGGACAGCAGCACCCGCGGCTACTCCGAGTCCGTCTGGGGCACTTCCGCCGGTGGCGAGGGCGCCGGCTCGGGCTGCTCGAAGTACGACGCCAAGCCGTCCTGGCAGAAGGACAACGGCTGCGCCAAGCGCACCGTCGCCGATGTCGCGGCCGTCGCCGACCCGGCCACCGGCCTCGCGGTCTACGACACCTACCAGGCCAAGGGCTGGAACGTGTACGGCGGCACCAGCGCCTCCTCGCCGTTCATCGCCGGTGTCTACGCCCTCGCGGGCGCCCCGGGGTCCGGTGACGTTCCGGCCTCGTACCCGTACGGCCACCCGGACAAGCTGAACGACGTCACCGACGGCTCCAACGGGTCCTGCGGCAACTACCAGTGCCAGGCGGGCAAGGGCTACGACGGCCCGACGGGCCTCGGCACGCCGAACGGCGTCGCGGCCTTCACCAAGTAGCAAGCCGAGGCGCGCTCACCGCGCCGCGCGGAACGTGCAGGACGTCGGCCTGTCCGGCCCCTCGGGGTTGGGCGGGCCGACGTCGTGCGGAGAGGGGTTCCGCGCAGCGTTTGCGGATTCGCAGAGTGGTGAATGGTGATCACCGGGCGGTGTCAAGGCTCTGCGCCGAGTTGGCTTGTCAACCACGCGAACCGGTCAGCGCCCGCCGGTCAACGGTTAAGGTGCGGCGGGAGTCGGCGGACGCTCCCCACGAGCACGAGAGGGCGGAGCAGGCATCGTGGAGTCAGAGGACTGGATGGCAGCAACACCCAAACCGCCCATCGACCTTCACACGGACCGGCCGCACGCCGCCCGCGTCTATGACCTGTTCCTCGGCGGTAAGACCAACTACCCGGCCGACCGCAAGGCCGCCGAGCAGACGCTGGAGGTGCTCCCCAACGCCGCCATGATCGCCCGACAGAACCGGGCCTTCATGCACCGCGCGGCCCGATACCTGGCGGCAGAGGCCGGCATCCGCCAGTTCCTCGACATCGGCACCGGCATTCCCACCTCGCCCAACCTGCACGAAGTCGTCCAGGCGAGCACCCCGCAGGCACGGATCGTGTACGCCGACAACGACCCGATCGTCCTCGCTCACTCACGCGCCCTGCACACGAGCCATCCCGACGGCAGGACCGCGTACATCCAAGCCGACCTGTGCCATCCCCAGGAGATCCTGCGTCATCCGCAACTCCGCGGAGTTCTCGATCTGGCCCAGCCCGTCGCGTTGACCCTGGTGGCCGTCCTGCACTGGCTCCCCCCGGAATACGACCCGTACGCCATCGTCAAGGAACTCCTCGGCGAGCTCCCCACCGGCAGTTACCTGGCCCTGACCCATGTCACCAACGACTTCGAGCCCGAGGCCATCGAGACGGTCTCGGAGAACTTCGAGTCCGAGGGATCGCATGTGAACGTGCGCAGCAAGGCCGAGGTGCTGCGGTTCTTCGAGGGCCTGGAGCTGGTCGAACCCGGTCTCGAAGTGGTCCACCGGTGGCGGCCGGACGAACCGGACGTGGGAGCGGGCGCCTTGAGCGATACGGACATTCCGCTGTACGGCGGGGCGGCCCGCAAGGTGTGAGCGGGCCGCATCGGCAGGGAGCGCGAGCGGTTGTCATCCGACCTGGTGGGCGGAGCGGGCGTCGAGCTCGGCGGTGGACAGTGCGGCCCATACGGCCTTGCCCGCGGCGGTCGGGGTGGTCCAGCCCCACGACTGGCTGAGGCAGTTGACGATGTGCAGGCCGCGGCCGGTCTGGGCGAGGTGGTCGGGGGTTTGGAGCAGGGGGACTTGTGTGCTGTGGTCGCAGACCGTGCACAGCACCAGGTCGGGGCGACGCAGAAGGCCGAGACAGAGAGGGCGCGGGCAGGTGGTGGTGCGGGCTGCGGCGGTGGGCAGTCCGTAGCGCAGGGCGTTGGTCAGCAGCTCGCTGACGACGAGGACGGCGTTGTCGATGAGAGGGCCCAACTGCCAGCCGCTGAGGGTCGCCCAGGTGAAGCGGCGGGCCGCTCCGGCCGCGTGGTGGTCCGCGGTGAGGGGACAGGCGGCGAATTCCGCGGGGTCGTGGTCGCCGTCGCCGGTCGGTAGGGGGTGGGTGCCGGTGGCCTGCGCCAGCAGGCGGTTGAAGGGTTCTACCGGTATGAGAGGCACGGTTGTTGCTGCCGGGTGGGATGTCATCACGATCTCCGTGGAGCCTTTCAGGCCTTCATCACGAACGGGTGATTCGCCACCACTATCCACGGGCAACCCGTGGCGCTGCAACTGCATCTGCAATTACGTTGTGAGGAAACGTAATTGCATCGGAACGTGCAGCCGCAATTACTCAGGCAGATGATGCCTGGTCAAACACCTGTGTATGAGTAAGGGAGCGACGGGAATGCCGCAGCAGTTCGACAATGGCGTATCGGCTGGGACGATCGAAGGGGCGGTCTGGCGGAAGAGCCGGCGCAGCGCACCGGGAGGCGACTGCGTGGAGATCGCGGCTCTTGAGGACGGCGGTTTCGCCGTTCGGAATTCGCGTGACCCTCAGGGCCCCGCGCTGATCTACACCCGTGCCGAGATGGTGGCGTTCATCGGTGGAGCCAAGGACGGCGACTTCGATGGGATGGTGAGCTGAGTCGCCCGCGGTCCGTGGGACGAGAGCCGGGGCGTGCTGGACAGGGGCTTTCGCCCCGCAGCGCGCTCCGGCCGTTCGGTCTTCGATGGCTTCCTTCGGCGGCTTCCTGTACCCGGCAGTCGACGGATGGGACACTGGGTGTATCCGCACTGTTGCTTTCGGGAGTGGGAATGACCGCCATGATGCGGCCGGATGACGAACTGTCGATAGCGCGCTACCTGGACGGGAATCAGGGCAGCCCCACGGTCCGGCGCATTGTGCTGGGTGCGCAGCTGAGGAAGCTCCGTCAGGCCTGCGGTATCTCACGCGAGGACGCGGGCAAGGCGATCCGCGGATCGCACGCCAAGATCACTCGGCTGGAACGCGGTCAAGTCGGCTTCAAACAGAAGGACTTGGTGGACCTGCTCACGCTCTACCGGGTACTGGACCCGAAGCGGCGCGAGGAGTATTTCGAGCTGGCCCGCCAGGCCAATGTCGCGGGCTGGTGGCAGCAGTACAACGACGTTCTGGAAGACTGGTTCGAACTGCACATCGGGCTGGAGGAAGCGGCCGCGCTGATCCGCACCTACCAAGTGCAGTTTCTCCCCGGCTTGTTGCAGACCAGGGCCTACGCGAACGCGGTGACCCGCCTCGGGTACCCCAACGAGCCGGACGTGAAGATCGAACGCCTCGTGGAACTGCGGAT